>JACZYD010000062.1 GCA_022571255.1 Bacteroidota bacterium
CGAGGGCTTCACGGCCCGGTATGAACGCCTGTCACGGCTTCTCGAATCCATCCAAATTGCGCGCGCCGATGGCACGTATCCCAAACTGGTGGCCGCGCTGGCCAAGACAGACGTCTTAATACTTGATTTATGTGCAGTATCCATTTATGTGTAGTTGCGTCACCGAGGGCTGGATTTAGGCATTTACGCCGTTTTAACTCAACATAACATTTTCACAATCTCCTCAGCCAACCCACAAGATCTTGTTCAGGAATCGCCAGGTGGCCCGCCGCCGGTGTTGGCAACACATCCGGAAATACGTGGGCAAGAGCCTCTCGCTTCAAATCCAGATCCGCTCGGGCGTAGACCATTGTCGTGTTCAGGCTGGCATGTCCGAGCCACTGACTGATGGTCGCAAAATCAACTCCTGCCTTCAGTAGCGCGATCGCCGTGGTATGTCTCAGCGAATGTGGGTGGAGCCGTTTCTCGGCTAGAGTGTTGACTGTTTTGGCGGCATTTACAACATATTTGTTCAGCAAATACCGCACACCGAAACGAGTCAGTTGAGCGCCGTGCCGATTTAGAAACAGCGGTGCCTCGTTGCCGTCCGCGTGCATGGAGCGGCGTGCGAGCTCTTCGAGTAGCTTTGCCGTATGCGGCCAAATCGGACAGAGTCGAACCTTACGGCCTTTGCCATTGAAACGAACCTGATGGGGAGGCTCGGTTCGAACATCGCAGGGGCGAAGGTCGAGAATCTCCTGTACTCTCGCCCCCGTGTTGAACATCAGTGCAAACAGCGCATAGTCGCGTCTTCCAAGGTCGCTCGTGCAGTCTATTTGATCGAGGAGTGCCTTGACCTCCACGGGTTCGAAATATTCGATGGGTGCACACCGTGCTCCCCGCTTGAAGGGTATGCCCAGAATGCGTTGCAATTCGGCCAGATGATCGGGATAATCTGCGGCTAAAAACCGAGCCAGCGTATGCAGCGCTGCAAGTCGGGCATTGCGGGTAGCTATGCCGTTATGGCGCTTTTCTTCAAGGAAAGAAAGGAAATCCTTGACGTATTCCGCGGTAAAATCTTCAAGCTCCAGATCCTCGATACGTCTGCCCGAGTGCTCGGAAACGAAGCGCAAGAACAGCACAATAGCGTCACGATAACTTCGAATTGAATGCTGGCTCAACCCGCGCATGATTGGCAGGTAGTTGCCGAAAAAGCGCACCAGGCACTTTCCGAGTTCGTTGGGACGAGTAGTTTTCATGTCAGACCTCCATCGAGAAGATGCCCGAAGTGAGATTCGAACCGGCGGCTCGCGGCTTCGGCGATATCTGGAATCCACTTCAAGTAGTAGGCAGTCGAGACGATCGAGACATGGCCCATATACATGGCCAGCTTCGGTAGACTGGACTGCACATCTGCGCCCTCTCGGTACCAGCGCAAGAGTGCCTGAACGGCAAAGCTGTGCCGGAAATCATGCACCCGTGGCCGGCGTCCATCGCTGGAGCGAACATTCGCCTCCTGAAACAATGTGCGAATCCCATAACTCAAGCCCGTTCCCGTGTAGGGGCGAAAACCACTGTGGCAGTTGCACAGTAGGGGCGAGTCCGTACTCATCTTGAACGGCGGTCCTGATCGCTGTTTGAGATAGCGCCGAACCTCTTGCCGGGCGCCCGGAGACAGGGGCACGAATCGGGTTTTGTGGAACTTGGTATTGCGTATTCGGAGCACGCCGAGAGTGCTGTCGACATCTCCCAACGTGAGGCTCAATAATTCGCCTCGGCGCAGTCCAGCCGTATATAGCAGTACGACCGCCAGTCGCATGACGGATGGCCGGAGGGGCGAACCTGGCGTGGGCCTCATTTGTTTGGCGGCCACCAGCATGCGGCCGACCTCAGCCGCCCCAAATATGACGGGCGCAACATAGGCGTTCGGCCGCGGAAATCGATTGATGTCAGGCACAAAGCAGCTTGGTTCGGTGCGACGCCGATACAGACAGAAGTTTCTTACGACTCGCTGCCGGTTGCGTCGCACGTTTGCTGTAAGGCCCGAAAAGGACTGACACCAGGCATCGAAGGCGGTCTGATCCAGATCTTCGATATCTCGATCGCTCAGGAACCGGCTCACTGACATGAGCATCCACTCTTCACCGATGTACGCTCTGCCAAGGGCGCGCTGGCGCTGCAGATACCGATCGATAATCGAATCCAGCTGGCATATGATCTGATTCATAGCTGCCCTCCTTCGTTTGGAACAGGTAGGGCAACGCCGCGCAGCGCCTCGGTCTCGAGCCTCAGATAGACACAGGTACTCTCCAGTGTCCGGTGCCCCAATAGATCACCGATAATTTTTACGCCAACCCCGCGTGTGAGTAATCGCATCGCGAAAGAGTGTCGAAGACAATAGGAGGAAGTGCCCTCAAGTGGCAGTCCGCTGTCACGGGCGCGTTTCTTGTAGACGTCACCCACTGCGTAGTGTTTTATCTGGACGATTGGTGAGCGAAGTCTCAAAAATAGGCCAGGACGTGTGTTTGAGGGCCTCCCGGAGCGCAGATACCGTTTTAATATCAGCAGCGCTTCGTCTGAGAGCGGCAGAACTAACGTCGTCAGGGTTTTACTTTGCTCGACACGCAAGGTGCGCGATGCCCAGTCGATTGAATCCACAGAGAGCGATGCGACCTCGGACGGCCGCAAGCCATAGTGCGACATCAGATACAGCATCGCGTGATCACGGCAGCCGCTCATCTGGGATCGGTCAATCGAGTGGAGCAAACCAAGAACGTGATTCCATGGCAGCGCGCGTGGCGGCAGCTCGCCTCGATATGTGCGAGGCGTGTCAATCGTATCGAGACGACGTGAAATCACTTTCTGATCATAACAAAAGCGAAGGAACGAGCGCAGATGCGCCACAATGTGCTGTAAACTCTGTCGTTTGACTCGCTGACCATTGGCGACAACGAATGCCTCGACTGCCTGCGGTGAAAGTGAGCTGAGTGGACTGTTCGCCAGCAAAGCCTCTGTCAGGAATCTCGATATGGTCCCAATATGCTGACTGACAGTTGTCTTCCTGAAGCCGCGCAGCTCGGTTAGGTGCGCTCGATAAGCACACAGGAATTCATCAAACTGCGAGAACTTCTTGTCATCTACGAGGCGCTCGTGCACCTGGAGAAACCGATGAAACGCTCTCATAGTGGCCTTAAACATCACTCCATCGCTGTGACCAGTGAACAATGCGGTGATCTGATCCGATGTAATTGATGAATCCGGTGGTATCGGACTGCCCCGTTCCAGTGCCTGCCTCAACCGCCTGACATGGCCACAGGCTGAATTATGTGCGTAGCCTTCAGCAACAAGCCATTCTGCAAAACTCTGCAGCCAATGGGCAGTAGGGGAATCCGTGTATCGTGTGTGCTGTTTGGGAAAAAGTTCTTTGAGCATTGTGATCTCCATCTGACTGAAAGGGGTGGACAGGTCAGATTACTCTCAAGATCACGAATCAGTTATGTTGAGTTCACAGCTGCCAATCACTCGATCAGAGCACAAAATCAGTTCTACTACACATAAATGGATACTGCACATAAGTCGATTAATGTTGAGCTCAACATTAATTGACGATTGGGGCCTGGCGTCCATTAACAATCATGCTCGAGTAATTCTTTTAGAAATAAGAGATGGTCCGGGTTCTTCGGACAGTGTGATCCATAAATAAGGTGGAATCTTACGATCTTATCAACCCCAAGACAAGAGGAAGAAGATGAGTCGTAAACGAAGAAATCACAGCGATGCCTTTCGGCAAAGGACGAAAAAACTGCACAGCTCGGCGCGTACATCTCCAGCGGGGTCTATCTGAGCCTCGGCCTGATTCCCATCTGTATCGGTCTGATCGGGACAATTCTCATGCCCGAAATCGAAAATCCGGAATTCATCGTGCCCATGCTGTGATGGAATATCTGCCTGCGACTGTCATGGCCATTTTCCTTTCCGCTCTGCTGGCAGCGGTGATGAGCAGCGCGGACAGCGCAATCCTTGCCGCCTCAGCAAGGCGAAATCCCCGCATCACGAGCGAAAATCTGACCGTAAGTCGCATACACACAGGATTTACAGTTTTTCTATTCGTTTAATCCGGTCTGTTCGGGCGATCATGATCATTTTCCCACTTAGTACGGAAATCACCCTATTTCGACCATTTAGTAAGGAATTCATCCTATCTCGACGAACAGTAAGGAATTCACCCTATCTCACCAATTAGTAAGGAATTCATCCTATCTCGACGAACAGTAAGGAATTCACCCTATCTCACCAATTAGTATGGAATTCATCCTATTTCGACGAACAGTAAAGAAATCACCCTATCTCGACGAACAGGATTAGAATCAGCACTGAATATCCGGGGAGAAATCTACGCCACCCCTGCGCTGCGCACCATGGCCTCCAGCGCAATACGAGGACAGATATGATTCTCGATATAGTGAATCAGGCCGGTGGCCACGCCGCGAATCATCTTTTCTATGCCTTCGTCCAGGCAGTTGCCCTCATCATCGAAGATGGTGTTCACCTGCGCGACCGAGACCGGCCCCGGTAAAACGATCCCGCCGACGTGCGAGGCTACGCTTCGCAGATGCTCCAGCGCCTTGATTGCTCCGATCCGGCCCGCCGCAACGCCGAGCAGCGCTATGGGTTTTCCCGACAACACCGAGGGAAACCCGAGGTTGTCGATGATCAGCTTCGTTACGCTCGAAAAGCTTCCGTGATATTCAGGCGTTGCGAAAATGATTCCGTCCGCCGCCGCCACTGTGTCTCGCATCCGTTTCGCGTCTTCGGACGCGCCCTGTCCAGGCAGCGGAAGATGCATCGATGTGGGATTGATCACCTCTATGAAGACTCGCGCATTATTAACGACTTCGTCGACAACGAGTGCAAGCGCTTTGGCCGTGTTGTTACCAGGCCGCACGCTGCCCTGTAATACGACAAGGCGAATGTGATGATTATTATTCTCAGACATGTTTTTCTCATTTGTGGCGCTTTTCACCAAGGTAAGACCGGAACGGTTTTCGTATCGACGATGATCGCCCCGCCCGATCCGAATCGGGAATTCATTTGTGTGCTCCGGGATTTCCTTTGTAGTGGATTCCCCGACGCGATGTTCAGGGCTTACAAAAAGGATTTTTTCAACATTTTTTGCTACTATACAGGTCCCCCCGGCAAAACACTGCCATTTTCTTTGCGCTCAAATCCCTAAAGTTCATGAAAAACGTCCGGTTTCTCCTGTTTTTCGGTCTGGTCGTCGTCCTATCGGCCTGCCAGACATCCGATCAAGCCTCTTTCAACATCGATTACACCAAATATACACTCGATAACGGGCTCGACGTCGTTCTCCACAGTGATACGTCGGATCCAATTGTATCGGTGGCCATTATTTATCATGTGGGGTCCAACAGGGAGGAAGTTGGCCGCACCGGCTTCGCCCATCTCTTCGAACACATCCTGTTTCAGGAGTCCCAGCATGTAGGGCAGGATCAGTTCTTCAAGAAAATTCAAGCTGCCGGCGGGACGCTCAACGGCGGTACATCGAACGACCAGACCGTGTACTACGAGGTTGTGCCCAGCAACGCGCTTGAAATGGTGCTCTGGCTCGAGTCCGATCGGATGGGCTGGCTGCTGAGTACGGTCACGGAAGAAGCATTTTTGAACCAGCAAAACGTCGTGCAGAATGAAAAGCGGCAGCGCGTGGACAACCGGCCGTACGGACACACCGGCTATGTAATCGACAAGTTGATCTACCCGGAAGGCCACCCGTACAACTGGCAGGTTATCGGTTCCTTCGAAGACCTGAAGAACGCCTCGCTTGAAGACGTGCGTGATTTTTACAGGAAGTGGTATGGGCCGAACAATGCCACCCTGGTCATTGCCGGCGACTTTGACGAGGTGCAGACCCGGGAGTGGATCGAGAAATATTTTGCCGAGATAGAATCCGGACCGGACAATCCGGATCCAGAGATACGCCGTGTCACGCTGTCAGAAACCAAACGGGTATACCACGAAGACAATTTTGCCCGCTCGCCGGAGCTGAACATGGTTTACGCGACCGTCGAGGAATACAACGATGATTCTTATGCGCTGAGCATGCTGTCCGAACTCCTGTCTGACGGAAAGGACTCGCCGCTCTACAAGGTCATTGTGGAGGATGAGAAACTGGCGCCATCGGCATCGGCTTTTCAGTCGAGCGGCGAGATCGCGGGTGTTTTTCGATTTCGGGTGCGTGCATTTCCAGGCACCAGTACTCAAAAAATTGAGTCCGCGATCCATACGGCATTCGATCGTTTCGAAGAAGAGCGGTTCACGGCAGAAGACCTGGACCGCATCAAGGCAAAAACAGAAACGAATTTCTACAACAGCATATCGAGCGTTCTCGGCAAGTCATTCGCGCTGGCGAGTTACAACGAATTCGCCGGTTCGCCCGGTTTTATCGAAGAGGATATCCGGAAATCACTTGCTGTTACCGAAGAAGACGTCTGGCGGGTTTACGAGAAGTATATCAAGGGTCAGCATTACGTGCTGACAAGCTTTGTGCCGATGGGCGCTACCAATCTCGTAACGGAAGATTCTGAGAGATTTCCCGTCGTAGAAGAAACGATCCAGTCGGCCGGCGTTGATGATGCCGCGCAGCCTTCAGACAAAATCATCGCGCAGATTCCTTCTGTCTTCGATCGCACCGTAGAGCCGGAAAAAGGCCCGGCGGTCAAGACCAAAGTGCCCGAAATCTGGTCACATACGTACAATAATGGTCTCAGGATATATGGTATCGAGCACTACGAACTGCCACTCGTGCAGTTTTCCATCACGCTGGCCGGAGGCATGACGCTCGATGATCCGGACAAAATCGGAGTCGCCAATCTGATGACCGATATCCTGATGCAGGGCACGGCAAATCGTACACCCATTGAACTCGAAAAAGCGATCGACGAATTGGGGGCCAGAATCAGCATGTTCACGTCTGCCGAATCGATCACGATCAACGGGAACAGCCTCGTATCCAGATTGCCGGAAACCTATGCCCTCACAGAGGAAATACTGCTCGAACCCCGGTGGGACGAAACGGAGTTTATCCGGATCAAACAGGAAACGATCGAAACCATCAACCGGCGCAGTTCCAATCCGTCCTCGATAGCTTCCAATGTATTTCGGAAGATCCTGTACGGCGCGGATAACATCCTGGGAAACTCGACGCTGGGAACGCCCGAGAGTGTCGAGTCTATCACGACTGACGATCTGAGGTCTTTTTATGAGAATTATTTTTCTCCTACGGTCACGAGCATTGTGATCGCGGGTGCCATCAGCAAAGAACAGGCTGTAGCACAATTCCGCCCGTTGGAGGAGAAGTGGACCGAAAAAACCGTCGTTCTCCCCGCCATCCCGGCGCCGAGCCGGCCGGAGCAGTCAAAACTGTATTTCGTGGATGTCCCCGGTGCCAAACAATCGGAAATCCGCATCGGTTATCTGGCACTCAAACAGGACGATCCTGATTATTATCCGGCCACAGTGATGAATTATAAACTCGGTGGCAATTTCAACAGCTTTGTGAACCTGATCCTCCGGGAGGAAAAGGGGTACACGTATGGTGCCAACACACGCTTTTCCGGAACCAGATATGCAGGTCCGTTCACCGCTTCGTCGGCCGTGCGCTCGAACGTGACGTACGAATCCGTCGAAATATTCAGGGATCAGATGCGCAAGTATCGCGAGCAGATCAGCGACGAAGACCTTACGTTTACGAAAGACGCACTGACGCTCTCCAATGCCAGGCGTTTCGAGACGCTGGGTGCTCTCAATGGCATGCTGCGCACAATCGCAACCTATGATCTCCCGTATGACTACGTAAACGAGAGGGAAGATTATGTGCGCTCGCTCGATGCCGATGAGCACCAGCGACTGGCTGAGAAATACATCGATCCGGATCGCATGGTGTATCTGGTCGTAGGAGACGCCCTTACGCAAAAGGATCAGCTGATAGGGCTCGGTCTGGGCGAACCGATCATGCTCAGTACGACTGGCGAGCAATAATCACAACGAGAGTAAAATTCAGAAGACAAGAAAAATTCGGAGGATATCCCATGCGAGAACATCTTGACCCCGTCCTCGAATCAACTCCCACCGATGGACGCAAGCTCTATCAAACGTACGATTTTGACGAAGAAACTGTTCGTCTGGCATATCATTACGAGGTCGATCCGGAGTTCTTCATCACGATAACCGGTGGCGAGTGGAATACGTATTCCAGTTGTATCTGGGAAGACGGATTTACCATGACGCAGGCCCAGGAGAAAAAACTGGATAAATATGCCGAATTGATGCGACTGAAACCTGGCGATCGCATCATGGATGTGGGATGTGGCTGGGGCGGGCCGCTTGTTTATTTTTGTCACAAGTATGGTGCGATCGGTCATGGAATCACGGTGTCACCCATGGCGATACCCGTAGCCGAGGCGCGGGCGGAGAAATACGGGGCGGATGCTACGTTCGAAGTCATCCACTGGCAGAATCTCCCGGAAGTTGAGACCTACCAGGCCATATTCACCGATGAGGTGATTGTGCATTTTGAGGATCTGGGTGGTTTTTTCGCGAAGTGCCACTCGATGCTGACTCCCGGTGGCATGATGGTCAACAAAGAACTTCATTTCACGCATTCCAGCCATAAGGACTGGGCAGATTCACTCAGTCAGCATATCAACAAAGTGTATGCTTTCACAGGCAATTACCGGACACTTTCGGAGGAACTACGCCTCCTCGATGAGAATAATTTCCGAATCAAAAACGTGTATGAGATCGCAATGGATCACTACCGCAAGACGATAGATGACGGCTGGCTCAAAAATATGAGGGACCACAAAGAGCGCTTACTCGAAGTCACCACTGCCGAGCATTATGACGATTTTCGCAAATATTTAAAATGCTCGTTGTTCGGATTCAGAAAGGGAGCCTTTGGAATGCACATCATAGCTTCCGAAAAAATGAGTTAGAGACCGTCAATATGTCCTGAAAACGCGCCCTTTGACACTCGTTGTACAATGGTTAATTTGTCAGTCTGCGCGACCGAAGGAACAGCTCGACTCCATTCCCCCTAACCGGAATAACGACACATGATTTCAAGCATGACTGGTTTTGGCCGGGGAGAGTTCAGCACGGACGGATTTACAGCCACCGTCGAATTCCGGTCTGTGAACAGCCGGTTTTGCGAAGTCAGCATCCGGCTTCCCCGGACCATTGCAGAGCGTGAAAGCGAAATCCAGCGACTTGTCAAGGGTGTCTTTTCCCGTGGTCGCATCAACGTGCAGATTCAGATTGAACTCCCCTCGGATATATCGTCTGAACAGCAGATCAACAGGGAAGCGGCGGCGGCGTACCGTGGCTTGCTCGAAGAATTACGGGATGCCGCAGGGCTCAAAGAACCGATACAGCTGGAACATATTTTGAGGTTCCCGGATGTATTTCATACCGTTGAAAACGGAGGGGGGGAGGCCGACGAGATCTGGAATGCCGTTTCGAAAGCACTCGACGAAGGAAGCCGGAAAATGCTGGAAATGCGGCGCCGAGAGGGAGAGGCCCTCGAGAAAGAACTCCAGGATCGTTTAACAGAAATTGAAACCAATTTGCTTATTGTAGAAGAGCAGGCCCCCGAGCGACTTCCCTCGGCGAGAGAACGCCTCAGAGATCGCCTGTCTGAGATTATTGACGACGAACGCATCGACAATGACCGCATCGAATTTGAGATGGCCTTGCTCGCCGACCGGCTGGATATCAGAGAGGAGTGTGTTCGGCTCCGATCGCACATCGACATATTCAGAGAAGCCGTGTCCGGCGACGAACCCGTCGGGAGAAAGTTGAATTTCCTGTCCCAGGAAATGAATCGAGAGATCAATACCATCGGTTCAAAGGCAAACGACGCAGGCCTCTCACACGTCGTTGTGCGAATGAAAGAACAACTCGAAAAAATTCGAGAGCAGATAGAAAACGTTGAATAACGAGCCAGATCCTCGAATCATCGTCCTGACCGCCCCGAGTGGCGCCGGTAAAACGACGATTGCCAATCGCCTGCTCGATGCCTTTCCGGCCATGCGATTTTCTGTTTCCGCCACGACGCGTCCAAAGCGCGATAATGAAATCCACGGTGTCCATTATCATTTCCTGACGCAATCGCAGTTCGACCAGGCCATGCTCGACAGCGAGCTGCTCGAGTACGAAGAGGTCTACATAGGCTCCTGGTACGGAACCCTTCGCAGAGAAGTCGAACAATCGTCGCGAGAGAAGCCCGTCCTTCTTGATATAGACGTCGAAGGCGCGCTGACAGTCAAGAATACGTATGGTGATCGGGCTCTTGTTATCTTTGTAAAACCTCCGTCGCTGGAAGAATTGGAGCGCAGACTAAGAAAACGCCAATCAGAAAACATCGATACGTTGAAGCAACGTCTTGCCCGTGCCGGAAAAGAGCTCGGATATTCGGACCGATTCGACGCCATCGTCGTAAACGATATTCTCGAGATTGCCGTTGAGGAAGCCCGGCGTCTGATCACAGATTTTCTAAACGAGAATAACGAGTAATGAAGCCTCCACTTCAATTACCTCTACCTGGAAAACGAATTATCCTGGGGGTGACTGGTGGTATCGCAGCGTATAAAACAGCAGAACTGGTTCGCCTGTTCAAGAAAGCCGGCGCCGAAGTGCAGGTCCTCATGACTCCGAACGCCGAGCGATTCGTAACCCCGCTCACACTCGGTACTCTTTCTGAACGAGAGGTCCTCACCGGGATTTTCCCGGAGAATGAAACCGGCAGCTGGACCAGACACGTTTCGATCGGTCTCTGGGGCGATCTTTTCGTTATTGCGCCCGCAACAGCCCAGACCATGGCGAAACTGGCAAGTGGTATGTGCGACTCGATGCTTACTGCGGTAGCGCTCGCGGGACGTTGTCCGATACTGATCTGTCCGGCCATGGATCACGACATGTATACACATGAGGCGACTCAAAATAACCTCGATACGCTCAGGACTCTTGGTTATGAAGTCATGGATGCCGAATACGGCGACCTGGCCAGCGGCCTGGTCGGCATGGGACGCCTGCCCGAACCCGAGGCCATATTCGAAAGAGCCAAATCAAAACTGGCTCAGATCGCCGCGGAGAAAAAAGGTCTGCTGGCGGGAAAACAGGTCCTTGTTTCAGCAGGACCGACACGGGAAGCCATTGATCCGGTTCGGTTTGTCTCGAATCACTCCACAGGAACCATGGGATTCGAGATCGCAGCCGCCGCAGCCCGTCGTGGTGCCGATGTGGTGCTCGTGGCGGGTCCCACTATGCTGGAAACACCGCTCGATGTGGTCCGGATCGACGTGGTCACTGCTGCTGAAATGAAGGCAGCGATGGATTCATACGGCAGTGCTGAACTCATCTTTATGGTCGCTGCCGTAGCCGATTTTCGTCCCAGAGACGTTTCTTCCTCGAAGCTCAAGAAGAACGGAGGAATCGACGAACTCGTCTTCGAACGCACGGAAGATATCCTCGCCGCGCTGGGCGCAAACAAGCAGGAGAATCAGACACTCGTTGGATTTGCACTGGAAACCGACAACGCCATCGAGAATGCCCGGCGAAAACTGGAGAAAAAGAATCTCGACTGGATTGTGCTCAATAATTTGGGCGACGAAGGGGCCGGATTCGGGAGAGGCACCAACGCGGTGACCATCCTGGGACGCAACGGTACTCAATCGGCCCTGCCCGTGATGGAAAAACGCGAAGTCGCCGAAGCACTTCTTGACCAGGTTTGCGGTGCCTGATTTCCGATCGGAATGGAACCTGTCACCGGCCGCGGCGAATCGGAATGGAACCTGTCACCGGCCGCGGCTGATCTAAATGGAACCTGTCACCGGCCGCGGCTGATCAGCAGGGATCATTGAGCAACGCCTCGTTGAAAACGCGTGGAAAAACAACGGGGGGCATGGGGAAAGTTGTGAGCAAGAAGAGGCGTGTGACATACAGGATGTCAGACCTCAACGCGTAAATTTGAAGCGATTAAAATCGGCGGATCAAGACTTCATCCTGCCGGAGCAGCGGTCGCGCTGGGCCGGGATCAAACGGGTAGCAAACCGAGACGCCTTCACCGAACAAAACACACTGAAATGCCCGACTTACTTGCAGAAATACGGGCCGCTTTCGAACATCAGATCGAAGTTTATGGACCTTTGCTGCAGGGCGACACACCTCCTGGACCCCCGAAATCCAGGCAGCGCCCATTACGAGAATCCCGCGTTGACGCAGATGCGGCCATGAACGAGTCCGCTTATGATCGCATCAAGGGGTTGATTCCAGGAAATTCTCTGCTGCACATGCATCAGACACTCTCAGAAGTGGAGGAATATGTGCGAACGACAACCCTGATCGCTCTCGATGAAACCCGGATAAACCCGGTTTTTGGAGTGGGACACCCCGGGGCCGATCTGATGGTCATCGGGGAGGCGCCGGGCGCCGACGAAGACGCGAAGGGCGAGCCGTTCGTCGGTCGCGCCGGAAAACTGCTCACAAAAATCCTGCAGGCAATCGGGTTTGAGCGCGAGGATGTGTATATCGCAAATATCCTCAAAAGCAGACCGCCCAACAATCGAGATCCCCGAACCGACGAAATCCAGGCTCATCTTCCGATTTTATACCGGCAGATCTCGTTGATCAGACCGAAAATCCTTCTCTGTGTCGGCAGAACATCCGGAACGTCCCTGCTCGGTGTGAAATCGTCGTTAGCCGCACTGCGCGGTACATTTCATGACTTCCATGGATTACCCGTGATGGTCACCTATCACCCCGCTGCGCTGCTCAGAAATCCAAACTGGAAACGCCCTACTTGGGACGACATGCAGCTGTTGAGAGATCGATATACTGAACTCGGCGGGCACTTCGGTCATGCGCAAAATCCGGATATCGCTGTAAAAACGGGCGTCGCGGTAAAAGCGGACGTCGCAGTAAACACGGACGTCGCAGTAAAAACGGACGTCGCAGTAAAAACGGACGTCGCAGTAAACACGGACGTCGCGGTAAAAGCGGACGTCGCAGTAATAACGAAATCAAAACCTGTCTCGAAGAAAGATAAATCTACCGTATGACCGAGCTGCCCACAAACCCTGCATCTTTCTCCGAATCCTATCCGATTGCCGACACTGGCCCGCGCGCAGTCACCTCTTCCGGCGCCCTGGTCCCGGCAGGTCGAATTCCTCCACAGGCGCTTCAGGTCGAACAGGCTGTACTTGGTTCTCTGCTGATCGAACGAGATGCCATTCCCAAAACAATCGAGATTCTGGCCCCGAACAGCTTTTATACGTCGCGTCACAATAAGATCTACGCCGTTGTATTGAGCCTTTTCGAAAGGGGCAATCCCGTCGACCTCATAACGGCCACGGACGAACTCAAGCGTCAAGGCCAGCTCGAAGAAATTGGCGGCACCTATTATCTGACCGAGCTTACGAGTCAGGTCGCATCGGCCGCAAACGTCGAATACCATGCCCGAATTATTGCTGAGAAGTCGCTGCTGCGCAGCATGATTGAGACCATGACCCGTGTAGTCTGCCGGGCATATGATCCGTCTGCAGACGCTTTTGAGCTGCTTGACGAAGCCGAGGGAGAAATATTCAAAATATCGGATTCGCAACTCCGGCGCTCCGCCATCTCCATGAGCGATGTGCTTAAAGACACGCTCGCCAGACTCGAATCGATTCACGGGAAAGAAGGAGGAATAACCGGTACGGCGAGCGGATTTTCAAGAATCGACCAGATGACGGGCGGATGGCAGGATTCGGATCTGATTATTGTGGCTGCACGGCCTTCGATGGGTAAAACCGCCTTCGGACTCGCGTGCGCAAGAAATGCCGCATTGCACAAAGACAACCCGACGGGAGTTGCGATCTTTTCGCTTGAAATGAGTGCTCAACAGCTTGCACAGCGCTTACTTACCTCTGAAGCACGTGTCGATGCCCAGGCTGCTCGGACCGGCCGACTTCGCGACAACGATTGGCCGGCCCTTGCACGAGCGGCCGGACGACTTTCGGCCGCCCCCATTTTCATCGACGATTCGCCCGGCCTGACCGTCCTGGAACTCAGGGCGAAATCCAGACGACTCAAAGCAGAGCATGATATCGGATTGATCATTGTGGATTACCTGCAACTCATGCACGGTTCAACGACCAACAGAAACTCGAATCGCGAGCAAGAAATTGCACAAATCGCTCGCCAAGGAACTGGATGTGCCCGTGATTGCGCTTTCGCAGCTCAGTCGCGCGGTCGAAACGCGCGGCGGAGACAAACGACCGATGTTGTCGGATCTGCGCGAATCCGGTTCAATCGAACAGGACGCGGACGTGGTTCTGTTCATTTACCGGGCCGAGCGATACGGAATTACCGTCGACGAAAACGGGAACTCAACCGATGGCCTCGCAGAAATAATCATCAGTAAACAACGAAACGGACCCATTGGCAATATTTCCCTGGCGTTTGTGACTCAGCACGCGCGTTTTGAAAACCTGAACAGGTATTTCGGTGCGTCAGATTACCTGGAGCCCGGTGAAGAGGCAGACGCAGAGCCAGACGAGCCGCAGCTGAGTGCACGAGACGATAAATCCCGTACAGGGGATGCGCCGTTCTAAGGTCTGTCAACGCGTTCTGGGAACGCTCTTATCCAAAAGGGGCTCCTGCGTGAGGCAAGACTTCCATAGAAACGCACCAAGGCAAGAGAGCGACGAAAAGGAGTACAGCTTTCATCTCTTCCGTGTTTTCGTTGAAGTGATTTCCTTACGGCAAGCCCGACGTAAGATCCGATCAGGGCGGAAATAATCGCTGTAACGGAAGCGATGACAATTTCCAACGGCCACAGATCATGCGACGTTGGATCTGCAAAACCATCAACAACGACCCGCAAAAAGACAGCTGCCGATCATCAAGCGTTCAGATTGGGCTGACCGTCGGACGCTGTGCACCATGTTCAATATGCCAGCAGCCAATCACTTTTTCAACCCGGTTTTGACACCATGTGCCTCCTCTCATTTTTCTACCGGGACAAGAAGGGAATCCGTCACACTCTGATTCCGCGGGAAACCTATCTTCCGGCAATGTGATCCTTTTCGTTTAATTCATTCCCACTTCTGTTATGGATTTCATCAATTCTATCAACGTTGAAAACCTCCTTGTTTTATACGGAATCGCTTTTATCTAGGCCGTAATCACTTTCGTAGTCGGGCGCATTGTCGCACGCCTTGTAACCAAGGGAATCGAGCGCATCATGATAAAGCGGAATCTCGACGAGACTCTTGTGAAGTTCGCGACAAACCTCATTTTTATAACACTTATGGCTTTTGTAATCATCGCCGCCCTGGATCGGCTGGGCGTAAATACAACCTCGTTCGCTGCGATAATCGCCGCTGCCGGGCTGGCCATAGGATTTGCCCTGCAGGGAACCCTTTCAAATTTCACTTCCGGCATCATGCTCATCGTTTTCAGGCCCTTTAAAGTGAACGACTTTATCGAAGCCGGAGGCATTACCGGTGTGGTCGAAGAGATTCAAATATTTACGACCCGGCTCCGATCTCCGGATAATAAAATGATCATCGTACCAAACGGTCAGGTGATGAGTGGAGAAATCACCAACTATTCCGCAAAAGACACGCGCCGCGTAGACCTCGTATTCGGCGTGGGCTACGACGACGATTTGAAAAAAGTAAAATCTGTCCTGTTCGAACTCATGAGTGCAGATTCCCGAATTCTGGCAGATCCCGAGCCCTCGGTCGGACTTCTGGAACTGGGTGACAACAGCGTAAATTTTGCGGTCCGCCCCTGGGTAAAAACGGACGACTACTGGCCGGTCTTTTTCGACATGCAGGAGGCCGTGAAACTCCGCTTTGATGAAGAGGGGATTTCGATTCCGTATCCGCAGCGAGATTTGCACATCATAACCAACGGAGCACCCGACGGGCTGGTCGCTTGATCAACGATCCTTGACGGTTCGGTTCTTCATGGGACTGTTTAAACATGGAAATGGATTTGAAGCCTAAACCGACCAGATAAATCATGCTGCCTGAATGCGAAGAAGTCGGCCCGGAAAGACGGTTTCCCTCGAAGCTGTGTTTGGTCTGCCTTTTTCTGGTCATTGGTTCCTGCACCGAGAGGCAGCCTGTTCATCGTATTCCAGGCGACCTGCGGGCCAACCTGTCGGGAGATCTGCCGGCCAACCTGCCGGCCGATCGTTACATCCATCCGGCCGAAGCGATCGTGCAGGAAGCGATCGATTCTCGCCTGGTGTCTGGCGCAGTGCTCCTGATATCCAGAAATGGCACCGTGCAATCGATTCGCGCCTTCGGATATGCCAGCGAATACGGGTTTGACGGGATACGGCTGACGAATCCGGTGATAATGACCACCACGACCGTATTTGATCTCGCCTCACTCACGAAAGTTTTTGCTACAACTTTCGGCATGATGATTCTTCTTGACCGTGGCAACGTGGAGCTGGATGCACCGCTGAACACGTATCTGATGGAATTCCGAGGCACATCAAAAGACAGCATCACCGTCCGCCACCTTCTGAGTCACACGGCCGGGCTCAGCCCGTGGAAACCTGCGTATTTCCACGCCGACTCGCCCTACGCGGCGTTTGAATATATTCGATCTCTTCCGCTGGATTTCGCCGTAGGAAAAAAGCGGCACTACAGCGATCTCGGATTCATGTTACTCGGTTATCTGATCGAGCGCATCAGCGGGCAAGGGGTAGATCAATTTGTTGATACTGAGCTATATGGACCCCTCGGGCTCTCGCACACGGGTTTCGTATCGAGCATCGGGTACGACGCCGTCCAAAATGGACCCTTTGCCTCTACGTCTCAAGGCAATCCGTTTGAGCGCCGGATGGTCGAAGATCCCGATTTCGGATATCTGATCGATGAAGATCCAACCTCTTTTACGGCGTGGAGGCAGTATACGTTAACAGGTGAAGTGAATGACGGGAACAGTTATTACGCGCATGGCGGCGTTGCAGGTCACGCGGGTCTGTTCTCCACAGCGACCGACCTCAACGTGCTTTTGATGCTTCTTCTCCACGGCGGCATGTTCAGAGGAAAACAACTCATCTCATCGGCAGTCGTAAGGCAGTTTCTTACGGCAGATTATACGGGCAACGGCCTCGGGTGGGCGATGTCGGAATCCGTTTTACCCGTTGATCATATGCCCGATGGCGCATTCGGGCACACCGGTTTTACGGGGACCTTCGTTTTTGCAGACCCCGGGGAAAACCTTGTGGTCATCCTGCTCACGAATCGCCAGAACAGAGGAATCGATGAGCGCGGAAATTACCCTTCGCTTTCTGCGCTCCGGCGTGCCGTCGTGAGCGCCGTCGCGGGCGCCGCAAAGAGTACCGACGAGTCGCGATGAGCTACGATGACGGTTCGATTCCGCGCATCGAGAACTGATTCGCGAAGTGGCGCTTTATGGGCGAATGAAGCAGAGCCCAGGTCAATAAATGCTTGACGGCTGAAGCCGGATGGGCTCTTCCCATCCACATATTGAATTCAGCGCGCCGATTGACGATTTTGACGGCACGTTTCCTTCGTGCATGATACGCGTGAAATATCGCCTCACGCGATTCAGGATTCTGAACCACGGCGGAAAGCACATTCGCGGCATCCACAGCGTCCATCCAACCCAGATTCATTCCCTGTCCTCCTATGGGCGAGATCACGTGGGCAGCGTCTCCGACAAGAATAATCCGGCCAACGGCCATTTTATCGGCCGTATACGAAGAAGTGCGAAAACCGCTGCTCATTGTACACGTCCCGACAGACAATCTGAACGTGGTTCGATCTGCGACGAGTTCGGCGACGTCCCCGGGCTCCGGATTCTCCAGGAACGAATCTGTTCTTGCGACCCAGCGCCGCACCCCGCCGGGCAGCGGAAATGATTCCACAAGTCCTGCGCGAGCCAGAAAAACGCATGCGACCGGCCCGAGTCCTGTATCATCTTCGAAATCACCCATGATGTAGGAATCCGGGTATTGCTTCCCGGACCAACCTGCGCCGGCAAGCCTCCGGACCGTACTGGTCGAGCCGTCCGCTCCGACCACGAACCGCGCTGATACTCTTGTCCCCGACTCGAGCTCTACGTCAAGTCGATCACCGGACTCTTCGATTTGAATCGCGCGTTCACCTCGCTCGAGCGCCGCCGGGGCAATCTCCGAAAATCCTTTCGCAATCACCGCTTCGGTCTGATACTGCGGAATGGAAAGGATGAACCGATACGAACCCGGACAGGTATGAAAAGACAACGTGCCAAGGCGACGACGGTTACCAAAAGCAATTCCGGCCTGTACGGCGATCCCTTTTTGAATCAGCCCATCGGCCAGACCTGTCTCGGACATCAATTCTAAAGACGTCGGATGAATTCCAATAGAACGGGAGTGTGAATGAGGGTCGGCTCTCGCCTCAACAACGCGAAAATCAACTCCTTGCCGCGCCAAAAGACATCCCAGAAACAACCCTACCGGGCCTCCCCCGACGATCAAAACGTCTGTGTCTGTCATGGCTTCCATATACACAGATTCCGGTACAATGCCATCATGTGAACGTCCCAATCGGAAGACAATAACCGGCGTAATTCCCTCATACGATATGATTTTCGAATGGAGGTGAGACCATCTTCCGCGATAAAAGAACCCCTGAAAAACAGGTGAGACCCAAGAAATACAACGTATGCCAAGTCGTCGCGACGTATATCGCTATGAATAACCAGTCTTTGAGCGAGCTTCCGCGAATTATCCATAAATCCCGGCAGTTCATTCTCCGGGATATGATGAAGAACGTTATTCGACAGTACGATATCGAACTGCTGCCGACTGGCCAGAAAATCTTCTACCGAAACGCTGGACACCGTGACGTCTTCCGAAAGCGGGGTAGACCGCATATATGCAAGCGCCCGTTCGTCCGTATCCATCGCCGTAATACGCACATTAAACCCGTCCCGGCTCGCCAATTTGCAGATCATCCGCGAAATATCGCCACCCCCGCATCCGATATCCAGGACGGTTTCGGCACCCTCCTGCAAAGCCGGCTTCAGATACTTCGAATAGATTCGACCCCACCCCGACAGCAGGTAATTTATCGTCTTGAATTGCCGGTATGTCTTGAGAAGCTTTACAGGATCGCAATCCGGAAGGTCCATACGTTCGACGAGATGACCGGCTCGATTCCTCAGGAAGATTGCCGGCATCAGACCACCGATAAAATGGCGCTCTCGACGGTAAGTCCAGGGCCGAAGGCCAGTGCAAAAACCAGGTCCGATTCATTCGGTTGACTCGCCAGAAGCTCTTTTAAAACAAACAGAATGGTGGCACTGCTCATATTCCCGTAGTTGCGCAATACCGTTCGGGGACCATCCAGCGCCTCGGGGGGCAATTCCAGGCTTTTTGCGACTTTGTCGAGAATCGCTTTTCCGCCCGGATGAATCGCCCAGTGATGGATGTCTTTTCGAGAATATTCGGAGTCAGATAATAAGGAATCGACGATATCAGGCACATTTGCCTCCAGAATTCGGGGCACATAAGTCGACAGTACCATGTCGAACCCGTGGTCTCCGATCTTCCATGCCATATCGTCCTGACTGTCGGGGGATATCGACGTCGAAAAAGAATCCATTCGCAAAGACCTGCCTTTCTGTGACGGTTCGCGTGCGCTTACCACGGCCGCCCCGGCGCCGTCGGCAAATACGGAAGTGGCAATAATTTTGTCAATTTCTTCGGTCGGCTGGATGTGAAGCGTACACAATTCAACACATATTACCAGAACAACAGCCTCCGGATCGGCCATCGTTATACTTCTTGCGAGTCGAAGGGCTGGAAACGCCGCATAACATCCCATGAATCCAATGTGAGCCCGTTGCACTGACGTGCTCAGCCCCATGTCATGAACGACATAAAAATCCGGCCCCGGAGCAAAAAATCCCGTGCACGAGGCTGTGATGACATGCGGGATATCGTTGCGATCCACACCCGGCGCCTCTTCGACAGCCCGAGATCCGACTTCCGTGAACATCGCCCTTGCCTCCCGTGTGTAGCGCTCATTCCGCTGACATGTGGTGGGGTTTTTGAGCGAACGGAGGTCGCTGTCAAGAAACAAACCTTCTTCGGCAAGCGCATAATCCTTTATCACGCTGTGCCGCTTATCAATGTCTGAATGGGCATAGATCCGTTTCAACAAACGTGCCGGCTTCGAGGCTGGATCCATTCCCCGCAACATGATCTCGCCGATAGTCTGTTGTGGATAGGACGTCTCTGGTACTGACGTAGCGATGGAATGGATAAACATTTTAAAAAACACTATCTACTGAAAACAAACTTACCCGACGAACGGAGGAACAGCCCCTGTTGACAGGCAAGCGTTTAATGCACGTCCCATGTCAGGGTTGCCCGTTTTAGAAAACTGAATTCCATGCCTGATCGCAGCGTAACAGCTTCTGAAATCAAAACTGATTCTGAGACCGGCAGCGGTTCTGAACTCAGCATCGTATCTGAGATCAAGCGGTGTACGATATGCGCCGAGCACCTCCCTTCAGGTCCGCGACCGGCGTTGATTGCCGACGCTCGATCCAGCGGAAACTCGTACCC
>JACZYD010000063.1 GCA_022571255.1 Bacteroidota bacterium
CCACGCGACTGAACCCGATACTCGTCGATTGTCGATCGTTTTCCGTATCCATTGGCGCTGATAGCCAGAAGTTCGTGCGAATCATCTTCCATGACCACCATGCCCACAACATGGCTGCCACCTCGAAGCCTGATACCGCGTACGCCGCGCGTATTTCGACCCATGGGACGAGCGTCGGACTCTTTGAACCGGATTGCTTTTCCGGTTGATGCGGCGAGCACAACATCTGCTGTGCCGTCTGTGATATGTGCTTCAATCAGTTGATCTTCTTCGTCCACAGCAATCGCAATAATTCCGTCGACACGTGGACGGCTGAATGCTTCAAGGAGGCTTTTCTTTACCTGTCCTCGCTTGGTTGCCATTATCACATAGTGATTCTTCAGGTACTCCTCGCTCCTGAAATCCGTTTTCCTGACAATGAGAACAGCGCGAACCCGGTCGTCGGGCGAAATCTGAATGAGATTCCGAATGGAACGCCCCTTGCTTGTTCTACCTCCTTCCGGGATTTCGAAGACCCGAAGCCAGTAACACCTGCCAAAGTCGGTGAAATACAGCAGATAGTCGTGATTGTGGGAGACAAATAACTGTTCGACATAGTCCTCATCCCTCATTCCCAGACCGCGTGCCCCGATTCCTCCGCGCCCCTGTTGGCGGTACTCAGAGATATTGGTACGCTTGACAAGTCCCTGGTGGGAAATAGTTACCACGACCTGATCGTCTTCAATCAGATCTTCGATGATGAGTTCACCGCCGCCGGTATAGTCTATTTCTGTACGTCGTTCGTCCCCGAACTTCTCGCGGATGACACTGAGCTCGTCCGAGATAATTTGCATGCGCATCTCGAAATTCGAAAGAATGGAATTGAGGCGTTCAATTTCTGCCAGAACGACTTCGTATTCATCGGTGATTTTCTTTCTTTCAAGCCCGGTGAGTTTGTTCAGCCGCAGATCCAGAATCGCTTTTGCCTGAATTTCGGAGAGCGAAAACATGGGCTTACCGTCTGTTGGAAGTCCGAACTTTTCGAGTTGTTCGACCGTCAGTTTTGACGGAAACAGACCAGCCATCAGATTCTCGCGTGCAGTGTCGGTATCGGGCGAATTCCTGATTATCGTGATTACCGCGTCGAGGTGATCGAGGGCGATCGTAAGCCCCTCGAGAACGTGAGCCCGCTCCTCCGATTTTCTGAGCTCGAATTGTGTGCGACGGTTGACGACTTCATGGCGGTGCTCGACGTAATAATGAATGAGCTCCTTCAGGTTCAGTGTGCGCGGCCGACCCGCAACAAGAGCCACGATGTTTACACCAAACGTCCACTGCATTTGCGTGAACTTGTAGAGCTGATTTTCGACAACGAGAGGGACGGCATCTTTCTTGAGTTCAATGACGATTCGCATCCCGTCGCGATCGCTTTCATCTCGAAGATCACTGATACCGTCAATTTTCTTGTCCCGAGCAAGCGCTGCGATTTTTTCGATCAGCGTGCTTTTATTCACTTGGTACGGGATTTCTGTAACGATAAGCGCATTCTTTCCCGGGCGAATTTCTTCTTCATTCACTTTTGCGCGCATGATCACGCGGCCACGGCCCGTATGGTAAGCCTCCCGGACACCAGCATGTCCGTAGATGATACCCCCAGTCGGGAAATCGGGCGCAGGAATGTATTCTATCAATTCCTCAATGGTGATGTCACGGTTATCGATGAACGCAATCGTTGCGTTGATCACCTCCCGAAGGTTATGTGGCGGAATCTTTGTGGCCATTCCCACTGCGATTCCGTCTGAGCCATTCACGAGAAGATTGGGAACGGCTGCGGGAAGGACCCGCGGTTCTTGGAGCGATCCATCAAAGTTGTCCTGGAAATCGACAGTGTCCTTGCCCAGATCGCCCAGCATTTCTTCGGAGAAGCGCGTCAATTTGGCCTCCGTGTACCGCATTGCCGCAGCTGAATCTCCATCTACGGAACCGAAGTTGCCTTGCCCATCGACCAGGGGGTAACGCATCGAGAATTCCTGCGCCATACGGACCATGGAATCGTACACGGCCGTATCACCATGAGGGTGGTATTTACCGAGGACCTCTCCGACAATTCTGGCGCTCTTTTTATACGTGCTTCCTGCGCCGAGGCTGAGTTCGCTCATACCGTACAGGACCCGGCGGTGCACCGGTTTCAAACCATCGCGCACATCCGGAAGGGCTCGGCCCACGATGACAGACATCGAGTAGTCGATGTAGGAGGATTTCATCTCCTCCTCAATATTTATTTTGATAATGCGTTGATTATCGTTTTCCATGGGTCTTGGATGCGGTTCTACACGATTCGTTTCAGGGCGAAATAATCAATAACAAATCGAATAAAAACATGGCGCAGAGGGCAGCAGAACACCTCCCGCGTCTGAGGCGCGAGGCTGTCGAAATGGTCCACTGCGGTTCCGGGAAAAACTGACAGGAAGTGTCGAATTGAGGGTTTGATAATACCCTCGTTCAGCAGTCTGAAAGATACAGAAAAACGACCGGAATACCCAGTCCGAAACAGTCTGTTTAATGCACACATAAGAGCAATAAAAACAATTAGATAGATACTTCACGAATATCTAATAATTGAACGCCTATCTTTGGACAGGTTTACACTTCCTGAAAACGCCCCGAAGCTGTCTGTAAACAGGCCTTGATACACATGAACAAGCCTGAATTTGATCTTCAGGGACACCGTGGCGCGCGAGGGCTCCGACCAGAGAACAGTATTCCGGCCTTTGAACTGGCCTTGAGCCTTGGTGTGACGACATTGGAACTCGATGTCGTAATCTCATGCGATCGAAAAGTCGTCGTATCGCATGACTTGCACTTTTCGTCGCACATCTGCTGCAGACCGGATGGGCAGCCGGTTACGGCTGATGAGGCCGTTGACCTCCGACTTTTCGATATGACCTATGAAGAGATACGAGCCTTCGATTGCGGAAGCCGGCAACATGAAGACTTTCCTGAACAGATTACAACGAACACCCACAAACCGCTGCTCACGGACATGCTGATGTTTGCAGAAGCGAAGGCCGCTGAACTCGGAAGGAGACCTCTGTATTATAATATCGAAACAAAATCGACGCCCGCGGGAGATCATATCAACCATCCTCCACCGGACGCATCTACGGACCTCGTTCTCGATGCAGTCGCTCGTTGCGAGGTCTCGGATCGAGTCATTCTCCAGTCGTTCGATGTCAGGACGCTACAGCGAACGCGGCGATCCGGTGCGCGGGTTCGCATTGCGCTTCTTATCGCTCAAAATACGCCGGGAGATTTTGACACACAGATAGAAAAACTGGGCTTCTCCCCTGACATTTACAGCCCGGACTTCCGTCTTCTGGACCGCTCACTCATGGTTCTTGCCGCCACGGCAGGCATAGAGATATTGCCGTGGACTGTAAACATCAAGAGTGATATGCATTCTCTTATTTCTCTCGGGGTCAGAGGACTGATCACTGATTATCCGAACCGGGCCATTGAAGTATTGCGGAAATCAGGATTCAAGTACTGATCATTTGCGTGAATCGTTTTCCCAGCTTACGACAGAGCTCTTCCAGGTTTTCGCGATCCGTATCATCGAAGGCCTCAAGTTCGTTCGAATCAATGTCCAGTATGGCTACTGTTTCGTCGTGTGAGTCGAGAACGGGTACAACAATCTCAGATAAAGTGGTCGGCGAACACGCAATGTGGCCCTCGAACTCCCGTACATCCCGTATGAGTTGGGTCATCCCGAGTCGAGCCGCAGCGCCGCAGACTCCTTGAGAAAAGGGAATGTCGATACAGCCGTGCTCTCCCTGGTAGGGCCCGACCTGGAGATGTTTATTCCTGACTGTCCTATAAAAACCAGTCCAGTGGAATTGGTCGAATGAGGAGTGTAACTCGCTTACGATAGTGGACAACGCAGCGATCCAGTCTGTCGAATCATCAATCAAGAGCCAGATTCTATGCATTGTATCGGAATAAATTTTCTGTTTGTCTGAATCGGTAAACATGACAAAAAGTGTGATTATTAACGTACCGGTAAATGCAAAGGATAATCATTCAGGGTGGTCCTGTTTTTGTAAGTATCCTTCCGCGTGCTGAAGACAATAACTTTGTAAGAGAGTTTCATGGACACAATCATCATTTCTGCGCAACGGACCATTGATCTGATCGCACAGACCTTGGCCGAAGAGTTTCCGAATGCTGAATTTATGGTACGAGTGGAAGATCCCCTTCTGACTTCAAAAGATATCAGGGGTGTGGACGTAGTGTGGAGTGGAGGTCCGTCTCGCGAGGAAATGGAAGATGTATTGGACCAATATCAAAGTGTATCATGGGATCCATTGACCGGTATCCTTTCCGGTAGAACGCATTACACCGTCAATGAATCTGGAGATCTCATCCGGGTGACGTATAACATTGATTATATATTCTGTGACGGACCGGGCGAAGTTCTTCAAACGTAGGGCTTGTTTTACAGCACAGAGTCAATCGCCCGAACTCAGTATATATTGCATGATCGCAATGTCTTTATTCTCGCCGTCGACGTATCCGATTTCCTGCTGGATACCGACCAGTGTGAATCCGAACTTCTCGTGAAAAGAGATACTTTCGTGGTTGTCAGCCCAGATCTTAGTCACAACGTGGTGAAAGCCATGCTCCGTCGCGTAATTCAACAACTCGGTCTGAATCCGACTGCCAATTCCGACTCCGGTCCGGTCGCGATAGACATAAACGGATGTTTCACATGCTCGCCCGTAGCCGGGCCGCTTGCTGTATAATTTGACAATGCCCCATCCGAGGACTTTTTCGTCTTGTTCGCAGACAAAAACAGTCTCCCGGGAGCGCAGGTTGCGAATAAGGTCTGCTGCTGCTTCGGACGTAAATGTTTCCAAGTCCATGGTAGAGTCTCTCGCCTTGATCGACTCCGTGTATATCGCTGCGATGTGCACAGCGTCAGGTAGTCCAGCAATTCTAACAACAGGATCAGATATCACAGATGATAGACCAAATCATACGCAAGTAAAGAAACAAACCGATCGAACAGCAGGATCCGAATCAGCGCATGGCCACCGCGGCTTCGATCGCCGAACTCGCATTGATCATGCGCCCTATGGAGCGGCTGTCTTTGAGTGTCTTGCCGGTCTCTTGAAGTACATTATACACTTGCTCGGCATTGAGTTCTGGATTCAGCGAGCGCATGACGCCTACAAGTCCGGAAACGATAGGTGTCGACATGGACGTTCCACTCATTTCGATGTATCTACCGCCAGGTTGTAAAGAAAGGATATTTACGCCGGGGGCTGTGATTGGACGCGCCAGAGACGTGTTCGTATTGGAAAACGAGGCCTTCCGAAGTTCCTGATCTACTGCGGATACGACAATGACTCCTTCAACATTGGACGGCATATGATATCTGGCGTCTTCGTTTGAATTGCCCGCAGATACGACGACAACAGCATCATTTCTGATCGCAAATCGAATCGCGTCAGCGATGGTTTTCGGCGCCTCCGGAGATTTGCCTCCCAACGACATGGATATAACATCTGCATCGTCCCGAACCGCATCAAGAACGGCTTGCGCAATAGACTCTATCGTTCCCATTCCCTGATCATTCAGAGCTTTATATGCCGTCACTTCAATGTATTTGCCCTCCCAGTTGAGCGAAGCAATTCCGATTGCGTTATTCGTCACGGCTCCAGCAAGTCCGGCGCAGTGGCTGCCATGACCATGCACGTCGATATTGCCCGGACTCGAAACAAATACAGATCGGATATCTTCATGCCCCCCGTCGACGCCTGTATCAATGATCGCTACTTTCGCCTTGCGTACCGGCTCAACCGTTTTCAGGTATTCGTGCGCCTTGTGCGCATCGATCGCCTGCAGGGCCCACTGTCTGTTCACAAGAGGATCATTCTCAAGCACGCCTTCGATATCGATATCCACCGATCGTTTGCTTATGGGCTCGTAAAGACCTACCGGTTCGTTCACCTCAACGTGATCCACGTTTTCGACATCTGCCTCGAGGGCTCGTCTCAGCCGAAGTTCATTATCCGTTGTCGTCGAAACGATATACACTTGCGACAGATCTATATCCATTGTCAGCGTAATGGCCGGGAATGCACGCTCATATCCGGCACCAAACTGTTCCAGAATCTCTTCGATTTCATCGATCGAATCGTCCGGACCCAGTTCTACAAGCAACGTTACAGATTCATGACTTTCGTCTGTCGACAGCGAAAATCGACCGATACCGAGTAGAATGACGCAAACTGCCAGTGAAATGGATCCTACGAAAAAAATTGGTCGAGCGGGTCTGTTATGCCGGGAAAGAAATCCAGCGACAAAAAACAGTCCGACGCCGATCTCCGCAGTAAGCGCTGTAATCGCAGGCAGCAGTGATGAATATGCAAAAAAATGACCGATGGCAGAGCCGGCCAGAAGTAGAATTCCCGTTGCCATCAATAGGGGACTTCGCTCACGTTTGGTGGCTCCTCGCGCGATCAGTAAAAAAGCGCTGATGGTCAGAATACCGGTCAGTAACATGTCGTAGTTGATTTAGACAGCAGTTTGTTGACTGCGTCGCGTGATACCTGCTTAAATAATATCGCGTAAAAAGATGATGTGATCGTCGGGACGCTCACGCCGACGAGATTGACAGCACTTTCACGTATTGCCCCCACATGACTGTTCCGATCATGTGTACAATTTCGACCTTAACCTCAACCGAGAGCCCTTCCTTCTTGAAAGACTCCGGCAATCCGTCAACCGGGAGATATTTGGAGCCGTCGTCTCCGAGTATTCCCCAGAAGCCACCTTCGAGGTCCTGATAACGGATATGGTCTGTGATATTCATAGCTGAATACAAGTGACAGTTTGTTCGGTCTTGGATACGGTGGTATTCGATCCCGGTTTCACTCAAATTAATCGCTTAATAGCCAACCTACCCCGTATTGATTCGTACCATGTGTTTTGACTCTCTGAAAAGCGGCTCGGCGTCAGTTTCTGAGCCGGTGATCGGTCAGGTTTAAATAGAGATGAATCGTCGACGGACGCATGATAATTCCGCAAAACATTATTGAGGAAGTAAAGGCCCGGACCGACATAGTGGACGTTGTCGGCGATTACGTCCGTCTCAAAAAAAGGGGGTCAAATTTTGTTGGATTATGTCCTTTTCATCAAGAGAAAACACCGTCGTTCAACGTCAATCCAGCCCGGGACATGTACAAGTGTTTTGGCTGCGGGAAGGGCGGAGATATTTATAATTTTTTATCTGAGGTGGAAGGCCTGAGTTTTCCCGAGAGCGTCCGGGTTCTTGCCGATCGTGCTGGAATCGTTATTCCCGACGAAGAATCAGCCGACGAAGAAGCGTCCGAGGTTGATTCCATATACCAGGCTTTGAGGTTTGCCGCGCGTACTTTTTTCCGTACGCTTACGCAAACCGAATCAGGAGGTATAGCACGCGATTACCTCGAAAACAGAGGATTGACAGCTGATTCCGTCAAGAAATTCGGAATCGGTTATGCCGCCGATGCATGGGACAATTTGCTCAGAGAAGCAGAAAAGGCGCAGTTTTCTACCGATCAGTTGTCCGGAGCAGGGCTGATCATTCCACGCAAGAAAGGCGACGGGTATTATGACAGGTATCGGAATAGAATCATCTTCCCGATAACGAGTCATGTCGGCAAGATTCTGGGATTTGGAGGGCGGGTGCTGGATTCTGTCGATGAGCCGAAATATATAAATTCGCCTGAAACACTGGTCTACAATAAAAGTCGAGTATTATACGGACTCTACCAGGCCCGAAACGAAATCAGGAAGCGCGGAGAAGCGCTGTTGGTTGAAGGATACACGGATGTTATTTCACTATATCAGGCGGGCGTTGAGAATGCGGTAGCAACTTGTGGTACGGCGCTGACGAAGGGCCAGGTTCGACTGCTGTCTCGTTATTCCAACCATATTGTGCTTCTTTACGATGCTGATTCGTCCGGCATCAGGGCCGCTTTCAGGGCAATTGATCTGATTCTCGAAAATGGCGTGGGAGCATCGGCGGTGGCGCTGCCGAGCGGTGACGATCCGGATTCGTTTGTCACGGAACATGGCGCGGATGCGTTCAATTCATATCTCAGGAAAGAGAGGCAGGATATTGTTCATTTTATACTTCTGAATGCTAAAAAAGCGGGTAAAATGGATACACCGGAAGAACAGGCAGCTGTTCAGCGTACCATTCTGGGCTCCATTGGAAAGATTCCCGACGCACTCGTCAGAGAGTCCTATATCAAGCTGGCAAGTGGAGCAATGGATATTCCAGACCTTGAGTTGCGTCAGGTGCTCAGAGAGCTGCGGTTGACCGGGAAAAAAAAGCAATCTGCCGGTCAGACTGAAACGCAAGAAAAAAAAGAACACAAAAGAAAGAATGTTGAATTATCAGAATTGCAATCGTCTGCTTTACGGAGTGTTTCCGGCGCAGCGCTTAAGACAGCGTCTTCAGATTTGAATTCTCGAGATACAGAATTGATTGCAGAAACGATATTGCCGCAAGAAAAAACGCTGTTCGGAATCATGTTACGCGACGGATCTGCATTGGTGGAGTTCATCATGTCTAAACTCTCCATTTCGGACTTCTCGGAAGGGACGTCCAGAAAAATGGCAACATGTATAATTTCGATGTACGAGGAGGGAGCGATGGAGGTCGATGCTTTAATCGAAGGGAAATATGGCGACAGCCTCAGAAGATTGTCTACCGAGGTGCTGACTCTCCGTTTCGAACCGTCTGAAAACTGGTCCAAAAAGAAAAACATTTCCGTTCCGACATTCAATCAGGAGGCCGAGGAATCGGCAGCCAGTGCGATATCGCTTCTCAAACTGGAACGGATTGATAAGGCGATCAGGGAGCAGAAACACCGCATATACAGAGCTCAGGAAGACCCGGATACCACCAGGGAGTTGGTCGAAGAAATGATGGCGCTGAACGAGATGCGAAAAATGATTCAGGAGCGAAAATTTATCAGCGACGTTTAACTCGATCAGTTCCTGTTGACAGGCCTTAATATGAAACCATACGAATACAAGTGGACACTCCGGTAAAAAAAGATATCGTTTCGATTGAGAACGCTGAACCTGTCTTTTTTCCAGGGACTGTTCCACGTGCTACGGTACCTAGAACTGTACCTCGACGAGCCTCACTCACGGATGCACGACTTTATTTTAGTCGCGAGTTGAGCTGGCTCGACTTTAACTGGCGTGTGTTGTACCAGGCGACGGATTCAGCAAATCCACTTCTTGAGCGGGTTCGTTTTCTTTCGATTACGGTCTCCAATCTGGACGAATATTTTCGCAAACGAATCGGTGGACTGAAGAGGCAGACTGCGGCCGGCGTGCACCGATTGTCCCAGGATGGTCGGTCGGCAGGCGAACAGCTTGCGATGTCTCGCACGGCTATTCAGATTATGTATTCGCGTCTTTCGGATGTGTGGGAGAAAGAGCTCAAGCCTGAGCTTGCCCGGGCCGCAGGGATACGGATTCTCGACTACAAGGATCTTTCGGCTGCCCGGAAACAGTGGTTACACGATTACTTTTCCGCAAACATATTTCCGATTCTGACGCCACTGGCATTCGATCCGGGACATCCGTTTCCATTTCTATCGAATATGAGCCTGTCGTTGGCGGTAACGCTGCGACATCCCAATCGAGGCACCGAGCATTTCGCCCGACTGAAGGTTCCTACGACAGATGAGCGGTGGATCCGTCTGGAGAAGGAGAATACGTTTGTACCGGTCGAGCAGGTTATCGCCCACAATATTGAAGACCTGTTTCGCGGGATGGATGTGACAGGGGTTTATGCGTTCCGCGTAACTCGGAACGCCGACCTTCGACGGGATGAAGAGGAAGCAGATGATTTGATTGCCCTGATTTCAGATGAGTTACGAGAGCGCCGTTTTGCGTCGATTGTGCGCCTTGAAGTGGAGGCAAAGACCCCGAAATCGGTGCGTAAGCTCCTGATGCGTGAACTCACTCTCGATAAAAATGATGTGTATGAGGTGCATGGAGATCTTGATCTCACACACACCTCCTTTTTTGCCGATTTTGACATGCCTGAGCACAGATTCGAGAGCTGGGATCCGGTTACACCCTTGAGACTTCTGCACGGAGGCGAGTCTAAAGACAGGAGGAGTATTTTTGATATTATCAAATCGGGAGATGTACTCGTACAGCACCCTTACGAGTCCTTTTTAACCAGTACTCTCAGGTTCATTGAGGAGGCAGCGGAAGATCCTTCGGTTGTGGCGATCAAACAGACGCTGTATCGAACCTCCAGTCGGTCGCCTGTCGTGCGTGCATTGATCGGTGCGGCGGAGAGAGGAAAACAGGTTGCGGTTCTGGTTGAGGTAAAAGCCCGATTCGATGAAAAGAATAACATTGAATGGGGAAGGATGCTGGAGAAGCATGGCGTTCATGTGACATACGGTCTTGTGGGGTTGAAGACCCACACGAAAACGACACTTGTAATCCGTAGAGAGGGCAAACGACTGAGAGCATATTGCCATATCGGTACGGGGAATTACAATCCTCAGACTGCAAATTTGTATACCGATGTGGGCCTGCTCACATGTTCGAAAGACCTTGGAAACGATATAATCAACCTGTTCCATTATTTAACGGGTTATGCTCCGGAGCAGCATTACAGAAGACTTCTGGTGGCGCCGCGCGATATGCGAAAAGCTTTTATTCATCTCATCCGAAATGAGGTGAGGCTGCAACAGGAAAAGGGGAGTGGCCGAATTATCGCAAAAATGAATGCACTTGACGACGCAGAGTTGATTCGAGAGCTTTACAGGGCCTCTGAAGCCGGTGTTGAGATCGATCTGATTGTCCGCGGACATTGCACGCTTCGACCGGGATTACCACGATTCAGTGAAAATATCCGGGTAATCAGTATCATCGGTCGATTTCTTGAGCATAGCCGAATATATTATTTCAAGAACGACGGGGCACCGCGCGTATTTATTGGCAGTGCAGACTGGCAGCGCAGGAATCTGGACGATCGGGTGGAAGCGATTGTCGAAATAGACGATGCCGTACTCAAAGCACGCCTTGGCCGAACTCTGCAGATAATTCTTGAAGATCAAAAAAGTGCGTGGGATCTGAAACCGGATGGGCACTATATCTTGCGATGTGCCAGCAACGGAAAAAAAGTCATTGGTGTCCAGCAAGCCCTGATGAAGCGCGCCCGCCTTCGACATGAGCAGGAAGAATCCTCGTGGGATATTGAGTAGGGCTGCTTGCGGGAGCCTTCTACGGATCCCGAGTCGTTCTTGCCAGATCAACAAGATGAATAAAAAGACCTGCGCCGTCTGAACCCATTCCTTCCGGATGAAACTGTACCCCGATAATCCTTCCGTCCCGCGTTTCAATTCCTTCAATTACTTCGTCCGGTGCGATTGCTGAGATTCGTAATCCTTCACCTGGTTCAGCAATGGCCTGTATGTGCCGTGTATTTACTATCAGTTGTCCGGAGTCAGTCTCCGACGACTGAAGCAGCTTTTTCAGAAACGTTTTATGTTGCAGGACAACCGAGTGCATGGAAGCTCCGCGAGTTTTGCTGTGAGACGAACTGAGATCCAACTGTTTCTGAACGTCGGCATAAATGGAACCGCCGAAATGTGCGCTGATAAGCTGCATTCCATAACAGATACCGAGAATCGGCCTGTTTATGGAGACAAAAAACTCGAGAATCCAGACGTCATTCTGTGTTCTGCGTTCATCGGCCCTATGGATATCGGGGGGCAGATCTCCGATCATGTTTTCCGTGATGGCTGGACCGCCGGTAATCACCAGTCCATCCAGCATGGATGCAAACGAGGTTGCCTTTTCCCGGCTCTTGAAAACAGGGACAATTACAGGCAGTCCGCCGGCCTTTTCAACGGCATCGGGATACGCGATGTCGAGCCGTTGTTCGTCTGCCTCAACCGAAGTCGTTATTCCTATCAGAGGAGCTTCAGATTCCATGAATTCGGCAGCCCTGAACTATTCACTTCCTGGAATTCCGGGTTCTGTCATTTCCCGTACGTTAAGCAGTTCATCCAGTTTTTTGTCGGGGATCAAATTCAAATCGCGCACTACATCTCGGACAGATCGGCGCTCAGAGGCCGCTTTCTTTGCAACAAACGATGCCTTGTCATATCCGATGGTACGATTCAGAGCCGTCGCGATCGACGGATTCAATTCCAGTAACTCTCGACAACGCTCCCGATCTGCCTCGATTCCATCGATACAGCGTTTTCGAAACGCCTCTGCTCCGCCTGCCAGGATCGAAATACTTTCGAGCATTGCGTGGGTTATCACAGGCATCATGACGTTCAACTCGAAATTACCATGCTGTCCGCCAATGGTGATGGTGGTATGATTTCCCATAACACGGGCCGCCACCATCATCAGCGCTTCACTCAGAACCGGATTCACCTTGCCGGGCATTATGGAAGATCCCGGTTGCACGGCCGGGACCCGAATTTCCGAAAGGCCGCTGGTCGGACCGCTGGAAAGATGGCGCACGTCATTCGCGATTTTCATCATGGAGACAGCGATCGTGTTCAGCATTCCCGACGCCATGACGTACGTATCCTTTGCCGCCTGAGCTTCAAAGTGGTTTTCCGCCTCATGAAATGTGAGTCCTGTTGCCTCTGAAATATGGTTGATTGCGTATGCGGCAAAACCATCAGGGCAGTTGATACCCGTGCCGGTTGCCGTTCCACCGAGCGGAAGTTCTGCAAGCTGTTCTGAAGCGTAGCGCGCTCGTTCAATGGAGCGCGAGACCTGATGGGCAAATCCTGAAAATTCCTGACCGAGCCGTACAGGAGTTGCGTCCATCAGGTGTGTTCTGCCGCTTTTTATAACGTCATCAAATTCGTCGGCTTTTGCCTGAAGAGATTCTTCAAGGGTTACCAGTGCCGGTATAAGCTCACGCTCAATTCCCAATCGGGCCGACACGTGCATCGCCGTCGGAATGACATCATTCGAAGATTGAGACATATTCACATCATCGTTCGGATGGACCAGGTAATCTCCCTGTTTTCCACCCAGCGCGACGGTTGCAAGGTTGCCGATTACCTCATTGGCATTCATATTTGAAGATGTACCGCTCCCTGTCTGAAATATATCCAGTACAAACTCTGCGTCGAACTCGCCGACTGTTACTCGGGCAGCCTCAGCCACAATCACGTCGGCCTTATTCTTCTCCAGAATACCAAGCTCGAGATTCGCCTTTGCCGCTGAGCTCTTGACGATACCCAGCGCTTCGATGAACAGTCTGGGGAAGCGCATCCCGCTTATAGGGAAATTATCGATGGCACGTTGAGTTTGAGCCCCGTACCATGCATTTTCGGCTACATTTACTTCACCGAGAGAATCTTTTTCAACTCTGAACGGGCTCATGAAGAAATCAACAGTGAATTATCAGAAATTACCAAGCAAGAATATACTTCCAGACCAGGTGCTCTTTGATTAGCTTTCCATTATTCACTGACATTCATTCGTTCCAACCCCGGCAAAATACGCATGCACATCGTTCGAACTGTTCAGGAGATGCGACGGACGACCCGGGAGATCAAAAATGCCAGACAGAAGATCGCCCTCGTACCTACCATGGGTTCTCTGCACGCCGGACATCTATCGCTGGTCGATGAGGCGAGCAGATTTGCTGATCACGTCATCGTCTCTATTTTTGTTAACCCGACACAATTTGGACCGGGTGAAGATTTTGAGGACTACCCCCGTGCTCTGGAAGACGATATTGAGAAAATCTGTCGGCAAAATGATGATTGCCACGTGTTCGCTCCATCTGCGAAAGAAATGTATCCGGCAAGTGAACATCTTACATGGATTCAGATCGAGAAGATGACGAAATACCTGTGCGGAACTTCACGCCCCGGGCATTTTCGTGGTGTGCAAACGGTTGTTACAAAGCTGTTCAACATTTGTGAGCCGGATTATGCCTTTTTTGGATTAAAAGATGCCCAGCAGTACTTCGTTATCAAGAAGATGGCCGCTGATCTGAATTTTGCGGTGGACGTTATCGGCGTAGAAACGCTTCGCGAAACAGACGGGGTAGCCATGTCGTCTCGGAATTTAAATCTTTCTGCCGCTGAGAGAAAGCAGGCGACTGTACTGATTGCTGCCGTGACAGAGGCCAGAAAGAGGATCGAGGCGGGGGAGAGGTCCGGGAAGAACGTGGAAAAACAAATGCGCCTTATTCTTGAGAGCGCGACGCTGGGACGGATGGATTACGCTCAGTTGGTGAGTACGAAAAATTTTGCCCCGGTTGAATCTTTTTCTTCTGGCGATATCGTTGTCGCCGCAGTTGCATTTCATTTTGAGCGTGCCAGACTGATTGATAATGCCATCATATCAATTCCTTGACGTGTTTGGCGGCGCAGTGTGTGGCGCGCAGTGTCTGGTGGCGCGGTGTGTGGCGCGTAGTGTCTGGCGGCGCGGTGTGTGGCGCGCAGTGTGTGGCGCGCAGTGTGTGGGAAAGCATGGCTCAGTTTGACTTGCCCACCGCGTTTTCACTTTGCTTTGAATATGCGCCAATGATCTCTTTCACGAGGCGGTGCCTCACGACATCTCCTTCATCAAAATAGACGAATTCGATCCCTTTGATTTCACCCAATATATCGATTGCATCGACCAGGCCACTCGTCGCGTTTGCGGGCAGATCCATCTGGGTAATATCGCCAGTGATGATAGCACAACTGGCCGGCCCGAGGCGGGTTAAAAACATCTTCATTTGCATGGTTGTAGCATTTTGTGCCTCGTCCAGGATGACAAATGCGTTGCTCAGAGTACGGCCCCGCATATAAGCCAGGGGAGCTATTTCAATGATATTCTGATCCAGGTAACTCTTCAGTTTGTCTGATGGTATCATGTCACCCAGTGCATCGTACAGAGGCCGTAAGTAGGGGTCAACTTTTTCCCTTAAGTCTCCTGGCAGGAATCCAAGTCTTTCTCCGGCTTCAACAGCCGGCCGGCAAAGAATAATCCGTTTTACCCGGTGAGATTTCAGCGCGGCAACAGCAAGTGCAACTGCTGTATAGGTCTTCCCTGTGCCGGCCGGGCCGACTGCAAACATGATGTCATTATTTCGAGCGTAGTCTACGAGGCGGGCCTGATTCGGACCTTTCGCCTTTATCTCACCACCTGCAGGGGTATACAGAATGGTTTTTGAACGGACACCCGTGGAAGTGAGTTTTCCGTTTCGCGTCGTAAATAATGTCAACACGGTATCGACATCATTCTCTGTCAGATTTCCATTTCGATTGAGAAGAAGAATCAGTTCCCCAACGATTCTCTCTATTCGTTCGATGGAGTCCGGAGGGCCCTTGAGTTTGACCTGATTGCCTCGAGCCGTAATTCGCGTTTTCGGGAAGGCCGCTTCAATGCGGCGCAGATAAATGTCGTTGAATCCAAACAGGAGAAGTGGGTTGGCCTGTTCGATCAGAATGTCTTTTTCTTCCAAGTTGATTTAATTTGAGATTATCCCTTTTCCCGGGCGTTAACCATTACCCCGGGTGTTAACCATGTCCCGTAGGTGAAAAATATGCCAGCAATCCAGCAAGAACGGTTACTCGTTGTTGAATTTACGAAAATGAGCGGCGCCGGCAACGATTTTATTATTATTGATAACCGGTTGTATCACTTTTCCAATTCTGAGCTGGCCCGTCTTGCAAAACGCCTTTGCAGGAGAAGGGAAGCGATCGGAGCAGACGGGCTGCTCGCTTTTGCATCCGCCACGTCCGCCGACGTTGATTATGTAATGGTCTATTATAACGCCGATGGCTCTCGAGGTTCTATGTGTGGAAACGGTGCCAGATGCCTCGGGCGATTTGCAAGGTTGGCAGGGGCAGGTTCGGAAGAGATGGTATTTGACAGCGATGTTGGACAGTTCCGCATCATCGTGCCGGACGATCTGACGAAGCATGTGCGCCTTTATATGCCCGACTGTTCCGACTACCGTTCGAAGGTGGATTTACATCTGGAAGGATTGGATTGCGAGGTGGATGCGGACTATCTCTGGACAGGGACAGAGCACATCGTGTGCTGGGTCAGTGACGTAGATTCCTTCGATGTATTATCGATAGGGTCCCGGTTGCGATCACATCCGGTCTTGGGCTCCGCCGGCGCCAATGTCAATTTTTCTAGTATCATTCATGCAGGCAGAACCGAAAAAAGCCCACTCCCGGTCTTGAGAATGCGGACGTTCGAGAAAGGCGTTGAGGCGGAGACGTCGGCCTGTGGGACGGGGGCTCTGGCCGTTACTCTTTCAGCGATGAAAAGGGGTGAAATATCGAATGGGCCTGTCTCGATCGAAATGCCGGGTGGCACGTTGACGGTCGGATTCAGTGGATCCGCTCAGGAGCCTGAAGGATTGTATCTGGAAGGTCCCGCGGAGGTGATTTTCCGTGGGACGGTTGAAATATGAAAATTCTACTGGAGAAAAAGGCGGCGACTATCTATGATATCTGCCTGGTCTCGGAGCGTTGAAATCCATTGATTGCGTAGCAAATTCTGACGGCGACTGAGAAGCTGAGCATAGATCTGTTCGCGATCCTCCTCAGTCGGAGGGGCTGGTTCAACGGAACTCTCAATCTTGATTACGTAAACTGAATTCATTCCAACGATTACATTGGAAACCGCACCCTGACTCAGGCCCATCGCTGTACCGACGAACTCAGGATCCCTGCCGATTCCATCAACGATCATGTTGGAAAAGGAGAGGTTTTCCCCCGTTCTCTCTGTCGTTCCTATGGCATCTGCGAGGCCGTCATATCCATTTTCGAGCGCATCCCGCATTCTTTCGGCAAGTAATTCACCTTTTATCTGATTCCGCAGTCGAGGTTCGATCTGAGACCGGACTTCTTCAAATGGTCGTACACCATCTGGCTTTATTTCGTCGACGGTCACCGCCAAAAATTGGTTGTCGAGTTCAATAACTTCACTGAGATCTCCTGCGGAAGCTGTTTCGAGGAAATTCATGAGTGGTCTGCTGTTCCCGATACCCGGAATAAAACGCTGTTCGTGTTCCACCTGAACAGATCGAACCGCAAGGCTTCGGTGACCTGCTTCTTCTTCAAAATCACCTGACTCCGAAGAAAAATAAAGAAGGTCATCGAGTTCTTCCTGAACCCGGTTAAGAGTTCCGACGCTGGCTCTCAATGAAAGCGCAAAATCAGCAATTTTAACTTCTATTTCAGCCCGATCGATTACTTCAATAATATGGTATCCGGATTCCGTTTTAACCGGACCAATTACGCGGCCTATCGGTGCCTTAAAAGCGGCATCGTTGAATCCATCCGGCATTCTGCCTTTCCCGAACCAGCCAAGTGATCCGCCTCGCGAAGCTGAACGCGGGTCATCCGAATGGAGTCGGGCGAGAACGGCGAATGTTTCTCCATCGCGCAATTTTCCAAGGATTTCGTTGGCCTCATCGCGAGCGGATTTTTGAGCGTCATCGTCATCTTCGTCTGCGCGGAAAAGAATATGGCGGGCTTCAATAGCCGGATCAACAGGCTCGCGGACATCGAGTATTTTTATGAGGTGAGCCTGATTCCCGGAGAGGAGTGGACCTACGACGGTTCCGACGGCAGCATCCTCAAAAATAGCGTCCGCCAGCACATCGTCGAGCTCGTTCGGTTTGAAATAGACGTCCACATATGGTCGTTCTGATCCATTTCTTGAAAGGAAAAGCGAGTCCTCCTGCGTCGATGCCAACGATTCTCTGATGCTCTCTAAATCAGACAAAACAGCTGCCGAATCACCTGCAGTAGGATTTTTGGAGATGGTTACGTAGCTGAATGTGTATGAACGTTTACGTTTGAATTCGTCTTTGTGCGCGTTGTAAAAACGACGCAAGTCTGAGTCGTCATACGAGATCGAATCGTCCGGTATGGAAGTGAATCTGGACGATACAAAACGGACATCAACTTTCCGATTCCGCTGTTGGTATTCGGCGTCAATCTCCGCTGCACTGACCCGTACAGTACCTGTAATCAGCCCGTCAAGCTTGGAACGGCGTCGTTCACCTCTCAGGAATTCTTCAATCTGTATCCAGTCGAGTTGTCGGTCGGGATTTTCAATAAAATTCTGGAGTAAAGCCCGGTCCACATTGCCCTCTCCATCTCCGAAATTGAATGTGATGATGGGATGGGGGTTTTCGCCCTGAACCATGTCAAGAATTTCCAAGTCGGCCACATCGAGACCAAGACGCTGCATTTCCTGCATTCTCAACTTGTCTTCAACAAGCTGATTAAAGATTCGATCGCGGGTCTGATCCAACATCTGGACGGGCATGGTATTTCCCGTCTGATTCTGATAAGTGCGTGCTTGGTTGTCGACGGCCAGGGAATATTCCTCAAACGTGATGGGATCACCATTGACAGACCCGACATTGGTGCCGAGACTACCAATGACATCCAGCCCACCGGAATCCTGAAGCACCCAGATAACGCCGAAAGCAAATATGAGAATCCACAAGATGACTTTCGTTCTATCTCTCATTTTGTTCATCATTCCCATGAACCAACCTCTTCGACAATGCAATTATGGAATTCGTGACGGATATGCAGTTATGCGCCTTAAGACGCAAGGAAATCGACAATAAATGACGATTTGCAGAACCGACGAATATACATGTCGGTGGGGCAATAGTTCGGGAATTCGCAGAAGATTAAAAGGGCACGTTCGCCCGCCGGATGCCTCAAATTAAAATGGAGGCACACCCCCCTCAAAGTGTACCTCCATGGAACCCGATTGCTGTGCAATCAGGCAGCTCGATTCTGCATCAATGCCAGTTGAGAGCGAAGTGTCTTCAAGACTTTCGAAAGAATCTGAGAGATTCGTGCCTCGGTTCGATCCATGAGGCTTGCGATCTCCCTCAGGGTCAGGTTTTCGAAGTAGTAGAGGGCTATAATTGTCTGTTCGCGCTCGGGAAGCTCGTTGATCAGCGTCTGGATATATGACTTCAGCGATTCCGTGTCAATCTGCTCAAATGCTCGTCCAGTGTCTGCACTGGGAATGGACTCGATTACGGTCTGCTCACCTTCATTATCCATGGGCGAATGGAGGGAGAGAGCAAAGCGGCACTGAGCGTCACGGAGCAGTGTATGGTATTCCACGAGTGTCATTTCCAGATACTCAGCAACATATTCATCGCATGGTTCGCTGCCAAGGCGTTGACGCAGAACATCCATGGCTCGATGTGCTTCCGCCAAGCGGCGACGGCGTTCGCGCGGGAGTGCGTCTATGGATCTCAAGTAGTCGACCAGCGCGCCGCGGATTCTACCGTATGCATAGGAGACGAACGGCGTTCCTCTTCGGTGATCATAGGCGTCCAGCGCCTGAAGAAGCCCGAGCAGTCCGACGTTTTCAAGATCTTCGCGCGATGCCAGCGGGTGATCAGGAATGCTGAGTCTGCCCACGATGGAACGCACAAGTGGGACGGCTGCAGTCACAACGGAACTTCTGTTTTTCTCACACGGAGATTCGATATACTGAACGGCGAACGATTGTAAATCCTGAGCCATGGTCGGAAAGAATTAAGTGTAAAAAACAGGTCGACATTCAGGCGGCTTTAACGGCTCCTTCGTCGAATGAGGGGGACGCGCCATTGGCTTCCATTTCCGTACTGTATTCAACGGGAGAAGGAGTCGATTCCAGCAATCGTATTGAACCCGGTACGGAGGCTTTTTCGTCCAGATATTTGTGAATCGTGTGGTCACCCAGAAGAAGAACGATGTACACCGTACACGCTGTTGCCAGACCAAGTACAAAGGAAACGAGGTTGCTCGACTGATGCACCTGGATTTCAAAAAATGCCAGGAATCCAATCAATAGGCTGAACTGTGTGAAAAGAGCACGCATCGCTTAAACCGGGGAATCATTTCGATTACGATTCGGACGAGTACAAAGCCCGTGCCATCCAGACTGTTTTAATCGAGTTACCGGTTGTGTGCCAGGCCACCAAAGCCTGAAAACGGAGGTGCTGGCTCGGTGTTGATCATTCGATTATGGAAAATCTGGCATTAAGATTACAGGAGAATCGACCGATAACCACACTCCGGGCCTGTTCTGGACAATTCGGGCATGATCGGGATTGTTCACGCGGATACACGATTGATAAAACGAGCGGGGGGCAGTAAAAATTGCGGTGTGGTATCGCTCAATCTGGCCCGGTTCAAGCGTTCTGCGGAAAAATATTCCGCACGAGGCAGCAACCGGTCAATCTTTCCAGCTTGAATATCAGTCGATAAATCCCTCTTCCCTGTATTTCCGAAGCTTATTTCGAATAGTTCGAGCGCTGATTCCAAGTTTCGATGCCGCCGCCTGCTGGTTGTTGCTCGAGTCAGACAGGGCGTCGAGAATCATATATCGCTCCATATCCTCGATCGTGGTCAGCTTCGTGTTTGTAGAACCATTCTCTTCAGAGGCCAGGCTTGCAGCGTCCGTAAAAAAATCATTGAATACAGAATCCACTGTGATTTCGGTTGGTTCGGCGGAAAGTATTAC
>JACZYD010000175.1 GCA_022571255.1 Bacteroidota bacterium
CAATTCTTTGGAGCGTAAATGGGACTCTTGACTCGCTGATTCAGATTGCATGCCCGACGAAGAATCACCCTCGAGCAACGACTTGAGATCGATCAACAGCTCTTCGGCCGTCTGATAACGCTCGTCCGCTTTTTTACTCAGCAGCCTTGCAACGATATGTACGAGTTCCGACGAGACATCGGGATGTGTATCGGTAATAAGCGGTGGGTCCTGATTCAGGATCCCATAGATGATCGCCTGATCATATACCCCCCGGAACGGACGTTCACCGGTTAACATCTCATAAAGGACGGCTCCGAGTGCCCATAAATCGGTACGACTATCGATCTGTTCGCCGCGAGCCTGTTCGGGACTCATATAGGCGATGGTACCCGGAGTTGCTCCCTCTTTTGTCAACTGCGTCTGCTCAACCACCTTCGCGAGTCCAAAATCAAGCAGTTTCACCGTTCCATGAATGGTCAGGATGACATTTGCCGGTTTCACATCCCGGTGCACGATACCCTTTTCATGGGACTGCGACAGGCCATCCGCCATCTGGATGATGAATTCGATCGCTTTCTCTACCGGAATCGCACCTTTTTTGATTGCATCCTGCAGTGTTTCTCCTTCGTAATAGGCCATCGCAATAAACATCCGGCCCTCGTGTTCTCCGATTTCGAAGATCGTACAGATATTCGGATGATCCAGCGCGGAGGCGGTTTTTGCTTCTCTCGTGAATCGTGCCTTTGCTTCGTCGTCGAGAGTGAGGTGCTGCGGCAGGAATTTTAAAGCTACGATACGGTCGAGCCGCGTGTCTTGCGCTTTATAAACGACACCCATACCGCCGCTGCCAAGCTTTTCAAGTATCTGATATTGGGCAATCCGGGAGCCTTCCACCAGTTCTTCCTCTGTCATATCGAGTGATTCACTGACCGGTCCTATCTGACTTGAAATTCGATGTACATGCCTTTGGCCGCCGGATCGGGCACCTCTGAAATCCAGGCATACCGACCCGCCTCAAGCGTCGCAGAAAAATAAGCCGTGTTGCCTGCCGGCATTTCATTGGTGCCACCCAGGAATGTAACCGGAGCTGGTGTTTCGAGTCCTTCCGGAAGGAGATAATTCATCCAGCGATGCAGTGCATCCACATCCGTGTCATCTTCGAGGCGGATGAGATGAACATCATGACCCAAAAAATGCTCGTGTACGACCTGGTCTTCAAAACGGACGGCAACCGTGTGCTCGCCGGCCATGACGTCGCCGCCTCCTTCGATCCCGCGCTCGCTCGAAATGGTCAACTTTATGGTTGATACAGGCGGTGCGAGTTCACTTTCCACTTCAGTTGCCCTCATCTGATGCACCATGCCGTACTCGCCTTCGTTGGGATTGTATGAGTGAAAGATGCCGTTGGTCTTCACGTAACACTCTGCCACATACATACCCGGCTCCACAAAAAGAGTGATTTCAAGCGTCCGTCCGGGTCCCAGAAATCCGGGGCCACCAGAAAAAACAACTTCGCCAAACCATTCCGGAAGTTCACCGAAAACGGCGAATGCCTCCTCTTGTTTTCCTGCGTTCAGTAAATCCATGCCCTTCTGAAAAACACCGGCTACTACACGATGATCTTCTACGGTTTTCCCTTCAGGCATCTTGTCCAGCACGACAAAATGGGTCATGGCAGACTTGTTGGTTACGCGGAACGTAGTCCATCCGGATGGAATTTCGTCCGGGCCCGTTATCGTCAGGTCGTCCAGTATGAGTTCAACAACTGGCGCGGCCATTTCGTCCGGCTCATCGGATGAATCTCCAGACGGAGTACATGCGCTCGCCAGAAATGTAAAAAGAAGCAGAATCACTGAATATTCATGTGTTCTCATGGCGGTAATACCTGTGGATCATGGCCTCAAGGGAAGAAATTCGTGCGCACTTGGAGGATACCATTTTTTCGTATACCGTTCAAACAACAGCCCATGGATCTGCACTGCGCAGCATCGAAACTGCGATTCAGTCGTCCAGCAATATGTTGATCATCGCCGAGTCCATCCCCATGGAATAGGTAAGCTGATCCCATTCCTGCAGATTGGAAGACCACGTCCGGTCTTCAGCCCGGCGCAGGTAAACGACCTGGGCATAGTGGTAGAGCCAGTGGTGACACATATGAAGTATCACTTCGGCAAAAGAATGTCTGATCTTTTTGTGACCTTTCGGCGTCCGTACAAGAATTGTCGTGTTGTTGGAAATGATCTCATCAATCTCACGATTCAGCGCCATCAACACGGTCGAGATATCGGCTGCCGACAGATCACCCGGATCTTCGACGTTCAATTCGAATCCGAACTGGCTCATGAACCAGATATCTACGCGAATCAGATGACGAATCATTTCGCAGATGGATCTCGATTCAGACGAGGGGTTCCGCCAGAACTGTTCGTCCGGGATATCCATAATGGCCCCGAGTATCAGACGGACACATTCTGCGTGTGTTCTCGACAATTGGGTTGCGGCGTCGGAGTATCTCATATGCAGGGGCACGTAGGTTGCAGGGGATGTGCGTTACGCGGGGATGTCTATTTCGCGGGGATGTGCGTTACGCGGGGATGTCTATTTCGCGGGGATGTGCGTTACGCGGGGATGTGTGTCACAGGAGTATCTCAGATTTAAAGCCCCGTCAATTCAAACCAGATCAACTTCTGCCATCGTCCCTGGTCTGGCGCGGACACCGACTGACCAGGACTCAGAAGCTGACCGAGGAAATCGTCCCTATTCAGGGGCGGACACCGGTTCGGGTTCGGGATCTTCATGAATACGGTAAAAAAGCGCGTAGAAGATCGGTACAACAATCATCGTGAGGACGGTCGCGAACATCAGTCCAAAGATGACCGTGATGGCCAGAGAGACAAAAAAGTTGTCCGGAATGAGGGGAATCATGCCAAGCGCCGTGGTCAGGGCGGCCAGAAATACGGGTCGAAGACGGCTGGACCCTGAATCAAGAATCGCATCGAACGGTTTTGCCCACCTTTTAATTCCAGATTGATCTAATCGATCAGCACCACCGCGTTTTTTATGTGCATTCCTGAAAGACTGAGCATACCGAGCATGGCCATGAATCCGAAAGCATTACCCGTCACCAGCAGGCCAAAGGTTACGCCGATGATGGCCAGAGGAACGGTGAGAAAAATAACCAGAGGCTGCCTGAGGTTATTGAAAAGCATAATGATGATCAGAACCATCAATCCGAAAAATATAGGAAGAAGGCCCATCAGCGCTGCCTGAGCCTTACCGGAGCTTTCGAATTCACCTCCCCATTCCATTTCATAACCCCGCGGCATCTCGATCGCCTCAACTTGAGGCCTGATCCTCGCGAACAGCTCGTTGGTGTTGCCATATTTTGGATCCGTCTGAACGGTGAGCGTTCTCTTTCGATTTCGGCGGTAAATAATATCGTCCTGAAGCACTGTTTCAAAAATTGTGCATGCTCCGGAAGTAAATTATGAACCACATATCCACCCATTATTCTTAAGGACTTCGGCAATTATGGCCGAGCCGGGCGTTGTATTTCGTTTTTCCACGCCCTGATCTCTCCTTATGTCCGATTCCCCGCCATGCACAACCACATTTCGTGATCTGAACCTGCCGGCCCCGTTGATGGCCGCTCTCGACGACGTCGGATACGAAACGCCCACCCCCATTCAGGCTCAGGCAATTCCTCCTCTTCTTGAGGGAAGAGACGTTCTTGGACGCGCTCCAACGGGGACGGGTAAGACCGCCGCCTTCGCAATGCCGCTGCTTGCGCGTCTCGATATTTCCGACAAGCGAGTTCAGGTGATGGTCCTGACTCCGACGCGAGAACTGGCCATCCAGGTGGCCGAAGCTTTTCAAAAATATGCCTCACACATCCGAGGTTTTCACGTGATACCCATTTATGGTGGTCAGGCTTACGGGGGACAGATCAAGCAACTGAGGAGAGGCGTTCATGTCGTCGTCGGGACACCCGGCCGAATCATGGATCATATGCGCAAGGGAACGCTCAAGTTGGATGCCCTGCAGGCGCTGGTCCTCGACGAAGCCGACGAGATGCTCCGGATGGGTTTCATTGATGATGTCGAATGGATCCTTGAGCAAATTCCTGAAAAGCGGCAAATGGCGCTTTTTTCGGCCACCATGCCGAAAGAAATCAAGAAGATCGCACAGCGATATCTTCGTGACGCGCAGGAGGTATCCATCAAGACGCGCACGGCAACAGCCGATACGATCCGTCAGCGATTCTGGCCTGTCAGCCACCACCGCAAGTTGGACGCGTTGACACGGATTCTGGAGGTGGAACCATTTGAAGCCATCCTGATGTTTGTGCGCACAAAATCCGCCACCACAGATCTGGCCGAAAGACTGGAGGCCCGCGGGTACGCAACGGCGGCGCTCAATGGCGACATGGCCCAGAGTTCACGCGAACAAATGATTGCCCGGCTGAAAAAAGGCTCCCTTGATATTCTGGTGGCCACCGATGTTGCAGCTCGTGGTCTTGATATCGACGCCATGGATGCTGTGATCAATTACCAGATAGCGCGAGAGAGCGAAGTTCATGTGCATCGCATAGGTAGAACCGGGCGAGCAG
>JACZYD010000176.1 GCA_022571255.1 Bacteroidota bacterium
GCGAGGCCACTTTTTGTAACCGATGCAGGCTTGATCGACCTTCCCATCTCCGTGTCTACGCTTGATTCGCTGGCCTCCTCCAGCCTGACGGTAACGGTATTCTCGGATGTTCACCCGAATCCGACTGAACACGATGTGTCGCGGGGTGTCGAAGTGTACCACGAGAATAACTGCGACGGAGTGGTGGCTTTCGGCGGAGGTAGCGCCCTGGACACGGGTAAATGTATTGCCTTCATGCACCGACAAACGCGGTCAATATGGGATTTCGAGGATATTGGAGACTATTGGACGCGTGCCGATTCGGATGTCATTTCGCCGATTGTTGCCGTTCCCACGACCGCCGGAACAGGATCGGAAGTCGGACGGGCGGCGGTCATCACATACACGGACACACACGAAAAAAAGATCATTTTCCACCCGAAGATGCTGGCCGGTGCCGTGATTTGTGATCCGGAATTGACAACGGGACTATCGCCGCAACTTACAGCCGGCACCGGAATGGATGCGCTTGCGCATTGCCTTGAGGCATTCTGTGCGCCGACATTTCATCCGATGTCAGAAGGAATTGCGCTCGAAGGCATGCGCTTGGTCGCGAATAATCTGGAAAGAGCTGTGTCACACGGCAGCGACATGGAGGCTCGTTCCAATATGATGGCGGCAGCGTCAATGGGGGCTGTCGCATTTCAAAAAGGCCTCGGTGCTATTCATTCACTTTCCCATCCGGTCGGCGCAATGTATGACACACACCACGGCATGACCAATGCCGTGTTCATGCCTTATGTACTGGAATTCAACCGATCGGCGTTGAGCGCAAAAATTGATCGGATGTGCACGGCCGTCGGAGCATCTCCAGGTTTTGACAACCTGATGGGTTGGGTTCTGGCACTGCGAAAGTCTATCGGAGTCCCGTGCACACTGCGCGCTCTCGGGCTTGACAAAATCAACGAGAGTCAGATCGAATTAATCGCCGAACGGGCGGTTGCCGATCCGAGTACGGCTACGAATCCTGTCAAACTTACCATGAGCGGTGCACGCCAGATATTTGATGCTGCATATCACGGAAAAGTAAAAGTGTAATCAGTTGGTTCGAGGCGCAAGGCGCTCCATTTCGCGATCGAAATTGAGGATAATACGCACGTCCTCTTTAGCCGTCGTCCCGGCACTTTCCGTATAAGAGACAACCGACTTCCCGTCTGGAAGCAGATCAAAATGCGAGTGACCTCCACTCGACGAAAATATCAATTCTTCCTCACTTCTGATACGAAACACCGGATCCGTCGTCACCCCCACACGAAAAATTCCTCGTCGATCACGCACGTAATAAATATACTGGCCGTCTGCGGACAAGATGGGAAACCCTCCGTTCGCCGTGACTTCCCTGGAACGACACACACCGCCGATCGGCAAATTCCTGTAGCCGTATCTCCCAAACTCGGTAGGTTTCTCGATATCAGCTATAACTTCCAAAATGTTATCCATGCTTTTTGAAAGGATAACCTGAGCATCGAAGAGGCCCCGGTTGTAGAAATACGCCCCCAGTTTTTCGGAGAAGAAATCATACAGATCCATCGCTTGAAACCGCCCAATCTCCTGCCCGAGTTCATCACTCACAAATCGTAGTAATTCCTCAACAACAAAGTCTCTCTGGTCTTTCGGGAGATCGATCATTTCTCGTCCGCCGGGGCGATTTCTTTTAACAGCGTATCTGCATTGAATACAATCACAATTTCTTCGTCAGTTTCGGATTGCACTGCAAGGCTTGAGCCTGCGATCAGGATGCGTTTGCGATCTGGATGAAGCGAAAAATGAAAATTATTGACGAAATCGCCTCGTTTGAGCTATCGAATAATGCCTCTGTTTTTCTTCGACTTCATACCTCATAGTACGATTTCTGTAGTTATTCGATCCTTTTTTACTTGCCGGACAAAATGTAGATGTTTCTTGAAATCCGTCGACTTTTACTCTGGCCACAGAATCGAACTATTGTCGCGGAAATACAACATTTGGACGAACAAATTTTCTACACGAAACACCCACGGACATATTCCGGAGTTGCTATTTCCGTCAGACTGAACCAAATTGATTCGAATCTTACTACTGGAGGCTTTCGCCAAGAAATTATGCGACTATCATCATTTGTTACGCTTATCTCCTGCTTTCTCTTTATCGGATTCATACCGGCTGGGACGATAAAAGCCCAGGAAGCGCCTCTTTTCACAGAGGATTTCCCGCCACAGGAGTTTGCCGATCGACGTACAAAAGTGTTCGACGCCATCGGATCAGATGCCGTGGCTTTAATCCAGGGAGAGCCGTCCGCCCGCGGATATACGCGATTCCGCCAGTCGAATGAATTTTATTACCTGTCAGGCATTGAAGTGCCCCACGCATACCTCCTGCTCAATGGCGCAACGCGTCGGACTACGCTTTATCTCGAGCATCGCAAACCGGGTCGCGAACGGGGTGAGGGAAAAATGTTGTCGGCCGAAGATGCCGAGCTTGTACATGAACTTTCAGGAATCGACAGGGTCTCTCCTCTTGAAAATCTCAGTGCTGATCTGGGAAATCTCCAACGCCGTGGCACGGTAAGCTCCCTGTATACGCTCTTCCAGCCTGCTGAAGGATTTGCGGAAAGCCGCGATCTGGGAATACGGCGGACAACAGATCGTCTCGCTGATCCCTGGGACGGACGGCCGTCGCGCGAGGCACATTTCATCGGGCTCCTCCGCGAGAGGATTCCAGGAATGACTGTCACGAATCTGAATCCCATCCTTGACGATCTCCGATTCTTCAAGAGCCCACGTGAAATGGACATGATTCGAAAGGCAACGCGGCTCGCCGGCCTTGCTATCATGGAAGCGATGCGTTCGGTTGAACCGGGTGTTGTGGAGCGCGAAATCGACGCGTTGGCCAAATTTATTTACTACCGGCACGGTGCGCAGGGAGATGCCTATTACTCGCTGATTGCGAGCGGACCAAATGCACCATTTCCACATTACCATCAGGGCGCTCGTACCATGAAAGGAGGTGAGTTGCTTCTCTTCGACTATGCGCCTGATGTGGGCTACTACATGTCGGACGTTACCCGGATGATTCCGATCAGCGGACAGTTTTCGCCCGAGCACCGGGAGCTTTACGGTTTTTATGTCCGTGCCTATCGGGCCATTCTGGATCGTATCCGACCCGGGGTCACCGCGAATGAAATTAAAAAAGAAGCCGCCGCTGAGATGAGGAAAACATTCGAAAACTGGACATTTTCAAATGATCTGCATGAGGCTGGCGCCCTCCGTTTCGTTGAATCCTACGAAGCATCGTCAAACCGACCTGGTAGTGGCCGCCTCGGACATGGAGTAGGGATGGCAACGCATGATGTAGGCTCGTTCGACGGTCCTTTGAGGGCTGGAATGGTATTCACGATTGAACCGGCGTTGCGCGTTCCAGAGGAAAATCTCTATATCCGCATGGAGGACCTGATTATTATCCACAAAGACTACGCAGAAATCGTCTCCGATTTCGTTCCTATGGAGATTGGAGATATTGAAGCCCTGATGGAAGAACCCGGCATTCTCCAGAAATATCCAAAGTTGGACGTGATCAGCGAAATGTGAGAATAGAAGCGGTTCACGCGAACCAAACATCCCCACCTTGATTCCTGAAGCATGAAGACGGGCCTGAAACTCTTAAAATGGACAAGCATGGGTCTGGGCGTCCTGATAGTCCTCTTTGTGGCTTATGTTTATGCCCGCGCAAATCGAACCTACGACGCGCCCTACTTGGAGATCACGGCAAGCAGCGACTCGACCGTGATCGCTCGCGGACGGCATCTGGTCTTTGGGCCTGCGCATTGCACCGATTGGCATACACCGGAGAATGAAAAGGATCTGGTGAGAGCCGGGCAAGAAGCATCGCTCAGTGGCGGTGTCGATTTCGAAACGCCGGTAGGCACCATATACACACCCAATATCACACCGGATAGCGAGACCTGAATAGGATTGTTCACCGACGCGGAAATCGCACGCACGCTGCGATACGGCGTAAAAAGAAACGGTTTTGCTTTAATGGATTTCATGTCCCTGTATGATTTGAGTGATCAGGATTTGACAGCCATCATATCTTATTTGAGAAGCTCTGAGCCTATTCATAATGTGCGCCCGCCGCACGATTGGAATTTCATGGGAAACGCCGTTCGCGCGTTCGGAATGATAAAACCGATGGGCGACGGCGACGTCCCACCCGCTGCGCCTGAAGATTCGACCGCCGCGTACGGCGGTTATCTCGCGCGGAGCGTCGCCAACTGTCGCGGCTGCCACACACGCAGAGACCAGATGACAGGTGAATATATCGGAGACGAATTCGCGGGTCAGTTGATTGTTGACGTCGAAGACGATGAAGGCAATATCAAATATCTCGTTACCCCGAACTTGACCCCGGACGCAGAAAGCGGAAGAATCGCGAACTGGACAACACAGATGTTCATCGCCCGGTTTCGCGCCGGCGAACTCATTCCAGAGACCATCATGCCGTGGGGTCCGTACAGCCGAATGACCGACTTGGAACTCACGGCCATCTATAAATTTTTACAATCTCTAA
>JACZYD010000177.1 GCA_022571255.1 Bacteroidota bacterium
AACCGTGCAACAAAGTAGTCTGACGGGAAACCCGAGCCTGCCGCACCCCCATTGAATTGTGGTTGGAAAGCGCCAACGATGGGAAAGTCTGTCGACTCTGTTCGTCCGGCAATAAAGACATTACCAGCCCCGTCAATCGCCACGCCCTGGCCCCAGTCTCTCAGGCTGCCACCGATATATGTGCTGTATATCAGCTGCCCGGACGAATTCAGAATCGTAAGAAAACCATCCTCCTGGCCAGCCCTCGTGTTTTGCGCGGGATTCATAAGTGGAAAATCATCCGACGCCGTCAGCCCGGTGAGATATAACGTTCCTGCGGCATCGATTGCCATGTCGTTGAAGTTGTCCCCCCTCGAACCGCCGAACAAAGCGGAAAAAATGACGGCGCCCGTAGTGCCGTCGAGCTTCATGAGCAATCCATCACTGCTCAGTCCGTTGGCATGATTCGATTCCGGAATTACATCATTGGCAGGAAAAAATCTATTTGCCCCTCCCACAAGGATAAGATTCCCGCCGCTGTCGAGGGCTACACCCGAAGCAAAAACACCGCCGCCTACAGATCCGAACGAAGTCAGGAAGATAAGCTCCGGGTCGATCACTACCGCGTATTCGTGATCATAATCGCCGAGCTCAAAACCAACCGTCTCATCTTCAAACAACATGTAGCGTGCGTCGATTTCTATTCTCTCGCCCGCAATATCCTGATAAACGATGGGCGCTTTTTCAACGAGCGAACCCAGTTCCGTCTCGAGGACCAGCGCTCCATCGTCTCTGATTCGAAGCGACCGTATGTTTTTGTAATTCAATCGGATCTGCCGGTACTCGGCGCCCGGCGCAACGTAGAACTCACTTTCGAGCGCTCCATCCTCTCCGAGATACGCCATGTCAATACCGGGATACAGGTTCTTGTAATACACAGCGCCGAATGTCGGGACGTTCGTCTGCCAGTTTTCAGGATAGCGGCCTTTATAGAAGTGAGCCACGCCGGAAAGCCGATTCATTCCCTCGACAACGGGGGTGGCATGTGCACCCTTGAACTGCAGCACAACTTCATTGCTTTTGGCTTCAATACTGTCGGACTCGTTGCTTTTGGCGACGCCCGCCGTTCTTCGCAGTACAATCTGGTCACGATAGAAAAGAACGGTGTGTCCGGCGGCCTGGACGTGGAAGAGGGCATCGGCGCCGGCCTGTCCTTCGTTCGCGACAAAACGAAGCCGCTGACCGGCGAGCCTCTCCGTCAGGGAGGCCATCAGGACCTTGCTATTCCCGGCCCTGGAATCGATGGTTTTCTCTTGTCCTGAGAACAAGATGGCAAGAGCGGCCAACGTGATGATGCTCGCGAACGAGCACACCCAGAAGGCCTTTGATCCGAGATCAGTCATATCGTAATAACACCCCTATCTGACGAAGTGGCAGGATAATCGTCGCTGGGTAATCGCCTCGATTCAGCGACTCGGAAGATTCGAATTCAGTGGCAGCATAACCACCTGTCGTCCCTTCCGTTATACCATAAGAGTAATCAAATCATCCGGTCAGCGCAAGAGGCAAATATTTTTGAGGGCCTGATGCCCCTCACCGCACCAGCAGGATCGTCTGTGTTTTGACGAAATGGTCCGCCGTCATCCGGTAGAAATACAGACCTCTGGAAAGCTCCCCTGCGTCATACGACACATTGTATCGAACAGGCGCGAGTACGCGGTCTATCAGAACGACCACTTCGCGGCCCTGAACGAAAACGGAGACAGTGGCGCAGAAAGACTGGTAATCCTGCGCGCGCAACCGTCGACGAAAATCTTGACGAACATCACCCGATGATGGTTGAGGTCCTGACGGTCCAGGCGGAAACCGGGCGAAGAATGTTTCAATTGTCGGAAGCAGAAACCGCTGCCCGTGAATCTCTGGACCTGGCCCAACAACTCGATGCCTTGCACCCGCGGACAGCATCCGCTTTGCACACATTGGGTCCGATCAAATATGACCAAGGCGATGGTCTCGCGGCCGAAAATCTCTTTCAACAGGCCGTCGAATTTCGACAACTGAGTTTCCCTGAGAACCACATTGAAATACTGGAGAGCAGAATTTGGCATAGAGCCATCCTGACTTTGCAGGACCGATTCCGCGAAGCCGAATCCTCGCTGCTTGATAGCTTCAAAATATTACGAGGTTAACCGCAGTGTCTTCTCGATCGTTTCACTTTCCGAACAGGAGAAGGAATCCACAACGTATTGGCATGACAAAACCCAACGCAAACGTATGGAAGCCCTTGAGCTGACGCGACAAATCTTGCATGGCCATGATCCCTGCAGGCAGTAAAAGCACTGGCTGAGTCTGGATTCAACGTACCGGAATCAATTGTCGACTTGTTTCCAAGGCCAGTCAACACTCCTGCGAAAGCCAACAGTTTGCATACCAGAGAGTGGGAGTTTATCCTTCTTCATGCGAAAGCTTCGAATAGGAATCATAGATGTCGTAGCCAATTCCCCCAGCACCTCCTGGTACGCGCGGGTGATGAGAGCCAATCTGGCGGCCATTATGCCGCAGGTCGTGGCCGTCTGGTGCGAAGATCAAGGGCACGAGGTGTTTCTGGCTTATCACTCGGGGTATCAGAACCTTATTGAAGAGCTGCCAGACGATCTGGACGTTGTTTTTATAGGATCCTTTACGACAGCGGCCCACGTAGCGTACGCATTGAGCAATTACCATCGGTCAAAAGGCGCCGTCACAATTCTGGGCGGCCCTCACGCGCGAGCGTACCCTGAAGAATCTCAAAAGTATTTTGACTACGTTCTCGGGTTCACAGATGAGGAGTTGATTCAGGATATCCTTTCGAATTTCTCCCAACACAGACCGATGGGAATTTGCAAGGCAGCGGCGCAGCAGCCCACTTCACTTCCAGGACTTCAACGCAGGTGGAAGTTTGTCGAACGTCTGCTGCGCGAGGCGCCGCTCCTTAAAATTGTGCCCATGATCGGAAGCCTTGGATGTCCGTATACATGTAGTTTTTGTTCTGACTCCATCGTGCCTTATCAGCCGCTCGATTTCGACGTAATGAAAGAAGATTTACGCTTCGTTCGCACGAAAATGAAACGTCCGCTCGTTGGCTGGCACGATCCGAATTTCGGAGTACGATTCAACGACTATCTGGGTGCTATCGAAGAAGCTGTTCCGCCCGGCAGCATCGATTTCATCGCCGAAAGTACGTTGTCTCTCCTTTCTGAGAAAAACGTGAAGCGACTCAAACACAACGGATTCAAAGCGATTCTACCGGGAATCGAATCCTGGTACGATATGGGCAACAAGTCCAAGACGGGCCAGGCCAAAGGACTGGATAAAGTCAAGATCGTATCGGAGCAGGTTAATATGATCTCAAGATACCTGCCTTATTTCCAGGGGAATTTTGTGTTCGGACTGGACTGTGACGAGGGGGATGTGCCATTTGAATTGACCAGGAAGTTTCTGGAACTGACCCCACATGTGTTTCCGGCGTATTCACTTCTGACCGCGTTCGGGCGCAGCGCGCCTCTGAACCTCGAATATCAGCGAGAAAACAGGGTCATCCCATTTCCTTTTTATACGCTCAACAACAGTGGCGCAATGAACGTGCGGCCAAAGAATTACGAATGGACTGATTTCTATAAAAAGCTCATCCGAATCCATGAGTTTTCTTTCTCAACCCGAACGATTCGAAGACGATTCAGCGCCGATAAAGGACCCATTCCCAAGTTCGTCAATGTGCTGCGGGCGGTTTCGTCCGAGGGGTGGGGAAAAATCAAGTATTACAAAGCGACATTATCCCGTCTTGAAAACGATCGGAAGTTCAGAGATTTTTTTGAGCAGGAAACCTCCGAAATTCCAGGTTTTTTTGTGGATCAGATAAAAACTTCGCTGGGACCCCTTGCCGAGTGGCTGCCGGAGGGTGCCATCGAGCACGATGCGCATGCTTATCTCAAGTCCAGCGAGCGACCGGTCGTTCAGGAAAGCATCGAAGTGCTTGCTTGAGACTCTGGTCTCGTTTCAACTTCTTCAACCTGGCACTTTCAGCTATGGTTGACTCTCTGAAGTCTCCATCTTCCAGGCCCGATCCACCTCTCTGATCAATTCGTGATAACGAGGATCGTCGGTCAGAGGCTCCAATATATTGCGGAAAAGAAGCCGCACAGCAATAGTCCGCCAATCGTTCCAATCCTCGGTGTTGTGAAATGCTTCGAGTGCCGCTTCCGTGTCTCCCATCGCTGCATACACGAGGCCTGCGGCAAACGCATCTCCGGATTCTTTGAATTCATCCAGAAGGTCGAGTGCTTTGGCAAGGTTTTCAGTCTTTACGTGAATCATGGCCAGAATGGTCCTGGGGCCCGATCCTGCCCATTCGACTTCAAGAGTCTTCAATACCGTTTCCGCCTCTTGAAACCGCCCCAGATCAAACAATGCAAGACCTTCGATCAGCCGCCCTGTCGGCCAGGACCCCTGGAACTCGGACTCTCGTCGAACTTCTTTCAGAGCTCTTTCGGCCTCCCCGGTGACAAGGAGCGAAAGCGACAAATTGCCGATTATTTCGGGCGACAGCGGATCAAGCTC
>JACZYD010000178.1 GCA_022571255.1 Bacteroidota bacterium
CAACTGGTTGATTTGCAGACCCATCACGGCCACAAGAAGAACCGGGGGTACAAGTTGCACACTGGCTGTATTCATCGCCAGCAGCATGACCATGGAATTCGTAGCGGTGTCCTTTTCGGGGTTGAGTTCCTGAAGCGATTCCATGGCTTTGAGGCCCAGCGGCGTCGCGGCGTTACCCAGTCCCAGCATATTGGCGGTCAGATTTAGAACGATCATTCCGAAGGCAGGATGGTCTTTCGGGATCTCCGGGAAGAACGGTCTCAGGAGCGGCTGAGTGAATCGGACGATCTGATGCAGCAGTCCGGACTTTTCGGCAATTTGAAGCAGTCCCATCCAGAGCGCGATGACTCCGATAAGCCCGATGGCGAGATTTACCGCGACCGCCGACATATCGAATGCCGCCTGCACGATGGCTTGCAATTTGATAAAACGTACGTCCTGGAACGTGATGGTGGCTCGCGCCGAGCCGTTATCCGGAGTCGTAAAATTTGCGAGCGGAGCCCGGAGACCATCTTCCTCAGATGAAGTAACTTCGCGAATGGTGGAGATCGGGGCTGGGAGGGGGATTCCGCCTGCGAAGCGTAATTCGATTCCGTCCTGGGAACGAATGAATGTTCCATCGGAAGTGATGGACTCCATTGCGTCAAGAACACGCTGTTTCAGGCCGAAATGCCGTGCATACTCTTCTCCCGAGATTGTGACTCGCACGTTTTGACGTCGAGCAGCCGCATCATATTCGTTCGGAAATGTGATTTGCACGCCGAGCGGTTCGCCATTGCGGTACGTGTCGCGAACGAGATCACGGGCGTCAAATACAATAGCGAAGAGGAGACTGAATACGATCAATCCCGCCCAGATATAATTGAGCATGGTCCTGCATGAGTTGGACTCTGGAATTTTGGCCGTAACTCTATAATACGAAGATGCTCTGCGAGAGGGGATAAAAAAGCCGGTGACGAACGTGTCGCCACCGGCTTGATTGCTGTTGAAGACCCCGGAACCTGAGTTCGAGCATTCTCAAGTACTACAGGCCGTGCCGATAAGACTGGATCGGTTCAGACCGTATAAATACGAGTCTCATCGCTACGATTGGAGGTGCGTTCAATTCGAAACCGACCCGATACGATGCCCTCTCAAACCCCGTATCTGATTTCCCTCGAGTGTAGTACGCATGCGTATTATCGTCCGTAGACCTTTCCACTTTAAGAGGAAATTCCCTGTAAATAGAAGATTCCCACTCGTTTTCTGTTAAACAACGATGAGCTTTGAAGGAAGCTTCACTGGCCCTGACTGTCCCAGAAAGCAAGGAAAACGGGGATCAGCGCGTCTCGCGTTGGGATTTGCGGGTTTATCGCGGCTCTTGGGAGCACGGAAACGGGCCACCCAATTTCGGCGTCCGAAGATTTTGAAGTGACAAACAGGCACCGAATGTCAGGTGGCGGGGGAGACGGGGGCGTGGATGTGTCGGGATCGACATGAATCCAGGATCGAGGCACAAAATCGAATGCATCCATAAGGGCCTGACCCGGGTAGAATGCGCTGATTCCCAAAGTCAGCAGCATCCCTCCGGTGCCTCTTATACCAGACATGACATCGTTGTTTACCACCGATATAACATCAACATTCTCCTCTTTCAAATCAAGATGATAAACCCTATATGTCGGTTCAAGTCGGGATATTATTTCTGCGGTTTGTAATGCCTCGACAGGCTCGGCAGCTGCCGTAAGAAGGAGCAACGGCGGATTGTCGTGCTCTTCGGAGCCGCCGTAGAGGAGGATTTTGCCACAGGGTATCGTGGCCGACTCCCGAGGAGTCAAGCCTGAATGAGAGCGCGAACAGCATTCAATCAAAACTCCGTGGGTGTCTTTGGGATGCAAAAAGAAGATACTCTTGCCGTCTGCGCCATCCTTTCCAACCGTCTCATAAGATCGTGCGGTATTGTCTGTTCCGAGAGTTTCACCGTCGATTATTCTGAACCCCGCACGTGAGAGTCGTTCGGCCGTTTCAGATAGATCGTCTACGGAAAAGGCCAGGTGATGCAATCCCTCGCCACGCTTCTGAATGAACTTATGGATCACCGAGTCATCGGACGTGGCAGCCAGTAACTCGATTTTTACTCCATCGGCCCACAGGAAATGTGTGTCGACCTGTTCGGACTCCACTCGCTCTACCTTATAAGGAAGGTTTTCAAGAAGCCGCGAATAGGTATCCACAGCATCATCGATATTACCAACGGCAATTCCAATGTGTTCGAGTCTCATGTATTTTCGATTTTAGTATTACCTCAGATTACGGACGGCGCGTCTGCTTCGCTAACGTATTTTGACTTGGCGCACAGCAGCAAGAATGTGAATAGAGAATTCAATGCACAATCATCAGCATGACCATACGATGGATGCACGCGGTTGGGCGATGACCGCGAGTCTGCTGGTTTCGTTCCTGATGCTGGCCGGCAAGACGACCGCCTATCTTTTAACCGACAGCGTTGCCATCTTTTCGGATGCGATGGAATCCGTGATTCATTTACTGGCGACCGGTTTTGCCGCATTCAGTCTGTGGTACTCTCTCCGGCCCGCCGATCACGGACATCCATACGGTCACGGGAAAATAGCCTATTTTTCTTCAGGCTTTGAGGGTGGTCTGATCATGATCGCCGCGCTGATCATTCTGTATTCGGCAATCCAGGATCTCATCCTGGGTCCGGAGGTGGAGCGGTTGGGCCTCGGTTTGCTGATCACCGGAGGTCTCGCCATGGTTAACCTTGGCCTGGGCGTGACACTCATCCGAGTGGGTAAAACAAACGAGAGTGTCGTACTCATAGCCAACGGCAAGCACGTATTGACCGATATGTGGACAAGCATCGGCGTAGTCGGCGGACTGACATTGGTCTTGATAACAGATCTTGTGTGGCTGGATCCGGTGCTGGCTATTCTTGTGGCGCTCAATATATTGTGGACAGCAGGTACGCTCATTCGCCAGTCATTTTCAGGATTAATGGAATTCGCAGACACGGCAGACACAGAAATATTGATCGATATTCTATCGGAGGCAGCGACCGAAAAAACAATTGCGGGATTTCACCAGCTGCGCCACCGCAGGGTGAATGATCGACTTTTCGTAGAATATCATCTGTTATTTCCGGAGCAGCTGACCGTGGCCGAAGCCCACCAACGATCTCATGAGGTGGAGGACAGGATTCATGCCCGATTCAGTCGGAGAGGTGTTATTGTGACTGCACACCTGGAACCGGAGAAACATGATTCGGCGCATGAAGGTCGGCCTCCCGAACCGGGTGATGCGTTGACACCTGGGCGAATCTGATCACCTGGAGTGCGGCTTCGGAGCTCCTGTTTTCTTTCCAACTACGATTCGTAGGACATCCCGATGTGTGCGAGCGCATTTTTCGGGCACCCTGTCCATTCCGGTCTGGCAACGTTGCCCATGTATTTCAGATCTTCCACTCCCATTTTACTGCTGAAGAATCCAGTCGCGGTGAGGTCTCGCATCGTACTGAAGAATGTGGCTCCGGCCTCAAACTTGTCATCGACATCGTTCGGATACGCGATCCGGTCTAATACAGATCTTTGTTCAGCTTCGCTGCACGAAATGAATTCCCGGTCGAACTCGGTGCGGCAGTAATGATCCAGCCAGGCAAGTCCTTCCCGAACGGGTGTGGTTAAAGACGGTATATCTTCCATCATGAAATCAATAAACTCGGGTACGTACGCATCCGATGCGCTTCCCGAATGCTCGTCACGCGGAATAATGTAATCGACGAGTACACGAACGGTCTCCATTTCGTGTTTGTTGAGGACGGCGGGATTCCGGTGTTCCAATCCATCCGAAACGGCTGTTGCTGCCCTTTCAGACGCCTTTTTAACGTCCGCCGGTGTGCAGGCGGGAACGACGCTGGCGAGTGAGGCAAAGGTCTGCAGTTTGAGGGATTCTCGTCTTTTCATGATGTTCTGAAATGGAGTATCATTTATGCCGTCGGAAGGTTTCTTTTCCGGACTTCATCGGAGATATGTTCACAAGTGCGCATGGCGAGGGCCATGATCGTCCAGGTCGGATTTTTGTGGGGCTGTGATACGAATGGTGCGGCATCAACAACAAATACGTTTTCTGCTTCATGAGCCTGGCAATTTTTGTTCAACACGGAAGTTGTGGGATCCGCACCCATGCGGGCGGTTCCAACTTCATGAATGATCTGGCCGGGACGCGTAATGCCGTAATTGTTCTCCGGTCCGGGCATATCCCACATCGATATGCCTCCCGCAGCTTCAATGATCTCGCGCCCGGTCTCCTGGAAATGTTTAATCTGCAAACGTTCTTCGTCACTCCATGAAATGTCAAATCGGAGCACAGGGATTCCGTATTTGTCTACGACCGATGGATCTATTTGGCATCGGTTGTCCCATCGGGCGATCATTTCACCACGCCCGGACATGCCGATGAAAGCGCCGAAAAGGCGGCGATAGTCATTTTTCAGCACCGCCCCGTAGCCACCGCCTCCATGGGTGCGAGCCTGCCCATC
>JACZYD010000179.1 GCA_022571255.1 Bacteroidota bacterium
ACGAACGCACTAACAAGGTCTCCGGCAAGCGCGAGCAAAACAGGTGACAATATATTTACGATTTCGGCTATCGACAGTGGAGGTGAGTTCGCCTCTTGGTCGAATTACGGAATACCTCCTGTCGACTATGCCGCACCTGGTGTGAGCATCGAATCTCTCTGGAAGAATGGTGGTACCAAAACCATCAGCGGAACATCGATGGCAGCGCCCCATGTAGCCGGAATACTTTTACTGGGCAACGTTGGAAACGGTGGTTCGACCACTGGACCATATCAAGAATCTTACGTGATAGCGAAGGTCCAGTGATCAGAGTCATAGAATGTTAAAGAGGGTCGGCTGTGCCAGCAGCCGACCCTCTCCTTATTCAGTCAATCTCAGGCCCGTCCACGATCGTTGGCGCCCGCAACTACTTCACAAACAACATCTGTTTGTACGTCGGAAGTGGCCACAACTCATGGTCCACTCCGCGTTCGAGCTTATCGGCATAATACCTGACATCCGTCATCGCAGGAATTACGTTTTCGCGCATATGGAGGGCTTTTTCGAGCATCGATGCCCCTCCCAGATCTTTATTCTGAATGATAAGGTGATCGATGGCTTTACTCAAACCGTTGATGTAACCACTGATTTCAACCGCCGTTTCTCGAATCCCGTCAACACATAGGCCCACGTCCGTGGCCGATCCAATCGTCGCGACCAGTTCTCCCAGATAACGGACGGCAGCGGGAAGAATCATTCGGCGGGCCATCGATTCCGTCGTCTCACCTTCGATGTTGATCGTCAGAAAATACTGCTCAACCATTATGGCTTTGCGACTGCGGAGTTCGGGCTCGGAAAGCACACCGTAATCTTCAAATAGACGGATGTTTTTCTCGTCCAGCATGTGATGAAGTGCGTCCAACGTGGTCCGAAGGTTTAAAAGTCCGCGGCGCTCGGCTTCCACCGCCCATTCTTCGTCGTAATTGTCGCCGCCAAAAACGATGACGGTCGATTCAGCAACCGCTTCTCGAACGACTGCCCCAATGGCCGTATCAATATCCACGCCTTTCGCGATCTGCTTTTCGAGCAGATCCCCCATCTGATCCAGAGACTCCGCAACAATCGTGTTCAATACGATATTGGGTACAGAAACGGTCTGGCTGCTTCCTACCGAGCGGAACTCGAATTTATTGCCCGTAAAAGCGAAAGGTGACGTTCGATTTCTGTCCCCCGCATGACGCGGAAGATGCGGTAATACCGGGGAGCCGAGTCCCAACAGCCCGCCCTGTTTGCTTTCGGTAGCGTCCCCATTCATGAGCTGCAGAAAGACATCCTCAAGCTGCTCGCCCAGAAAAACCGAGATGATGGCCGGAGGCGCTTCGTTGGCGCCAAGACGGTGGTCATTTGCGGCCGAGGCAATCGAAATACGGAGTAAATCCTGATGTCGATTCACCGCGCGTACTACCGCAGAGCAGAAAAACAGAAAGTGCAGATTATCGTGGGGCGTATCGCCCGGTTCGAGCAGATTCAGTCCGGTATCCGTCGACATCGAAAAATTGTTGTGCTTCCCCGATCCGTTGATTCCCGCGAACGGTTTTTCGTGAAGCAGACAAACCAGTCCGAATTTACGGGTCACGCGCTGCAGTACGATCATCGTCAGCTGCTGGTGATCAGCCGCCACATTGGTGTTTTCAAAGATGGGTGCGAGTTCGTATTGCCCCGGCGCCACCTCATTATGCCGTGTTTTGACAGGGATGCCGAGGCGATAAAGCTCCTTTTCGGCTTCAAGCATATAGGCCAGCACCCGCTCCGGAATGGAGCCGAAATAATGATCGTCCAGCTCCTGCCCCTTCGGCGGTTTGGCACCGAATAACGTCCGGCCGGTCATCTGCAGATCCGGACGACGAAAATAATACTGTTCGTCGATCAGGAAGTACTCCTGCTCGCATCCGCAGGTAGAATAAACCCTTGTCACTCCTTTTACGCCAAACAAATCAAGCACCCGTAAAGCACTTTTGTTGAGGGCCACCAGGCTTCGCAGGAGGGGTGTTTTATGATCCAGTGCCTCGCCCGTCCAGGAGGCAAAAGCAGTCGGAATCGCGAGATACGATCCGCCTTCATTTTCTACGATGAACGCAGGCGACGTGGGATCCCAGACCGTGTATCCGCGCGCCTCGAAGGTCGCACGAAGACCCCCGCTCGGGAAACTCGACGCATCAGGTTCACCCATAACGAGGTCCTTCCCGGAAAACTTGGCGAATGCACCTCCACCCTTGTTCGGCGTAATAAAACTGTCGTGTTTTTCCGCCGTGGAGCCTGTCAGCGGCTGAAACCAGTGCGTGAAGTGAGATGCTCCGCGCTCAATGGCCCATTCTTTCATTGCATCGGCAACCGCATCGGCAATCTCCAGATCAAGTGTTTCCCCTCCCTCGATGGTAGCGATAAGGCTCTGGAAGACCTCTACCGGAAGGCGGCTTTTCATTTCGTCCCTTCCGAAAGCGTTCTCGCCGAATATTTTCTCGATATCCATCGGACCCGTTTTCTTTTTTCCGTTCAGTTTTTTGCCCGACGAAAAACTGGTTGCTGCAATCAGGTTGTAATCTGTTTTGGCGACGTTCATTTCTGTGTCGTATGGTTGAGGTTGTTGAATGGAGTCTTGTGAAAAGCTGCCGGCTCAGGCATCACGTTTCGTGACGTATCAGAATGTGAGGAGCAACGCGGACTGCTCTCGTGTCTTTAAAAGTGGTCAGAACAAGCGAGGTCGACGTCCCGTGCACTCCCGGCCACGACTGAATCAGTGAAAGCTGTCGTTCGAGCGAAGCCGTATCGTGGGTTGCGATTCGCAGAATGTGCGATCCATCACCCGTCACCGAATGAACTTCCTGTATGTCCTGCTCATCAACTGCATTGGAAACGAATTCGTCAAAACGCGAGGAGCCGTCAACGACCACGCGGACAAATGCACAGATATCGTAACCGAGTTGCCGTGCGTCCACCACGGCGTGATAACCGGTAATTATCTTGCGATCTTCCAGTTTGCGCATCCTTTCGCTCACAGAGGGGAGCGACATTCCAACCTCTTCGGCAATTTTACCGCGCTTCATCCGGCCTCTCTCCTGAAGCAGTTCCAGGATCTGAGCATCTATTTCGTCTATTCTCTCCAACGGGTTGAAGGTGTATTGGCTCTGGCGATGACTTTATTTATTAAGGTACATATTAGCAAGCACCTAATTATTATCCTATATATATCGGATATAATCTATATTTATTAATATAACGTGTAAATAATGGATATTCTTCATGGAGCGTTTTGTTGGTGCTTATTGTGCGTGCCGAGTGGCGCCGGATCGTGACCGGCCAATTCGATTCCGATTCCGATTCGATTCAGATTCAGATTCCGGGTCCGGGTCCGGGGAAAGTTCGTTCGTGAATATTTTCGAAGAAACTGCCTGTGAGCGGGGCTTGTTGGCGGACGTCCGAATTCAAATCTTATCTTGGTGCTCCGGTGTACGCACCCCGGTGACATCGCAGACCAAACCGGGCCCGTAGCTCAGTGGTCAGAGCTGCCGACTCATAATCGGTAGGTCGCAGGTTCAATCCCTGCCGGGCCCACACAACTCCTTGTAGTATATTGTGCTGCAAGGGGTTTTCTTTTTTCGGTGGAACCAGGGTGGATATTTCTCCAAATATCTCCTCTCTACGGCCTGGTTTCGAAGCCATTTAAGAGGGGGCCCCATTGGGGAAAACCCCACTCGCCCCAGGCGTAGTCGACAGAGGTTTATAGCCTAAGAGATTCTGAAGAGGTGCCTTGAGGTACTCGCTTTTATTTCTTCAAATGAACGTGACGTCAGTCACGAGACAGCGACTGCGCCCAGTTCTTCTAGGATCTTGTAGTGGGATAAGTTCTTGCCGACCATCAGGCTACCTTGTGGGTGAGCCTAAAGAAACGGGCTTAGGGGCGCAAAGGCAATTAGTAGGGGCACCGCCAAAGAACAACAGGATTTTCCCAGAAGAGACTAATAGATAAAAAAGAAGACGTAGCCAGGTTATTCAGCAAAGAAAAATAACAACGTCTGTTTCAGGTGAACGATCAAGAAGATGTACGATTGTCGTCTTCGCTCGCCGAAGAGAACCTGAACTAGGTGAATTTCTTCGCATTCCTCGTGCCACTCCTTCTTCGTTTCGTTCGGATTCGGTTTTCGTATGATTTGGAAACCCCATGCATCAACGGAAACCCCATGCACTATGCACCATGCACCAACAGAGATCGGTAATTGCCGCGATTTCTCAACTGAGCTTTTCTCGCCGGTTGTCGCCAGTTACATTAGGAAACAGCGAACGAAAAACTATGACAGCCACGGACAATAGCCGAGCAGAAGACTACGAGTTTGACATCACTGAACTCTCCATTACGGTGTGCATGCCTCATTACCTGAAGTACTGGAACGAGTA
>JACZYD010000064.1:5000-19693 GCA_022571255.1 Bacteroidota bacterium
CTTACAAAGCCCTCAATAACGATCGATAATCGCCGAAATATTCAGAGCAGAAGCGAATGAACCACGCCCCCCCCTTCGGGTTTCCTGTTATCCGAAAAAAAATGCGGCTTCACCAATTCTCCGTTCTAATCCGATTCGGACGGCGACATTGTGTGCCGGGACCGATTCGAGAACTGAACAATCGAACAGGCAAAACGTATGCGGGCCAGGCGCAAGCGACGGAATGCACGCCGCCAGGCGCAAGCGACGGAATGCACGCCGTCAGGCGCAAGCGGCAGAATGCAAGCCGCCAGGACATAAGGTGGCCGGAGAGAGATGGGCCCGGAGAATAATCAACGGAACCTTGCGTCCGATAAAACGCGGTCGCGACAACAATTACGGAGCGGGAACAGCCGTCAGGTATACCTTAATATATACAGGGTGTATTTCAGGTGGCGCTTTGCTTGATTCTCAAGGATAAAACTGTACTACAAATTGATCGACGCCTTTAAATCACTCTTGAGAAACATTTATTTCTGGAAAGGAGCAGGTGTGCTCTGCACCATTGTTGCTGTGATATACGTATCCGTGAACTATCTCATCATGCCCGTTTACACGCGGCATGGTATCGCGATTCCGGTTCCTGATGTGATGGGGCGTTCTTACGATAACGCCGCAAAAATTATTGGCGAATCTGGTCTCCGTTCGGAAGAATTAATATTGCGCAAGACGAATCTTCCACGCAACGTGGTTATCGATCAAAATCCGAAATCCGGATGGCCTGTCAAACCCGGGCGCAGAATTTACCTGACGGTTAATTCAGGCGACACCACCACGGTCATAGTTCCCGGAGTGGAAGCAATCTCAATACGAGAAGCTCAGAATCGGATAAGGATACGAGGGCTGGCAATCGCCGATGTACGTCCGGACTCAATCCCGTCATTACATGCCAACACCGTAACGAAACAATTTCCGGAAGCCGGCAAACGCGTCGATCCCGGAACAGAGGTCACACTCTGGTACAGCCTGGGTCTGGGGCAGGAATCCGTCCTCGTCCCTTCCGTGGTCGGAATGCACGCAGACAACGCCAAAACTTTCCTGCTCAGATTGAGACTCAGATCTGTTCTGATAGGTGAGTTGTCGGAGGAACTCATCGTCAGCGGTCAAAGCCCCGAACCCGGTACAAGCGTTCGTGAGGGTTCCGAGATTCGATTGCGCACGCAGTCTGAAAATTAGGGAACCTGCTCCCGGGTGTTATTCAGAAGTGTTAACTGACACCAGGGCCTGATGTAGTATCTAATCTTCTACGAAAACAGAGGAGCCCTTTCCGTTTGTCACCACTTCAACGCGATCTGAGGCTTTCGTCACAATCGTACGCCCGACATAATCCGGTTGAATTGGATATTCTCGGTGACCCCGGTCAAGAAGCACCATCAGTTGAATAGTTCGAGGCCGACCATACCGAACAATCGCATCGAGGGCTGCCCGAATTGTGCGACCCGTGTATAATACATCATCCACCAGCAAAACATCTCTATCGGTTATGTCCGGCGATCCGATCACGGCTGGTATTTCACCTGTTCCTCCCGGAACCGATGAAAGACCTCTTTCTGTGTTACTTGCGCGTCTCGTATCGTCACGAAATGCGGTGATATCCAGATCATGAACGGAAACTGTCACTCCCTCAATCGAACCAATCTGATTTGCAACAAGGCGGGCGATTTTCGCCCCGGCCCGAAGTATGCCGAATACAATTACGTTCCTGATGCCACGATTTCTCTCTACAACTTCACAGGCCAACCGATTCAACGTCTGATCAACCTGTCTCTCAGTCATGATTCGGAGACTCACTGGAACATCGCTTTCAGGCTGCCCCACGTTCTCCGAATGGCTGTGGACGTATAATTGATCGACTTTGAGGAGATGACCTCACGAAGCCCGTTTGTATATACCACCTCTAATCGATAATCCAGCTGCTCAGAACTCGATTTGTATACCTGGTCATCATGAAAAGTATAGACCTTTTCTGTGCCGTGGGCCTCGGGTGCAAATACTTTGATAAACTGTTCATTGGAGAGTGCGGTGCGCCGTGTCAACTCATACGCATATACGTCTTCTTCGACACGTGCTTTCCACGTGACCACAAATTCCTGACCCAGATCTTCGACCTGAAAATATTCCAGTTGGACTTCTGCCAGACGGGATGTTGCTCCCACCAATAAAAATATGGCCGCTATGTATGACGCTCTTCGCAAGACAGTTGATTCTGCTCGGTTATCTACAGTTGCACAGGAGGTATCCGCTACGGCTTCCCGATTGTCAGCCATATAAGATAGGTACTATGTATTGAAACGTAAAGAGCAAAAACGCCCTCGCGCTCTACACTTCACGCCTGTGAAATCTACACTTCACGTCTATAGAATCGGGATTATTCCCCTGTTCCTTAACCTCGGTTCCCTAATGTCTGTTAGGGCAATTGTCCCGACGGCAGTGCCCGAACATCTGCAGCGAGTGATGTGTGATCTCGAACTCGAATATTTCCGAGACCATTTCTTGAATTGCCTGTATACGAGGGTCGCAAAATTCGTGTATCTCGTTGCAGTCCTCGCATATCAGGTGATCGTGCTGCCAGTACCTGAATGATCGTTCATATTTTGCCTGCTTGTTGCCAAACTGATGCCTGACCACCAGATTGCACTCCATCAGCAATTCCAAAGAGTTGTAGACGGTTGCGCGACTCACATTTATCTCCTTCGCCTTCAAACGGACAAAAAGTTCATCAGCGTCAAAGTGGTCGTCGCTTGCGTAGACTTCATCGAATACTTTGAAGCGCTCGGGTGTCTGCCGGAGATTTTTTTTCTTCAGAAAGTCAGAAAAAACCGATCGAATGTCTTCGAGCTGTTCTGGTAGGAATTGGGGCATTCGAGGCACGAGGTTTAAACGATCGGTTTACCGTTTCTCCAGCGCCTGAGTTCCGCGTTCTCCCGGAGCAGCCAGGGCCCGTTAACACGAAAGGAAGATGCCCTGCTGATGACTGTTTTTTTGTCCGACAAGGCAGAATACGCGATGTGTAACACCGTTACATAAGCGTCTGATAACGCCGTTGGGTGAAAAAACAGACTCGGCCCTGCGGGTAGCGCCTGAAAACGGACGACTCTGTATTGTTCGTCATTCATTTGATTCCACCAATTTTCTTTCCTTACGCCTTGATTCGCGCGTTTTCAGGCAGCTACAGGGCGCTTCCATTCGTGTTAACAGGTCCTATCTGGCTCAGAAGCCGGTCGGTATCTTTTCGTATTACTGTAAAAATGGATTCCACGTTCCTCGTAGCGTCAACGACAAGAATACGCTCCGGCTCCCGTCGGGCCAGCGACTCATAGGCGTCAATTACTTTTCTGAAAAAAATTTCCCCCTCGCTCTCCATGCGATCCGTCTCGGAATCACTTCGACCTCCCTTCCTGACCTCCGCGGTTTTGATGTCGATTCGAAAATAATACGTGCGATCAGGTACCAGGCCACCTGTGACCTTTCTCTGGAATCGATCCAGCCACTCAGGGTCTGCCAAAGCTCGACCGCCCCCTTGATAAGCCACGGTAGAATCAAAAAACCGGTCGCAGAGAATAATGTCACCCATCGAATTCCACTTTGAGAGCACGGTCCGGCAAAGTTGAGCTCTGGCCGCAGAAAAAAGGAGCATTTCCGTAAAAGGATCGATATCACTTTCGCGATCCAGTAACATATCTCGAATCTGTTCCGAGAGGGATGTTCCACCAGGCTCTCTAACACGCCGAATGACGTAACCGGCCTTGGTCAAATACTCGGCAAGAAGTTTCTCCTGTGTGCTTTTGCCGCAACCATCAATTCCTTCAAACGATATTATCATCCAGCCTGATTTTTAAAATACATGGTCAGCGATCAAACACACGCGATAAAATACAATTAAATCGTAATAGAGATTAGAGGATGTCAGAGGACAATCATTTACAATTGGCTGGAACTCCTTTATATTGCTAAGGAGTTAAGCGACCTTTTTTAAGGGATTGGCTTTTTATGGCTCGTTGCTATATTGCCCTTTCTTCCCTGCGTCAGAAACGGTTCAACTTCTTATTGCCAAGGCATGTTCAACTTAGAATCTGAAGAGTGCGAAGATTACAGAGATGAAAGCTGGCTTAAAGCCCTCGCAGAGAGCTTTAAGGCAGCGGACGATTCGACTTACTTCGACTCTGACACTCTTGAGGAAATAGCTTCCTATTATTTTGAAAAGGGCAGGTACGAAGAGTCTCTTCGGGTCATTGATCGACTTCTTGATACATACCCGTATTCGTCAGACGGATGGATGCGTCGTGGCGTAGTGCTCAACAACCTCGGCAGGCATCAGGATGCTCTCGTCGCTTACGACAGAGTACTGGCCCTTAACCCTACTGATATTGAGACCATCGTGAATCGGGGTATTACGCTCGACGGTCTGGACCGCACGGAAGAAGCCCTCAAGGCGTTCGCCGACGCGTTGACGCTGGATCCCAATAACGATGAGACCCTGTTCAACAAGGGTGTCACGCTGGAAAGATTAGGTCACCTTCCTGAGGCTGTAGCCGCGTTCAAACAGTGCGCCGAATGTAATGCAGATCACCCCGAAGTCTGGTATGAACTCGGGTTTTGCTACGATAGGCTCAACGATAATGAGCGCAGCATTGCCAGTTATGATAAACATCTGGATGTAGATCCTTATTCGCATGACGCCTGGTATAATCGAGGCATTGTTCTGAATCGAATGACTCGTTACGAAGAATCGATTTCTTCGTATGACATGGCTATTGTGATTTCCGAAGATTTCGCGTCTGCCCATTACAACAGAGGTAACGCGCTCGCGAATATCAATGATCTGCAGGCTGCCATCGAAAGCTACAAACGCGTACTTGAGATCGAAGGGCCGGACGCGGCAACCGCATACAACATTGCACTCGCATACGAAGAGCTGAAACATTTTGAGAGCGCCATAACCTACTTTGAAAAAGCGGTCGAAGATGACGTCAGGTATGCAGAGGCCTGGTATGGCCTTGGTTGCTGTTTTGATGCGCTGGAGAAATATGAAGATGCGCTTCCTTTCTTCAATCGTGCGATCGTTCTCAATCCGGAAACGCCTGATTTCTGGTATGCAAAAGGAGACTGCGCATACAATCTTGGCCGGCTGGATGAGGCGATCAAGGCGTATCGAACGGTAATCAAGGTTTCTCCGGATAACAGGGATGTCTGGATGGATTACGCAGAAACATTATTTGAGGGTCGCCGACTCGAAGACGCAGTCTGCGCGTATCGGTCAGCCCTTCGCATCGATCCAAAGCAGATCAAGGCCTATTTTCAACAGGCAAAAGCCTTGTTCGCACTCGGTCATAAAGACGAAGGCGTAAAGTCGTTGCAAGCAGCCTTCGAACTTGAGCCTGGCAGAAAAAAGGAGTTTGCGCGCGCCTATCCGGAACTGGCCAGGGACTCTAATATCCGGTCTCTTCTTGGACTGGACGACTGACCGAGCTCGCCTTGATTCGTTGGTTGATAACCATACTGCAAGGCATTGGAATCGGACTCGCCAATGTAATTCCAGGGGTTTCGGGAGGTACGATGGCGCTGGTATTCGGTATCTATGAACGTCTGATCATTGTGGCCGGCTCAGTTGTTCATTCCGGATTGTCAATCCTGAAACTGGACTTTTCGGGGGCGTGGGATAATCTTCGTCGCCTTCCATGGATGTTTGTCCTTCCACTGGCAGCGGGAATTGTTCTGGCACCCCTCGTCGGAGCGCGGTATATACCAGGCTTGCTCGAAAGTCATCCCGCTGAAAGCCGGGCCGTTTTTTTTGGATTGATTCTCGGATCCATCGCTATCCCATGGCTGCGGATTCGCAAACCGATCGTTACACATTGGCTTTTGCTTGCTGCGGGATCTGTAGCTGCCTTTATACTTTCTGGATTACCGTCGGTCGAAACAACAGACCCTTCCCTGCCCTTCATTTTTATTGCAGGTGCCATCGCGATGTCTGCAATGATTCTACCGGGAATCAGCGGCGCGTATTTACTGCTCATAATGGGACTCTACACTCCCATCCTGCACGCCCTTGACCAGCGGGAAATTGTCACCGTTCTCGTCTTTTTGGCCGGTGCCGGTACTGGCGTCGGAGTTTTTTCGGTTTTTATCGGGTGGCTGCTTCGAACGGTACATGATCATACCATGGCTGTGCTGGTGGGTTTTATGATCGGATCACTGCGAGCGCTCTGGCCATGGTTAGGTCCAGATCGAGAGCTGCTGTGGATCGGCGGCGCCGTGCCCACAGGAAATGTTCTGGCTCTGATGGCCGCCGGACTGGTCGTTTCAGGCGGAATCCTTATGTGGGAAATCAGGCAAAAAAAATATCGGGAAAATGGCGGCGGCGATCAGTCGGGGTGTGACGAAGGCAGAAATCATCCGGGTGGTTCAGAATTACCGCAGTCAGAATTACCGCACGATGACGAAGGGCAGGGTTTCGGAAAATGACTCGCCAACGATCCGGAGAAAATATTTCCCGCTGGCGATTGCGGTTGCACCAATGACAACGTCGTACTGCGTTCCCTCAAGAACCACCCCGTCATGGAGCACGGCGACGCGGCGTCCTTGCATGTCATATATCGTTACACGTACCTGCTGGCTCTCAGCAACAATCAACTCCAGACGGGCCCGCTCGCTGATCGGATTCGGATAAATCTCACTTCGAACGTGTGTACCCGGTACAACAAATACTTCACTCGACGCTTCCGAGAAGCGGGACTCGTTCTCCGAAACGATCTGCAAACGGTATTCGTGGCGTCCAGGTGACACATCGCTGAGAACGTACGAATACGATTGCGAATCCGCGGTTGTACCGGCCCCCGTGACGAACGCAAGCGATACAAATGAGCCACCTTTAATGCGTTCCTGAATTTCAAAGCCACGAACCTTGAATTCGGCAATGGTGGTCCACGAAAAATGGACGTTCGTCCCGTCAACGATCATATTGGACATCGATATTTCGGTAACTGGTGTGGATCCGGGATCGAGAAGAAAAAGTCCTTCATCGCGGCTGCTCACATACACCATACCATTACTGAAAAACGGGAACACGCTCCACGCGCCATTAAAAGTAGCTTTGTCATCAGACGGATAGGTATCGAAATACTTGACCAGCTTCGGATCCATGACGTTTGAAATATCCAGAATGCGCAGCCCGCTGGTATAGTTTGCCTGGTAGACGAAATGGCCTGAAACATACAGATTGTGATCGATGGTTGACACCGGTGCCAGAAACTCTTTCACCAGAACAGGATCATCGAGATCTTTCACATCCCAGATGAGTGTTCTTGTAGGCGCACCAAAAGACCGCTCATCGGCTTCGTCATCCTGAAAAAAATAGGCGTGATCCTCGGTAAGCCAACCCTGGTGAACATATCTGGATGTCGGGTATTCCCCGACGCCAAGAGGCACAGGGCGCTGCTTGTCGGTTACGTCGACGATGCCGAGCGCCGACTCGTTCGACCCGAAACAGATCTGTTTTCCGAAATGCTCGGTGTCGGGCCCGTGGTAGACCGTACACTGAGCATCATGCGTGTAACCTCGTGTTGATCTCGAATCAGAGAAACACGCCGCAAATGAAGGGTGTAGAGGATCAGCCATATCGATCATATGCAGGCCCCCTTTGCAAGAAATACCGCCCGATCGAGAGCCAACGGCGTAGGCAAAACGGGATTCTTCATCGACGACAATATTGTGGGACGAAGCGATCTGAGAATAATGTGCCGCTTCGACAAAAAGTGACGGCAATACGCCGGGATTTCGAAGATCGTGAAGATCGAATATTTGCATTCCGTGGGGCAGAGCGCCTTTGATCAGCGCACCGTCTGCTACAATGAGGGCATAATGACCCAGAACTTTGATGTCACGCCACGCGCTGCTCGGTGACCCGGGAGTTTTCAGTAACTCACCGAGATAGACGGGAGAATCTGCATCAGTAACGTCCACAAAGGCTGTCCCATCCTGCCGACCAACCAGTATGTAGTAGCGACCCTTCTCGATGTCGTGCCAGCCCCAAAGGTCATTGAGACGAATCCCGGGAGCTCCACCCAGATCCGCAACAGTCATTATACTTCTTAAACTGACACCCAGGCAGGGGTAAATGTCAGCTGATCCATCTCGGCAATTGGCACCGCTTCCAGACTTGCCGGCAAAGAATTTGGCCGACGATGCGTCTATACTGATTGCTTCGTCCGCCTTTCCGTCACTGATTCCAAGCCCGACCTGTGCATTTACGTGCGCAGAATAAGCCGCCAGGAACATGAACAGGGCAACCGACAAGAGGAACGGACGAGTCTGTTTCCGCCAGCTTTTCCGCCGACCAGTCCGATCACTGTTTCGCTCGCTTTTCCGCCGACAATATTGCCCGCTGTCTCGAAAACTGGCGCAGGAGCTTTTTTGAGGATGGAATCGATCCATTCTATTTGACCCCGGTAATCGGCTTCGAGATTTCAAATGTTTCGCCGGTCATTGTATAGAAATACGTTCCCGGAGGCAAGTCCGAAAGATCTACCTCAAACAGATATTTGATGTTTGCATCCACAATGCGGGATCCAACCGTCTTAACCTCTTGTCCCAGCACATTGAAAATTGCAACTCCGACCCGCTGCGTACTCTGAACCACAACTGTCAGTGTCAATTGATCCACAAACGGATTCGGATAAGCCTGCGTTACAACAATTTGATCAGGTATCACAGTATTTTCCGGTTCGACAATGGCTGAAAAAGTCGGGCGCACCATAAGAAGGCCTTCTTCAGCACTGGAAACAGCTATCGCACCGCTCTTGAAAAAAGGATAATTACTCCACGTACCGTTCCAGACCTCAAAACCGGCAGTCCCGGGATCTGTCCGGTAGGTGTCAAAGAAACCGGCTTCGAAGGGATTTGCCGGGTCGGAAATGTCGAGGATGTGCAATCCGTCCGTGTAATTGGATTGATAGACGAAATTGCCTTTTATATAGAGGTTGTGATCGATAGCCGTTCCGGACGCATCGTGTATGCTGGCCAGCACCGGATCATCCAGATCCGTAACGTCCCAGACGATGGTCCGGGTGTTTGTGATGTCAATATTTTGAAGCTCATCCAGTTCGTCATTCTGAACGAAATATTTATGGTCTTCTGTCAGCCATCCCTGGTGGACGTACGTCGCGCCGGGGTGCGCCATCGAAGAAATCGACTTTACCTGATTCTTGTCGGTAACATCGGCGATTGCAACCGTGTTTTCGTTCGCCATCAGGCAGATCTCGCGGCCCACGTAGTCGAGGTCAGGTCCGTGATAAATAACGCACTGGGCGTCATGCGTGTACAGACGCCGTGATGCCGGTTCCATGTGACAACCTGTAAATCTGGGATCCAGCGGCATCGAAATATCGAGCATGTATAACCCCTGACATCCAACACCGGAGGCTCCGACGATGTATGCGAAACCGGTTTCTTCATTGATCACCATGTTATGGGCCTGGCCAATCTGGTCGTAGTGGGCGCTCATCTGAAACGTTATCGGCGTACCGGAAAAATCGCGCAACTGCGTGAGATCCAGTATCTGAATTCCATTGCCCGCCGACCCGTCAGCCACGATGTAGACGTGGTTATTGTAGACTTTCATGTCGCGCCAGAAACTCGGACTCCCTCCGTTGTGATGGAGGCTTCCGACGAAAATGGGACTCTCCGGATCGGTCACATCAATGAAAGACGTTCCATCTTCTCTTCCCACGATCGCGTATTCCCGGTCAGTCTGAGGATCGGTCCACCCCCACATGTCGCTCATCAGGCATCTGCGAAGGACCAATCCGGTTTTACAGGTCTCGGTGGCACCCATCTGCTCGGGCGTAACAATCGAGAGCAGGTCGACATTCGCACACCGAAAACCCGCTGCCAACCCACTGATACATTCAGCCTTTTGCCAGGCATACGATTGACCTGATTCAGCGGTCTGTCGTGCATCAGCCTCGGGCAACAGAATCGATATACAGACCACGACCGCGCTGAAGAATTTGAGCCGTATCAATTCCAATTCTGCATGATTAAAAAACGACAATTCATCGGCCTGAGAAGAAGAGGTACGTGCCTACCGGGCAAGGACAATGGGTTTCGACAGCATAAAATCTTCTCCGGTGACCCTGTAAACATACATACCCGCTGGATAATCAATGAGTTCAACATTGATTCGTTCTTCGCGCCCGGCCAACACGGTTCCTGAATAAAGGCTCTGAATCTCTCGACCAAGAACATTGTAGAGCGTCACATTTATATTCTGTGTGATTGGAACGGACAGAGAAATCGTAAACCGGCTTGCAAATGGATTCGGGTAAGCGGAAAAAACCACAAAATCTTCAGCAGTTTCCGGTTCTTCAACTGCGACCGGAGCCGACATGGTGGGCTGCACCATAAAAAGGCCTTCCCGCCGCGACGAGAGGCCAACGGCTCCACTTTTGAAAAACGGGTAGTTACTCCATGTACCGCTCCACACGCTTGGATTGACCGGATCCTCCTTGAACGTATCAAAATGAGCCACCTCAAAAATCAGTGATGGATCTGATACGTCCAGAATGCGGAGACCATCGATATAATTGGTCTGATACATAAAACCGTCTTTGATGTAGAGATTGTGGTCAATTGAACGACCAGGGGCTTCATATTCATCGAACAATACGGGATCATCCAGGTCGATGATGTCCCAGACGAGGGTACGCGTAAACTCTGTGTCTCCAAAAAACTCATCCAGTTCGTCACCCTGAAAAAGGTATCTATGATCTTCTGACAACCACCCCTGGTGTACATAATGAACCGCAGGATAGTCGGCTTTTGCGATTGCGATTGGATTGGATTTGTCGGTAACATCGGCCACCGTAATGTGAGTTTCATTCATTCCGAAACAGATTTCCCGGCCCTGATAGTCCGGGTCCGGGCCGTGATAATTGACGCATTGCGCATCATGCGTGTATCCGTCATTGCTCCTGCCCGTGGCGGGAAATGCAAAACAACCCGCATAAACTGGATCCGCCGGATCGGCCAGATCAATCATATGTAATCCACGGCCGCAATTGTCGGCCATCGTGTTTTCTCTGTATCCGACCACGTAAGCAAATCCGGATGCTTCGTTGATTACGATATTGTGTGCCATTGAAATACCCGTATACAATCCGGTCATTTCGAATTCGACGGGTGCGCCCGAGAGACCTCGAAGCTGCGTAAGATCAAAGATTTGTACACCGCTGTCCGCAAAACCGTCGGCAACGATATATGCGTAATCGGCATAAACTTTAATGTCTCGCCACACGCTCGGGGCGGCCCCGTTGTGAGCTAGATTTCCCACATACAAAGGATTCACCGGATCCGATACGTCCACAAATGCGGTCCCGTCCTCCCGTCCGACAATCGCATACTCCTTTCCGGTCTGCAAGTCGAACCAGCCCCACATGTCGTTGACTCCACACAGGCTTTTGCCGCCATTACAGGCCATCGTCGCCCCGAGTTCAGCCGGGGTTAAACGCGACAACAAGTCAACTTCCCTGCATCCGAATCCTGCCGCCTCTCCTCCCGAGCAGGCAATCCGCTGGCCATTTTTACCGGCCAATGTCTGAGCACGGGCAGATTGCCCTTGAGCTGCAACCATCAACACCGCAATAAAGAGTGTTGAAATGAATATACCCGATAAATTTGGGGCAGTTGTTCGAATTGGCATGCGGGATTCTGAATTTGGTTACTTTCGCTGCGATATCTATTCCCTTGTATCCTTATCGACTTTCCCAATGGAAGTACTTAACCATAAAACCGTATTCATCACGGGCGCGTCCTCGGGTATCGGCGCTGCGTGTGCAGAAGCCTTTGCTGCCAAAAAAGCCCGCCTTCTCTTGTGTGCGAGAAGAATTAAAAAACTCGTATCTCTGGCCGAACGATTAAAAAATAAATACAACGTAGAGGTACACGTTTTCAAGTTGGATGTTTCTGAATCGGGGGCAGTGCAATCGTTTATGCACCAGCTTCCGGATGAGTGGAAAATCATCCATATTCTGGTCAACAACGCGGGTAAAGCCCTCGGACTCGGCCCGTCATTCGAAGCCTCTCTGGACGAAATAGAAGGCATGCTGGATACGAATGTAAAGGGAGTACTGTATATCAACCGGCAGGTCATTCCGGGAATGATCGCGCGTAATCACGGACATATTATTACCATTGGTTCTGTAGCTGGAAAATGGGTTTATCCCGGAGCAACCGTTTACTGCGCCTCCAAACACGCGGTCAGGGCTATCAACGAAGGCCTGAAAATGGATGTTCACGGCACGCACGTGAGAGTTTCGTCGGTTGATCCCGGGCTGGTCGAGACAGAGTTCAGTAAGGTTCGATTTGCCGGCGACGACGACCGTGCAGCTGCCATATATGCCGGAATCACGCCGCTGAGCGCGGGGGACGTCGCAGATGCGGTGATTTATTGCGCTACCCGACCAGCGCACGTTAACATCAATGAGATCTCATTGATGTGTGTTGATCAGTCCGCTGCCACGATGGTGAACAGGAAGGAATAGTGAGCGAGTGGGCGGTCCTGTCCATAAAATATTTGCATTGCCTCCCTGATTTATCGATATTTGCCAGTGAAAATAGCTGACCCTCCCTCTCAGCGTTTTCTTCAGGGGCCCGTGTCATTTTTTGAGATGGGCCCCTTTTGTATGTGTCACAAGCGATACGTACTGTTTCGAGCCCGCGTAGAGGAGGATCCAGCTCCAGCAAACACCTGGAAAATCATACATTTAGATTATGATCCTATGACTCGCCTGCGCACCATTTCTTTCGTGGTAACCCTTTTTGCCGGAGCCTTCGCGTCCTGCGCCACCGAAAAAGAATTCGACATTGTCGTCCGCAACGGACTGGTATACGATGGACTTGGAAACGCCGCTGTGGAAACAGACATCGGAATCCGGGCAGATACCATCGCAGCGATGGGCGACTTATCCGGGGCCTCGGCCCTCTCTGAAATCGACGCAACTGGAAAAACAGTCGTCCCGGGATTCATCGACATTCACAGCCATGCCACTTCCGTCACGATCGAGCTTTCCGGTATTGTTCTGAGGCCGATGGCCGAAAATTATATCCGTCAAGGCGTTACTACCGCCGTAGGAGGACAGGATGGCAGTTCACCGATCGATATCGGAGCGTTTCTGGCTGCTCTCGATACAACAAACATGACCGTAAATGTGGGTCTTTTCGTCGGCCACGGATCCATCCGATCCCACGTAATGGGCAATTCGAACCGGGCGCCAACGCAAGACGAACTCGCGCAGATGACCGAACTTGTCGGACTGGCGATGGACGCCGGCGCGTTCGGTCTCTCCTCCGGGCTCGAATACACGCCCGGCGGCTACGCTGATCTCAGCGAACTCGTCGCCATGGCCCGTCCGGCGGCGAACGCGGGAGGGTTGTACATCAGTCACATCCGGGACGAAGGGGCTCGCCTCCTGGAAAGCATCGCGGAAGTGATCGAAGTAGCCGAAAAAGCCGGCGTGGCGGCGCAGGTGACGCACCACAAAGTTATTGGAAAAGGTCGATGGGGCGACAGCACGAAATCTCTCGCTCTGATTGACGAGGCAGGAAAACGCGGGTTGGACGTAAGCAGTGACGTATATCCCTACACGGCTTCGAGTACCGGCCTGACCATCTTGTTTCCAGCGTGGTCACTGCTCGGTGGAAACAAGACTCTCCTGGACAGGCTCTCGGACGTAAGACAACGCGATCGTATTCGAGCCGACATCATCCGACACATCAATGAGGAGCGTGGTGCAGATCCCCGTACCATTGTGGCTGCCTCATGCCCCGATTTTCCCGAAGTAAACGGGTTATCGCTGGCTGGCATCCTTGAAGAAAGAGGAATTGTTGTCACGGTGGAAGGAGCAGCGGAAGTAGCCATGGAGCTGGTAGAAAAAGGAGGATGTCTTGGGGTTTTTCACTCCATGTCGGAGGATGATGTTCGACGAATTATGCTGCACCCGAATACAATGATATCGTCTGACGGTGGTATCCCGAATCCAGGAACAGGTGTTCCGCATCCGCGCAATTATGGAGCGTTCGCGCGCGTTCTGGCACGTTATGTAAGGGAATGGGGCATTCTTTCGATGGAGGAGGCGATTTATAAGATGTCGGGTCTGCCTGCTGAACGCCTGAGGCTTTTCAATCGAGGAAGATTACAGGTGGGCGCAATCGCCGATATTGCCGTTCTGGATGCGACTGCGATGGAAGACCACGCCGAGTTCGGGGATCCTCACCATTATGCAACCGGTGTTTCGGATGTGCTGGTTGCAGGCCGCATCGTACTTCGAGACGGGGTATTCACGGGCGAGAGACCAGGAAGAGCGCTGCGTCATTGATAAAGCGAACGACGTTAATGAAGCGGACGTCGTTTATGAAGCGGACGTCGTCATTGAAGACTAAAAAGTCCGAAATATTTTCGTTCTATGTCGGTGATTCCCATGCGAATTTGTATCTTGAACAGCCCTCGGGCACGATTGAAGGTTTTTCTTTCTCTTCTAGGAGTCTGTCGGACTAAGAAGAATATCCAATTGTTTTTATTAGGTTTACGCTAAATTTGGCCGAAACATTGATTCAATAAAAACAATTACTTACAGCGAAAGTCCGACAGACTGGTAGAT
>JACZYD010000065.1 GCA_022571255.1 Bacteroidota bacterium
CACCCCGGAGGAGGGGTCATGGGCGCCCCCGGGCAACTTGCCGCGCAGCAAATTTTGAAAGGCAGATCATGAGCGGGAAAGTGGATATAGCCATCGTTGGAGGCGGTCTGAACGGTCTGGTTGCAGCTGCTTACTTAGCTCGTTCGGGCCGTTCGGTTGTCGTGCTTGAAAAAGAATCCACCACGGGCGGTACCATGGGAACGGTGGAGATCGCTCCCGGTTTTCGCGGACCGGCGGCCATCGATTCCATTGATCTGGTTCATCCGTCGATCTTCACAGATCTGAAACTGAAAGAACACGGTTTGAGAGTGATTCGCGGCGGAGGGCTGATTTTCGCACGCGAAGGGTATGACTGCCTGTATTTTGATTCAAAAAGTTCTACCGCTGACCAGATCGCGCAGTTTTCGCAGATGGACGAAAAGGCCTTCCGGGAGTTGAACGCATTTCTGATAAAAGTCAGCAAAGCACTGGATTTGGCGCTCACCCGGCCTCTCGCGGATCTGAAATCAAATGTAATTACCGGGACGATCGACCTGTTAAGACTCGGGGCCTCGTTGCGACGGCTTGGAAAATCAGAAATGCCCGAGGCAATGCGTTTTTTACCCATGTCGGTACAGGACGTGCTTGACGAACGATTTGAGACGGATTCGTTGAAGGCTATACTCGCCGCGACCGCTCTGAAGGGATCCTGGTTATCACCCAGAAGTGCCGGTTCCGCGTACGGGTTGTTACACCACAACCCTCACTGGGCCGGTGGATTGGAACACACAACGACATTTGCCGGGGGAGGTCCGGGCGCGCTGACCGATGCAATCGCCTCGGTAGCCAGGGCGGCGGGCGCGGACATCCGAACCCGTTCTGCCGTATGCAGAATCATGGTTGATGCCGGCACGTGTACAGGCCTCGTTCTTGATGACGGAGAAGAGATCGAGGCCAGGCATGTCGTGTCGGCCCTTGATCCGAGAACCACATTCGAACAGCTCACGGGGCAGGAGTGGTTCAGTCCCGATTTCCTGGAGAAGGTCAGGCAGATTCGATCGACGGGAAGCGTCACGATCATGCGTCTGGCGCTGGACAGACTGCCTCAGTTTCGGGGCGCGCCCGAGGGCAGTGAATCGGTATCGGGAAGAATCCAGATAGGCGATACGCTTGATTATCTGGAAAAGGCTTTTGACGCAGCAAAATATCATGATCTCCCCGATAAACCATACCTGATGGCGTCCATTCCAAGTGTTCTGGATCATACACTGGCACCGGAGGGGAAACACGTGATGCATGTCTGGGTGCAGTTCACGCCTCGAAGACTCAGCGATCAGGACTGGGATGTGGCCCGCGAGAAATTGGGCGACCGGATCGTGGCAATATTGGATCGCCATGCCCCGGGATTAAAAGCGGCCGTCGTACATCGACAGGTAGAAACGCCCCCGGATCTGGAGCGTCGATTCGGACTTACAAACGGCTGTCTGTATCACGTCGACCTGGCGCTCGATCAATTGTTATACATGAGGCCTATACCGGGCTGGTTCAAATACGAGACTCCCATTGGCGGGTTATATCTTTGCGGAGCGGGCGTTCATCCCGGAGGAGCCGGCACCGGTCTTCCTGGCAAGTGCGCCGCGGAGTACATTATCCGGTACAGTTAGGGCCGGTCGGCAGGTCCTGATGTGACGCTGCGCCTGATATTACGCTGCGCCTGATATTACGCTGCGCCTGATGCTGCATGAAAACCCGTACCGAACACGTTACTCGACGCCGCTGATTCTTTGTCTTGCTGTAATACGATCGATACTTATTTCGGTGCCAAACACGCAGATCGTGATCTGAAGCGATATCTGAAGAACGGTCCGGATCGCACCACGGCGCTTCTGATCGAAGCCGTCCGGGAAGCCGGGCTCGAACGGGCCACCCTGTTGGATATTGGCGCCGGCATTGGCGTCTTGCAACACGAGCTGTTCCCTCACGATATTTCGTCGGCCGTGCACGTTGACGCATCGCCCGCGTACATCGAGGTCGCCAAAGCGGAATGTCGTCGCCGAGACCAAGAGGCCCGGGCCACATTTGTCACCGGCGACATCACCGAAGTCGCGGGCACGCTTGAAATCGCGGACATTGTTCTGCTCGACCGCGTGGTGTGTTGTTATCCCAACTACGATGATCTCATCAGGAAGTCGATTTCCAGGTGCCGACGCGTCTATGCGATTTCGTACCCCCGCGATCGCATGCTTTCACGCGTGGCTTTCTGGCTCGATAATTTGAAAAGGGTTTTCCGGAGGCAGGTCTTCAGGGTGTTTGTGCATCCGGTCGCTGACGTTGAATCCCGGATTGCTGCTACGGGATTTGAACGGGTTTCGGTACGGCAAACACTGATCTGGCGTGTGGCGGCGTTTCGGCGGGTTTAAGAGGGCTTTAATTCAGGGTGTGCAACCACACTTCACACCCTCGAAATCTTTGAATTCCGCGATCGTGTCAAAGGGGCCTCCTGATTTCGCTCGCGTCGCTCCTCACGCCTGCACAGCGCGCGCAACGGATCGGCCAGCGCCGAGCGGACTCGTCGAAGGGCGAATGCAAAAAAACGACACATGTCTTGTTCGCGGCCCGGATGTTATCGGCGCGAACGGCGTAAAAATTCTCGTACTTTCTGACTGACGACCTGATTTGAATTCGGGTTTTTAATTTCCTCAACAACCAGGATTTTTTGGCTTCTCCGGACACGCGCGTCTCCGGACTGACAAGTCAAAGATCACATTCTCTATTTATATGATTTCGCTCGATAAATACCCCCGCCGACGCGAGTCTGTGACAGCATATGATGTCCAGAGTCAAACGGTCCTGCACGATAAAAGCACGCAGCAAATGATCGCACTAAACGCTACCGGGAGAATCATATGGGAACTGTGCGACGGAGCGACATCAATTTCCGAGATGATCGGAGAGATTCAGGAACGATTTGATGCGGATCAACGAGAACTCGCTTCGGATATTCTGGCACTTCTCAGAGATCTGGTCGATCAGAAGGTACTGGATCTTGCGTCGGGCCCGAAGAATGAGTCCGCCGGACTCGTCACGGAAACGCATGTTGGCTTTCAATCCTGCAGTGTTCTGGTAAGGACGGACATTCCTGAACTTATTGAATGGTTGAACAGGCGATTCTCCTCTATGATCACGGATACCCCCGGCCGGCGGATGGGCCAGATCAGCATTTCGAGGTTGGGCGGGAAGTACCACGTGAGTGGATGTCGGTGGGTACGCCAGCCGGTAGAATCAGTTTACGATGTGAGACGAGGCGTAAAACATGAAATTGACCGGCTTCTCAGGGACGGTTATCCAAACCTGATCTGGTTTCACGCCGGAGGAGTGAGCCGGAACTCCGAAGCCATTCTGTTCTGTGGCGCGTTCGGGGTCGGTAAGAGTACTCTTGCCATGAAGCTCTACGAACGTGGTTGGGATTACAAGTCTGATGACATCATTCCGTATGACCCCGATTCCCGATCTATGCTCGCGTTTCCTTTGACGCCGATGTACAGGGTTTATGACGAAGAAAAAAATACTCTGAATCTTGAGCCCGATGTATCATCCATGCACAGGGTATGGGTAGATGTCGAAGAGGATCGGATCGATCGAAATTCATCGTCGATAAAGGGAATCGTGTTTCCCCGGTATACGGCTGATGAAGAGGCCACGATGACAGAACTCTCTCCTGCCGAGGCTCTTATGGAAATGGCGGATCATTGTCTCAGTTACAGAACTCACGGAAGAGGCGCCCTTAAACACGTATCCCTGCTCCTCGAAAACAAACCCATGTTCCGACTTTTATTTAACGACGCTGAAAAAGCGGCGGACCTGGTCGAGCAGCACTTGGGATAACCATGACTGGTTACAGAACAGCTGTTTACATGCCGCACTAAAATTTCTTATTTAAGCGTACCCTCAACTGCGTTGATAAGTATAATTGATTGATACTTTAATTTATTGAGGTTGTTGGGGCCATGGCGGATAAAGGTAACAGTTCTTTTATCGAAGAAGGAGACGACAGGCGGGTTTCTACGGGGCGCCGCAACGTCATCAAGGCGATGTGGACCGTACCGGCTGTGATTGCACTCGGCAGTCTGAAAGGCGCTAAAGCAAAGACCGGAACTTCGTGGTGGAAAAGTCCAGGCGGGACTAGTGACAGGGGCAGTATTGACAAAATCTACTCGGACGGCAGTCACGGCAGTCACGGTAGTTACGGCAGGCACGGCGGTCACGGCAGTCACGGTAGTTACGGTAGTTACGACGGCTCGGGCGGCGGCTCCGGTTCGGGCTCCGGCAGCGATTAAGGCGGCAAGTCCAGCAAGTAGTTCACCTCACATGTGACCAGCTCGGGGAAAACCCGAGCGGCTTGGGATGGGCTTGATTCGGCCGGACAATGGGTTCAGCCCGGTGCAGACGTGTACAGGTTACAGTCGGGGCAGAAGGAACAGACAGGCCAGATTGTGATCAGTCGGTAATCGTTGTGTCGCTGCGACTAGCCACTTCAGCCTCGCTTGCAATAAAGCCGAATGCGGCCCAGGAGCTCGTTTCCAGAACAGCTTCGAAAATCCGAAACGCCCGCGGTTTGTCGCCTCCGATAAGATGCCAGTTGCCGACTCCATAACCGAGAGTTGCAACGGAAAATGCATCAGCCCCGTCTGCTGTCGCCGCAGCGAACCCTGCGTCGTCTGAGAGCCCACGGTACATCAAGAGACGCTGCAGATACGAATCGTTCTCGAACAGCTCCATGTCCTCTCGAACAAACGCGATTGCATGCACGGCTTCTTCTTTGCGACCATCGCGACGCAGAGACATATACAGCCAGTCGGCGGCGGCCACGCGCATATCGTCGTTCGCCGCCAAATCAAAACAGAATTGAAACGCGTGAGCCGCTCGATCAAATTCGCCTCGCAGGTAAAACGCGAGTCCAAGGTGGTACCAGATGTTGGTTTGAAGAGTGCTCGTTGGCACACCAGCCGCGTTCGGCTGCCCGTCGGGCTCTACCATCGGCGTGACCGGCAACCGCCTCAACGGCCAATTCAAAATCCCCGATGGCGGCGTCAAATCGTCTTGTCGTAATAAAACGATGTCCGCGATGTCGTAGCAGATGAGGTTCCTCCGGAAATCGCTCCAATCCTTTCGTGTACACTTCAATCGCGTCTCGGTACCGTCCGAGATACGCAAGCCGGCGGCCGTACCAGACAAAACCATCCACTGAATAAGGGTCGCCTGTAAGAAAAATCCGGGCTTCTTCCAACTGATCCCGCAGTCGAACCCCTCTTTCCCCCGTGATCGTTGTTCTGTAGAGGGCCGCTCCGAGCAGTGAAGTTGCCTCCAGCGAGTCGTCTGAGGCAGCAAAGTCAAAAACGGGGACCACCCACACGGATTCAGGGGAACTGGAACAGGCAGAGAATAGCAGGAAAATCCCCGTGTAGAATACACAGGCAGAAGTTTTTGGCATGGTACGGGTCGAATTTCGTACGAAAGAGGGTACGTATTATACAAAAAGAGGGTCGCCTCTGGGCATACTATTCCGCCCATGACTGGACACGCCGCTTGACAGAGACTAATATGTTCGTTTCACAGACTGCCCACCAGGACGACGGACTTTAAATGTTTTTTTTCAATGCCACTCCACCGGTACGGCGGATTTCAGCAATCTTCCTGATTGCCCTGTTTTTGATGTTGAACGTCGCAGAAACGGCGGCCCGTCAGCAGGATAATCGCATCTCAGACCCCGATAACTCGCCGAGCGGCGAACCGTTGAATCCCGCATTGTTCGCCGACCTGAGTTACCGCATGGTGGGCCCTTCGCGGGGCGGCCGCGTGACGGCGGTGGCAGGCCACGCCGATCAGCCGGGGACGTTTTATTTCGGGGCCACGGGCGGGGGTGTCTGGAAGACGACCAATTACGGCGCAAGCTGGGACCCGATCTCGGACCAAACGTTCAAAACAGGCTCTATCGGTTCCATTGACGTATCCGACTCGAATCCGGATGTGATCTATGTCGGGACCGGTTCGGACGGAATCCGGAGTAATGTCATCCTCGGTAAAGGCGTCTACAAATCTGAGGATGCCGGCGAGACGTGGGAGTTTGTGGGTCTTGAAGACACCGGACAGATCGGCGCCGTGGTCATTCATCCGACCAACCCGGAGGTGGTCTGGGTGGCGGCGCTCGGCAATCCATTCGGGCCGAACCCGGAGCGAGGTGTTTATAAAACGACCGATGGCGGAGCGAGCTGGAAGCACGTGCTGTTCGTCTCCGAAAAAACGGGAGCTGTGGATCTGGAACTGAATCCTGACAATCCGGATGAGGTTTACGCAGCGCTCTGGTACGCGGAGCGCAAGCCGTGGACCATCATAAGCGGATCGGACACGGAAGATGGCATCTACAAAACAACGGACGCAGGAGAGACTTGGAAAATGCTCTCAGGAGGGCTCCCTGACGGGACGGTAGGTAAAATTGATCTGGCCGTTTCGCCCGCCGACCCGAGCCGGATTTATGCGCTGGTCGAGACCGCGCCGGAAAAGGAGGGACTGTACCGCTCCAATGACCGTGGCGAAACGTGGCATATGGTCACGAATAAGCGAGGTCTCATGAATCGGCCGTTCTATTATACCAATGTCGATGCCGATCCGTCGAACGCCGACGTGGTTTATGTCAACAACGAAGGGTTCTACAGAAGCGAAGACGGCGGGAAGACCTTTCAGCGGCGCTCCACGCCGCACGGAGACAATCACGATATGTGGATCAACCCGAAAGACACTGATCTTTTCGTGCAGTCGAACGATGGTGGCGCGAACGTGACACGTGATGGAGGAGAAACATGGTCCACGCAGCGCAATCAACCCACCGCCGAGCTTTATCAGGTACATGTCGACGATGCTTTTGTGTACCGCCTCTACGCCGGGCAGCAGGACAATTCAACGATCTCTGTACCGAGCCTGCCAGTGTCGGGTCGAGCCGGTGGTCACACGGCATACTGGGAATCCATCGGTGGCTGCGAAACCGGGCCGGCCGTGCCGCGTCCGGGTGATCCGAATATTGTTTACAGTAATTGCAAAGGGCGGTTCGGCAGATACAATCGCGAGACGGGGCAGGAGCAGCAATATTATGTAGGGGCCGTCAACCTGTATGGCCGCAACCCGAAAGAATTGCCATATCGCTTCCAGCGCGTCGTGCCCATAGAGGTTTCGCCGCATAATCCGGATGTCATCTATCACGGCTCGCAGTACGTGCATCGCACGAGAGACGAGGGAAAAACCTGGGAAACGATCAGTCCGGATCTGACGGCGTTCCGGCCGGAACGACAGGTGATTTCAGGGGGACCCATTACGCGCGATATCACGGGCGAAGAACATTACAGTGCCTTATACGTGATCGAAGAATCTCCGGTGGAGCCCGGTGTAATCTGGACAGGCGCCAACGATGGGCCCATCCACATTTCCCGGGACAATGGAGCGACCTGGACGGATGTGACGCCGCCGGATATGCCACCCGAGGGCCGCATCCAGACCATCGAACCGTCGCCCCACAGCGGCGGAAAAGCGTACTTTGCAGGATATCGGTATCTGCTGGGTGATTTTGAGCCATATATCTACCGGACAACGGATTATGGGCAGACGTGGAAACGGCTCACAGATGGCACGAACGGTATCCCCGACAACACTCCGACTCGTGTTGTGCGAGAAGATCCAGATCGGGAGGGCCTGCTCTACGCGGGTACCGAATTCGGGATGTATATCTCGTTCAACGATGGCGGTGACTGGCAATCCTTCCAGCAGAACCTGCCGGTTACGCCCATTACGGACATCAAAGTATACCGCCAGGACCTCGTCGTTTCGACGATGGGTCGTTCATTCTGGATAATGGATGATATTTCGCCGTTGCACACTCTCACCGGTGATGTGGCTTCTTCTGAAAAACACCTGTTTCAGCCGCTCGACGTCTTCCGGATGCGTTATCGCAGCTCGGACGGTGGATCTTCGGGACCGCAATATCCTGCACCGGGCGTGCACGTTGATTATTTTCTCGCCAACGACCACGATGAGGAAGCATCCATTCGGATTCTTGACGATTCCGGCGATCTTGTTCGGGAGTTCGACGCGGATGTTTCGGAAAACGACGCTGCCGCGGAAGAACAGGAAATGCGAGAGCCGTCGGGCCGGAATTCTGATCCCGAACCACTCGTTCTCAACGCCGGCATGCACAGATTTACGTGGGATCTTCGGCATACAGGACCGCTGAACAAGGACCTTCGACATGCAAGGGGACCGCTCGTGGTTCCGGGCACGTACTCGGTGGAACTCACGATAGGAGATTGGTCGGAGACGCGGCGATTCAAGGTGTTGATTGATCCCCGCGTTGAAAAAGACGGGGTAACGCTGTCAGACCTCCAGGAGCAGTATTCTTTCAACACGCAGGTGGGAGAGGCCATCTCGACCGGATGGGAAACAGTGGCAAAAATCGATTCCACGTTGAAATCGTACGCAGACGCAGACTCGTCGGCGACGGATGCGTCCGAAACAAAATCGAAAAGAGACCCGGCCGTTGTTCAGTTTATCTCGGACCTTGAATCGATTCGTGAATTACTGGTCACGGACGAAAAGGAGAGTTATCCGCCACCCATGTTGATGAGTCAGCTGAGTTATTTGAGAGGCATGACCAGTCGTGCTGACCAGAAACCAGGTCGTGATGCCGGATTGCGTTATGAAGAACTCCGTGCAGAACTGCACGAAATTGTACGCCGGGTGCAAGTTCTCGTTGCTTTGAGCGATTCGATTGGTCGCGCCGGAGAGAACCCGTAGAGCGATGGATGACCAGGAAAAAGAAAGAAGTATCCAGTACCGGAAATTGTCCGCGTACAAATATCAGCTCAGAGAGCCATTCGAAATGACGACCGATATCTGGCCGGAGCAGGATATCGAAACACCTTATATGTGTCTTACGATCGATGGAAATCTGCAGGTCCGAAAATCTTACGCGTGGGATGGTCCGAGCGGACCGACCATCGACACAAAGACATTTCTTCGGGCTTCACTGGTTCATGACGTCCTGTATCAAATGATGCGCGAGGAATTTCTCGACTATCGGGTTTTTCGCAGGTCAGCGGACGATCTGCTCAAGGTCATGTGCCTGGAAGACGGGATGTTCGTCTTTCGGGCGTGGTACATTCATCTGGCATTACGCATATTCGGGGAAACCCATGCGAGGCCAGTACGGAAATCCGAATCGCAAAAAATGACCGCACCGTGAGAGTGCGAGAGGAACCTTTCACGACATGAAACACCTCGCTTCACGACACCATTCAGCAGCGCCTCCATGGTCTGCAGCGTCTGCGCCGTCTGCGCCGTTGCCGACGTCTCCGCTGACTGCGCCGTTGCCGACGTCTGAAGCGTCTCCGCCACCTCCGCCGTTTCCGCAGTCTGCAGCGTTTCCGCAGTCTCCACCTTGTTCGAGAACAACTCCGAATAGCCGGACACATTTTTTCGTCAGTCAGATCAGGCGAGCGACGACTGCTGCGGTCCTCCTCCTCCTTCTTCTCCTGCCCTCATGCAGGAACCCTCAGTTTCCACCACTCACAAGGGGGGAGTTGCTTCCCATCAATGGAACAGAATTATTTGTTCGCACCGTCGGACAGGGTGATCCGGTCATAGTCGTACACGGAGGACCCGTATTGGAACACGGCTACCTGTATAAACATCTCGAACCTCTCGCCGAATCTGTCCATCTCATTTTTTATGACCAGCGATTGAGCGGGCGGTCCTCGGCCGATGTTGATTCGAACGAGATCACAATGAAAAACTTTGTCGAGGATATCGAAGCCATCCGGCAGCATTTCCGACTCGGTCGCATACACCTGATGGGCCACTCGTGGGGAGGAATGATCGCCATGTATTATGCCATCGAATACGGCGAAAATCTGCAATCCCTTATTCTTCTCAATTCCATGCCGGCGAGCTGGGAGGTGTGGCAGGAAGAGAATAAAAGGCTGGCGTCGATGGCTGACCCGGCAGACGCCGAGGCCCGCAATGCCGTCGTGTCATCGGACGCATACGCACGCAAGGAAGTGTCTGCCTTTGAAGAACTACACAGAATTTCGTTCAGAGGCCAGTTTTATGATCGAACCCTGGTCGATTCGCTTTCATTCTATATCGCGCCGGACCTCGATGAACGAGGACGAAAATTTGGTGCACTTATGCCGGAACTGATCAATTTTGATATCCACGACGACCTCTCGTCGGTTTTGGCTCCCACACTCATCGTATATGGTGCGGCCGAAGCGGCAGCAACGCTGAGCGGGCAGCGTCTGCGCCTCGCCATTCCGAATTCTAAACTGATAATTATTCCGAATTCCGGTCATTTTCCTTTTGTCGAAACGCCTGGCGCCTTTCTTACCACAGTGGGATCGTTTTTGAAGAAGAACGAGTTGTAGGAAACGCAAAACAATGTGCAACCCGCATCATCAGTTCAGGGTATCGAATCGGGTATGAGGGAATGCATGCGCTGGAGCTCCAAGACGGGGCGTTGATCACGATGAACCCGACGAAAGATAAAAACTGAGCTTCACGCCATATATTATGGTCGATGTTGAGGCTGTATTCCATAAAAATGATCACCATGAAAAGAGTTTATATTCCATTGGTTTTTGCTGCCATGCTAATTGTTTCTTCTGCGACAGCGCAGTACCGTCAGAATGACGAGTTACATGCCTCCCACGGTTCATTTGACAACGAGCGAAGGTCGCCCAACCGTTCTGCCGGGACGGATCTGGATGAAAGTAAAATAACGATTGAGTGGAGCGCTCCATCGGCCAGGGGTCGGGTTCTGTTCGGACGCCTGATTCCACCCGGTAGAGTCTGGCGAACGGGAGCCAACGAAGCCTCCGTGATTCATTTTGACGACGCCGTACTGATCGAGGGCGAGGAACTTCCGGCCGGTAATTACGCACTGTTTACCATCGGATCTCCCGAAGAATTTACCTTCATATTCAACTCGGTTTCGCAGCAGTGGGGTTCGTTTTCTTACGACGCAGACAAGGACGCCCTCAGAGTTACGGTGGAGACGCTGACCGGAGAACACCAGGAAGAGATGCTATTTTCTTTCCGGAATTCAACCGCGGATGAGACCGACGTATATCTGAACTGGGGCACGATATCCACCTCGTTCAATGTCCGACTTGCCCCGGGCGATTGAAGGGAAACTTCGATTGAAGGGGAAGCTTGATTGAAGGGAAATACCCGGTCATCTGAAATAGAAATCCTATGATATCCCATACCATTGCAGATAAGGTTGATCAGCTTGTAGATGATGCAGCAGATAAACTTCGGGCACTTGGTGAAGATGTGGTTTCTGCCCGCCCCGAGGAAGGAAAGTGGTCCATCAAAGAAATTATCGGCCATTTACTGGACTCAGCAGTCAATAATCATCATCGATTCGTCCGCGCAAATGACTATGAAGAGTTGAAATTTCCAGGATTTGAGCAGGACATCTGGGTTCTTCGTCAGAGTTACGCGGATGTAGACTGGCCTTCATTTGTGGAATTATGGCGACTTTACAATCACCATCTTGCCCATGTGATGCGGCAGATTCCTGAGGACAGATTATATATCGTATGTCTGATCGGTGACAATGAGCCGGCCACACTGCGCTTTATTGTGGAGGATTATCTGGACCATCTGGAGCATCATCTGCAGCAGGTAGATATTCAGAGCACCGGTTGACGGGCCTTCGATTCTACGTGGCACGCTGTGGGACCGCCGTTTATGGCAGGTCTCTGTCGTTCAGCAGACGCGCCATCAGAATCGCCACCCGTTTCGTCTGCGATGGAAGCGAGTTCAGGTCGGCTGTTTCATTTACGGTGTGACCGTAGTTGCCCATGAGGCCCAGGCCGTCGAGAGCCATTTCAACTCGACCCGCAGTGAACGAAATGTCGGCAGCTCCGGCAAGCCGGGGATCGACTGCTTCGACAGGTCCGTCGCCCAGGTCTCTGCTTGTTCTGTCGAGCAGTGCCAGCAGCCTGCGATTTCCATCCGTTGGTCCGAGAGGAGGGTATCCGTCCCGGAAGGTGATTTCTGCATCTGTGCCCGGGAGGTGATCCGAGACGATTTCCTGCATGCGTTTCTTGGTCCGGGCGAGCTGCTCAAGGGAGATTGTCCTGAGGTCACCGGCTACAATCGTGTGCTCTGCAATCACATTTGATTTTCCAAACGCTGAGCCCCGCGTCTGCTCTTCGTCATGTTCCGTGGTCGTACCTCCGAGCATGAGACCGGGATTGAAAGTGAGATAGTCTTCTTGCGAAAGTTGTTCTCGGAACGAATTCAGGATTCGGGCGGCCTCGAAGACAGCGCCATATCCCAGATCATCCCGGAAAATTTGAGACGAATGTGCGGGCGTTCCATGCACACGAAGTTGCCAATCCGTATACCCTCGCCGGGCAATTACCGCAGTGGCCGGATTACCGTCGCCGTCCTCAAATCCAAGTGCGATGTCGGCTGCGTCTGCCGCCTGCATAAGCGCTGCGCGCGACAGACTGAACGGGCGACCCGACGATTCTTCGTCTCCTGTCAGCACTACGGTTATGGTCATTTTCTCCAGTAGTCCGGCGCTTTTCAATGCGTGTAACGCTTCAAGCATTATGATATTTCCACCCTTCATGTCAATCACGCCGGGTCCTTTTGCGTGCGTATCGGAAAGCAGCGAGTACTTCTGAAAGGGGCTTCCCGGTTCGAAAACCGTGTCGAGGTGACCGATCATCAGAATGTGCGGTCCCGTAGAGCCATAACGCGCGATCGCGTGTCCTGAGCGGTCGAATTGCGCCCCGTCCAGCCATTCAGTTTCGAAACCAAGGTTCCGGAATTCGGTCAGAAAAACTTCTCCGACCTGTTTTACGCCGGTAAAATTCATGGAGCCACTGTTCATGTTCACCGTTCGCTCAAGCAGGGCCAGCGCCTGTGATTGGCGTCTGTCGATGCTGCTTGTCATTGCCAGTTCCGTCTCTGTCAATTGCGCCCGTGCGCTGAGCGGAATTCCAGTTGCGATGAGCACCAGTAACAGGAGTCGTTCGGCAGTTCGGGGGACCGCATTTAAACGCATTGCTCGTACGAGGATAAAATGAATAAGGGAGGCAGGACCGTGCTTCATCCGGCGCCTGACAAGGTACACGCAGCCACAGATGGATGGCAAATTCTTCTCGTCTCATCCTTCCCGTAACGATCTGTAACGTGGAGCCACAGACTGTAGCGTGGGCCACATATTGTAGCGTGGGCCACACACAGATCCGATCGTGTGATCAAAAACAGGTGAATATGGCTTTGGATGTCAAGGTAGGAACGGTTTCAGGAGCCAGGGTAAGTATGGCTTTGGGCGTTAAGTTAAATATGGCTTCGGACGTGACAGTCAACGGTCATCGGGCTAAAGTCCTTACGATCGATCAGTACATGGAAAACTGGCGAGATCAGAACGCCATACAGATGCGTGGGCTCAATAAAGTCCAGCGGCGCATGCGTCATTATTCCCGATACAATTATGATCGGCAACGAGGAATAGAAATTTCGCATGAGATGTCGGCTGTTTTTCGCAAGGCTGTGCTGGCTTTAGATGGCCCGCAAAGCTGGTTTTTTATTACAGACGACTGGTGTATCGATTCCGCATACAGCCTTCCACTGATTTTGAATGCAGCGACTCTTCACGAGTCTATTGAATTCCACATCCTTCTGCGAGACACGAATCTGGAAATATTGGATGACTACCTGACGGACGGCCTGCCATCAATTCCGATTTTCACAGGCTTCAACGAAGACGGCAGACAGCTTTTCCGCTGGGGGCCGCACCCCGAAAAACTTCACCGCCTCCGGACGACATTGCAGGACGCGGGAGAGTCAGGACGTGTTGTAGCCAGCTCCACGATCGATTGGTATGCCGACAACGGTCATCTTGAGGTCGAGCGCGAGCTTGCGGTTCTTTTCAGCAAAATATCGGATTGCGGAGGCTGAAAACTGACATTGGAATGCGCCGCCGCGCCGCCCGCAACCTGCCGCGCGTGTTCGATCTCTGATGTCAAAAGCGCTATCGAATTCGGTCCCAAAACGAATCGACTGCTGACCGGCGCGCGGGTTTTTGTAGACGACAAAAACTCCAATCGCCACTCATGACCCGCCGGTTCCGGCAAAACGAATTCCACGCCGGAGCTCGTTCCATTTACCACAATGGCCAGTCGCAATGCAGCGGTTTCTTCCTGCGCGAGTTTCAGCAACACCAGCATGGGTCGACCATCTGACCACTCGTGGTCCCGCATGGACTCTCCATCAGGGTTCAGCCATTCCACAGTGACCCGGCCGGCAGTTGTGTCAATCACATTGTGCAAGTACTTATTCGGGCGCAGTGCATTGGTCTGGTTTCGCAAGAGGATCAACTTGCGAACCTGTTCGGTAAAATCCGGATCGGATTCCAGTCCCGACCAATCGGTCCATCCGATGGGATTGTCCTGCATATACGCATTGTTGTTACCGGCTTGTGAATTGCCGAACTCGTCGCCTGCGAGCAGCAGCGGCGTTCCATTCGACATGAACAGCGTTGCCAGCAGATTCAGCCGATGCTGTCTTCGCCGAGCACGAATGTCCGCGTCTTCCACATCTCCTTCGATCCCGTAATTGCAGCTGTAGTTGTGCGACTGACCATCCCTGTTATTCTCGCCATTGTCCTCATTGTGGCGGCGTTCAAAGCTGACGACATCGGTGAGGGTAAACCCGTCGTGAGAAGTAATAAAATTAATGCTGGATGACGGCGGGCGGCCCGCGGCATCAAACACGTCTGCCGAACCATGCAGGCGTTTTGCGAAGTCACCGCTCCACCCGGAATCGCCGCGCCAGAAACGGCGCACTGAATCGCGATAACGATCGTTCCACTCGGCCCAGCGATCCGGAAAACGACCCAGTTGATACCCTCCGGGACCGGGATCCCACGGTTCAGCAATCAATTTAGTTCGCGCGAGCACCGGATCGTTCGAAATGCGGGCAAGTAACGGATGTTCTCTTGAAAATCCGTTCGCGTGCCTGCCCAGAATGGACGCCAGGTCAAACCTGAAACCGTCAACACCCATTTCCGTCACCCAGTATCGTAAACAATCAAGTACGAAATTTTGAACGATCGGGTGATCTGCGTTGAGTGTATTGCCGGTGCCAGTATCATTGATATAACGCCCCGGATCACCGGGTACCGTGCGGTAATAGGCGAGATTATCGATGCAGCGAAAGCCAAATGACGGCCCACGCGTGCCACCTTCGCCCGTATGGTTGAATACAATATCGAGCACAACTTCAATGCCCGCATCATGAATGGTGTTGACCATCTCCCTGAATTCGCATACCGGGTTCCCGGCAGCCAATCTTGGCATCGGCGCAAAAAAAGCCGAGGTGTTGTAGCCCCAATAATTCCGCCTGCCCGATTCAATCAGATGATTCTCGTCGACGAAAGCCTGCACGGGCATCAGCTCGAGCGAAGTTATCCCGAGCGCTCGAAGGTGTGCCAGCACAGACCCATTTGCCATGCCCGCAAACGTACCCCGGATTTTTTCGCCCACATCCGGGTGCAACATGGTGTATCCACGAACATTGGCCTCATAAAAAATGGTTTCTGACCATGGAATATGAGGGCCAACGGGCAGCGGGGCTGACATCGCCGTAACCACACATTTGGGGACAAAAGGCGCACTGTCATCCAAATTGATACGGGTGTCCAGCTCACCGGCACCGGAGTCGAATGATTCGTCGAAAACAGTGTCCAAGACGGACGGATGCCAGGAAAACTCGCCGTTGATGGCCCGCGCGTACGGATCAAGTAACAGTTTGGCGGGATTGCATCGCCGTCCGGAGGCAGGATCCCACGGGCCGTGCACACGGAAACCATACTGCTGACCGGATGAACAGCCTGGCAGGTAACCGTGCCAGATATGATTGTGAACGTCCGGCAAGCGGTAGCTCGCCGCCTGACGACCGCCTTCATCAAAGAGGCACAAATCGACCGCTTCGGCAACGGAGGACCAGATCGCAAAATTTACGCCGCTCTCATCGGGCGTGGCTCCGAGAGGAGAAGGACTGCCTTTCTGAATCACGACAGCGCCTTTTCTCAAGAGAGTGTCTTTTCTCACGGTCGTGCCTTTTCTCACGACCTTGTCTTTTCTCACGAAAGCGTCTCTCCCAGAATAATTGTTGCCAACGGAGGCAAACACAATCGAATGGAAAACGGTCGACCGTGAGCCCCGGTTTTTTCCACCAGGACATCTGAATTCATGATTCCGGAGCCTCCGTAACGCAGGTCGTCGGTATTCAAAAGTTCGCTGCAGTCGTGATATTCCGGAACGCCAAGTCGGTAATTTTCGCGCACGACCGGTGTGAAATTTGAAACGCAGAACACAACTCTACCGGAAAGATCGCGCCGGAGCCACGCGAGGATGCTGCTTTCGCGGTCCTCAAAGTCGATCCACTCGAATCCGTCGGCGCTGAAATCGATCTCGTAAAGAGCAGGAATCTGCGCGTACAGCCTGTTCAGATCCCGCACAAGTATTTGCACTCCTTTGTGCGGCGCGTATTCGAGTAGATCCCAGTCAAGTTCGTGGTCGTGTGACCATTCATGGGATTGCGCAATTTCGCCTCCCATAAACAACAGTTTCTTTCCGGGATGTGCGAACATACTCGCATAACAGGCGCGAAGGTTGGCAAAGCGTTGCCAGTCATCTCCCGGCATTCGGCCCAGCAGAGATCGTTTGCCGTGTACCACTTCGTCGTGTGAAAGAGGTAATACGAAGTTTTCTGTGAACGCATAAACGATGCCGAATGTCAGTTTGTCGTGATGGTATTTGCGATGAACGCTGTCTTCGCTCATGTACGACAACGTATCGTTCATCCATCCCATATTCCATTTGTAGGTGAAACCCAGGCCTCCCTGCTCGACCGGTCTCGAAACGGCGGGCCAGGAAGTGGATTCTTCCGCGTAAGACGTTGCGCCGTGAGCATGGATTTCTACATTCAGGCGTTTCAGGAATTCGACTGCCTCCAGGTTTTCATTACCTCCTTTTTCGTTCGGGATCCACTCGCCTTTCTTGCGTGAGTAGTCGAGGTAGAGCATCGATGCCACGGCATCCACGCGGAGGCCATCAATATGGAACTCTTTTATCCAGTAGAGGGCGCTGCCGATCAGGTAGTTGACCACTTCGCGGCGACCATAATTAAAAATCAATGTGCCCCAGTCCGCGTGTTCACCTTTGCGAGGATCAGCATGTTCGTACAACGCGGTTCCGTCGAAACAACGGAGCCCGTGTTCGTCGCGCGGGAAATGCGCCGGTACCCAGTCAAGAATAACACTCAGACCGGCCTTGTGGCAGCAGTCGACAAAATAGCGGAAGTCGTCGGGCTCGCCGAAGCGATATGTGGGCGAAAACATGCCTATGGGCTGGTATCCCCAGGACCCGTCGAACGGATGTTCGGAGACAGGCATCAACTCGAGGTGTGTGAATCCGAGGTCGATCACGTACGGGATCAGATCTTTCGCAAGTTCTCGGTAGGTCAGAAATCGATTGTGTTCGTTCGTCTTACGGCGCCACGAACCCAGATGCACCTCGTAAATACTGATCGGTGCGTCGAGCGCGGGCGATAATTTCCGGTATTGCATCCAGACCCTGTCCCGCCAGCGGTATTGGCTTTTGTACACAATGGTCGAGTTGCCTGACGGCGGTTCGTGATATCGACCAAACGGGTCGGATTTGAGCGGCAGCAATTTGCCGTTCCGATCGAGCAATTCGTACTTGTATCTGTCTCCATGGCCGGCTGCAGGGATAAAAATCTCCCAGATTCCATTTCCGGGGTGCAGACGCATGACATGTACACGGCCGTCCCAATCGTTGAAATCCCCGACTACTGCCACGCGTGATGCATTCGGAGCCCAGACGGTAAACCGCGTGCCCTGTACGCCACGCTGACGCCACACCTTTGCGCCAAGTTTCTCGTAGATCTGTCGATCTGAGCCTTCGCCCATCAGATACAGATCCAGATCCCCGAGGGTTGGTTTAAACCGGTACGGATCTTCGACAATTTGTTGTTCACCGCCGGCCAATACCATGCGTAACACGTAGCGGCGACTGCGGCCGGGCATGATCGCGACAAACAGGCCTGCCGAATGGACGCGTTCCATGGATACGAGATACTTTCCCGCGGCGTCGACAAGGTCTATCGAGTCGGCACGAGGCTGAAACGTGCGTACCAGTCGCACATTTCCCTCGCGGTGAAGTCCAAGAACAGCAAACGGGTCGCCGTGGCGTCCCTCTACAATCGCCGCGAATGCTTCCGCGTGGGTTTCCAGATCCCGTTCAACTGGGTTCATGCGATTATGGTACGAAACGCATTGGAAGGTACCGGAAGGAATTGTCTGGTTTTTTAACTCCCGCCCTCCGCCAGATCGCCCACAACATCCGCTAAAAGATGCACTTTTGCCATGTCGTCGCCGGAGGAATCATTGCGGAGCCCCGCAGCCAGTGCGGACAGCTCCGTTTTCCGTGTTGCCGCCGGCGCATTTTCCATGTTCTTAAGCAGTTCTCGCGCTGCTGAAATCTGGTCTCGGGTGAGACCCTTTGATCGCTCGAGCTGGTCCACATAGGCCTGCGCCAGCGCGAACGTAACCGGCCACTCAAAATGTGGTTGGCCCTGTGCATTGAGGTAATCGAGTTTGACCGATTTAGCCGCCTCGATTTCATTTACCGAAATGAAACCGCTGGGCACGAGTTCAAAAATATCCAGGCCTCGCGCTATCTCCGAGCTCACCATCACCCCGTTGTACCAGTACACCGACCACGTTCCACCACTGGCCATGTGATCGGCAGCCACCGGGCCGCGATCATGATAGGCAATTTCCACAGGATCAGATGCGTCCGTCCAATCGAAAATTGAGATACCGCCCTGATACCAGGACTGCACCATTATGTCGCGTCCCGGAATCGGAATCAGCGATCCGTTGTGCGCAACGCAGTTCTCTTCCGAGGTTTGAATCGCCGGCATTTTGTAATATGATTTGAACGTCATTTTTCCATCAACGAGATCAAAGATCGCGTTTGCTCCCCACTCATATGGATCTGTCTCGCGGCATTTCGGCTGACCGCCTCCGCCCCACTCATCCGAGAACAGGATCTTTGTGCCGTCGTTGTTGAATGTTGCCGAGTGCCAGTAGGAAAAATTCGAATCGGCGACCGCATCCATGCGTACCGGGTTCTCCGGGTCCGAAATATCAAGCAGAAGCCCGTAACCTCCGCAGGCGCCTCCCGCCAGGCCGATGGCAGGATACAGCGTTATGTCGTGGCACTGGGTCGGGCCGGGTTTCGGACCGTCATCGTCGCCGTCATCTGCACCGCCACCGCCGAATCGCCGAGCGGTAATTTCCGGCAGTGCTTCGCGAAATGCTGCGCTGTCTGCCGCAGTGGCTGTCGTGCCGCCACGTTCCTTTACAAATTGTTCGAGCATCGGAATGG
>JACZYD010000180.1 GCA_022571255.1 Bacteroidota bacterium
GTTCTCCTGCTTCAAGGTTGATCCTTCGATCAACACGACTTGCGAGCGGCTGGTCCAGTAAATCAACCAGGTCGCCGTTGTCATCGAGGGTTGGCGCCCCTAATCCCGTGGGCCAATCGAGGAGATCCGGTGTAGTTTTACGATCTGCTTCATATGCGTCGATATCCGCCCGGCTGACCTTATAAACGCGGTCATAAATCGAACAATCGACAGGAGGATTTCCTTGGTCATCCAATGGCCCGGCCCACATTTCCCATCTACCCCGCAGGGCGATTGATGCGGAGGCCCGCAATTGCCCATCTATCTTTCCGGCTATCCATATGGTCGATGCATAAATCGCATTCGATCCGCTGCCTTTCGGCACTTCATAGATGTGTGGCTCAGAGCGCCAGAACAGGCCTCCCGTGTTCACGATCCTCGCCCGCACGTTGTTGACATCGAGCAGGGCCTCGCCCAGTGGGCTCTCGCACGTGCTCGTTAATTGCCCGAATGCACTGTGCGGAATACATAAAAGCATAACGCCCAGCACCTTGAGCAGGCACAATTTAGGTTTATATTGCATTGTCTTTCTCGCATTTCCTCGGTTTGTGACTATAAAAACACAGTCTGATTGAATTAATTGGTGGCGCTCACCACAACTTTCTTGACCGCCGCAAACTTGATCACCTGTGAACCGATGCCGTCCACCTCGACATGAATCAGGTAAATACCGCTCCCGATGGGCAGACCAGTTTCGGTCGTCAGATCCCATGCCAGATGACTCGTTCCGACCGGTTTTTCCAGCGTTGAAATCAGCGTTCCGCTCAGCGTGTAAATGCGAAGCGTGGCCCGATCGCTGAGTGGTAAATTTGAAAAACGAACCTCGTCCGTACCTGTATTTCGTTCGTACGCAGACGTTAATAAATACGGATTGGGTACGACGTTGATGTCTGCGAGGCGAGACTTTTTAAGAGCGTCATCTGGAGGCTTGGTACCATAACCCGTTGTGTTAAACGTGAATGTGTCGCCCGGCTGGCTGGGTTTATTCGTCTCGTACCGGATGACAGTGCCCGGTTCAACCATATCTGCGTTGTACGGCGGTGCCGATCCCCCATTCCAGTTTACAAGGACCTGGCGCGAGAACGTTCGGTCGCCCAGACCGCCGTCACCAAAGAACCAGGCGTGATATCCTGCATCACCGGGTGCAGCACCGTTGTCTTCAGGTTTGTACCAGTATATCCAGTCTGAAAAAGGATCGTCATCGCCGTCAGATACCGGATGATCACCGCTGATGTTAAACGAGCCGTTTCCCTGCGAGTTGGTACAGACGCTCTCGCAGATCAGAGGAAGCATTCGGTAGTCGTCCGCGGCGTCGCTCGTGACACCAGTATTCCAGACCTCGAAGGGGATTTCAACGAGTGCGCCGTCCTCGAATCCACGCCATGCAACACATTCGCCTTCTGTGATTGCGCCATCAATTCCGTCGAAACACCGTCTGGTGAATCGCCATTCAAAATCATCCGAGCCGATGTTTGGCCATGGATTTTCTTCAGATCCTTCACGGATCGATCGACCAACCCACGTCGTGCCCTGGTTGAAAGGCCCCGCCTCATCGCCGTAAGGCCCACTCCCCAGACCCACATGAATTCCCCAGGTCGAATGATTAAAAAACTGGTTTCGACCCGCTTCGGGATAATCACGGCCTTCAACGCGGGGGAAACCCCATTCATGGCCGTCAACGTTTGCAAACGCCGCCATGTCGGGCGGATCCAATGGGCCACCGCCGTTAGCGACTATACTGAATCCGACCATGCCCGGCGCTGGATGGGTTATGCTGAACTGTAATCCGTCTATCAGTATTACATTTTCGCGAACAGGTGCCGCACGACCGAGACTCGATCCGTCAAACATCGTTTTTCTTTCGCCCAAAACCGTGCGGTCTATGTCGTACGTCACAAAACGCGTCCCCGCCTCGACCTCGTAGAATCGAGTCGTATAGGTCGCGTTTTCAATCACCAGCCCCGGAATAGCTATATCTGCTGACACAACGCCTTGACCCACGGCGTCTGCTACGGCAACAAAATCAGGCAGGGTGTGATCGAGCGCGGCCTGCACGGCTCGTTCAGAATAAATGTCTTCTGAACGTCGGGGCAAAACTTTGATCCGGGTGACGGCACTGGCAAATATCCTGGGTACTGACGCGGCATTATAGGCGTATGCCTGAACGCCGAAATAGTGTTCTGTTAAATTTGTAAGGCCGGAAATCGTGTGGCTGTGAAAAATCCCGCTGTCACTTCCCTCGGCGCTCTGAAACATGATCTGATCCAGCGGGGGCTCCGCCCGGTTATCCAGAACATCCACTACACGCGTTACGCCATTCGCCACATCGTAGGTAGCGATGACATCGCCCACATGATCGTTCTCTCCACTGAACTCAATCACCCGGTACCCTTCAAACACATAGTCCTGGTCTGAAAAGCGGGCAAAAACATCGTTCTGCATATACGATTCCAGGTAATTATTGGACCCGGCTTCATTCGTCCACGAAAGGGTTACCCCGGAATCAAACGGCGTCGCTATCACGACCGGTGAATCGGGCGCAGGTGGCTTCTTGAACCCTGCATCAAAAGCCGCTTGTGCAACACGATCCGCGTCACGCAGGGCTTGAACAGAATCCCAGTTGTCACTTCCTCGCCCGTAAACGATAGAGAGTGTGATTTCCTGCAGATCACCGGGATTCATGGTGAATGGACCCGTCGACATCAGAAAATTCCGGTCGCCGGGGGAATTATGGCGGCCCAGCCCGTCGGTGTCTGCCTCGGTCCAGAAGCCCTGTACCGCCGGGTCTCCGGAGTACATGAATCTGGTCGTAGAAAAAGAGCAACCACGGCCGATACAATTGCGTCCGTCTCCACTCGCGATAAACGGTCTTCCATCCAGTCGCAAACCCTGCATTAACAAATAGATGTTTGGAGCGCTATACGGCGATGGAGAGCCTCCTCCAAAAGGCAAAAAAGAAAAAGAGGTCATTTTCAGCGTCTTGAAATCCGGGATTGCTTCACCTCTCACATAGGCTGTATCCCCTCGAGATGGCACCACCGGACCCTGAACAAAATCATAGCCCACAGCCGGAGGTCTCGCGCCGTATCCCTCCGGGCCTTCATCCAAGTTGTCTGCATTGTAGACATATCCCATTCCCAGCAGCGAATCGGACCCGACGTAGTCATCACTAAAGTCGCCGAGGTCCGGATCCGAAAACATTGCGAAATACACGTCTTCGAATGGGGTTTGCCCCTTGTAAAAGAAACTGAATCGGTAGAACGTGGTCGTTCCCAGGTCCCCACCGGCGGAGAATGCATACGCCATGGCATGTACTTCCAACCCGATTGCCGGTGAGCCCGATGAAGTATGCTGATTTCCCCGGTCATTCATTACCCACCAGATGGACTGATCGCCCATTATGGCAGGGCGTTCTCCTGCTTCGAGATTGATAGAACGATCTACCCGACTGATGAGGGGTTGATCAATCAGGTCAATCAGATTTCCATGTACATCGTACGTCGGGGCGCCGAGGCCGGTCGGCCAGTCAACAAGATCCGGGGTCGTGAGTCCGTTTGATTCGTATGCTTCGATATCCTGTCGGTCTACCTTATACACCCGATCGAATACCGAACAGTCGGCCGGTGGATTTCCGTTATCGTCAAGCGGCCCGGCCCACATTTCCCATTCGCCGTATCGCGTCGAAGATGCCCGAAGCTGCCCGCCGACCCGTCCTGCAATCATGATATTGGACGTGAAAATGGCATTCGAGCCGCTTCCCTTGGGGACCTCATACACATGCGGCTCTCCCCGCCAGAACAGACCACCCGTGTTGACGATTCGCGCGCGAACCTTATTGGCGTCGAGATACGCTTCGGCAAGTGCCCGATCGCATGTACTGGTGAATTGCCCTGACACAAAACCAGGCGCTCCTGAGGACAGTACAAAAACCAGACTCAGAAGGCATGATCGATAATTGCCGGCGCTAGGGAAGGCGCCATGGTGACCTGATTCAGGCATAGCTTCACTTCCGACGAAGAGTTACCGCTGTGCGGCCGATATACATTGTCCTGCAGAAGAATATGAAAGAGTCCACAGCGCATACAGGCACTTTTGGTGCCGTGTACGCTGCTGTCCGGACCCGATATTTAACCGATCCCGGCCTTTTATTGAGAACTCGAATCAGAATACGTTCAACTGTGGTCTTTTTTTGATTACCCCGAACTTGATCACGTGCGAACCGAGGCCCTCAACCTCCACGTGGATCAGATACATCCCGCTCCCGATCGGCAGGTTATTTGCCGTCGTCAGGTTCC
>JACZYD010000181.1 GCA_022571255.1 Bacteroidota bacterium
GCGCGTGGAAAAAGTGATCAGTGCGTAACAGGGCAGCGCCGAGCCGAGCCGAGCACCGTCTCCTCTTCCACTGAACTGAGGGATCTGGTTCCCCGTACTTTCTGCAGATCGGTTTGTTGGCGTACCGTTCTGAAACCAGATCTATTCTGAGAACGGGTCTATCATGATGCTGATCTGTGCTTCGCAAAACATCACGCCCGTGTAGCTGCCGGATCGCCCCGCGAATTCGGTGCCTGCGGGGCCGGTACCGGAAATCGCTGCTACCCCTGCCCATGTTGTCGGTCCAAGATTAAAGGCACCCTCTTCGAGGTAACCTGCGTGATGAGACGGACTGTTGAAGTAGCCCTGGTAATGTACTTGGCCGCTCGGCGTCCCGCCCCACCACTGAATGATTTCGCTGCATCTGAGGTTGGGATTGTCCCCATAATAATGGGCCCTTCCTTCTGATTCGCGACCGTTCTCATCCTGATGATTCAGGAAATGATCATTGGCCATCTGAGCGACATGCCAGAGCATGATTCGATCCATTCCAGGATCCCGGTTCAGCTCGGGTCTCACTGGATCGTTTACAACCCGTTCCGAATTGATCCGTGAAAGCAGGTCATTTTCCACACCGGTAAGGCGGACCAGTTCCGGATTGTTGTCGGGTGGATTATTGTCGGGCTGGTCGCTTCCATTTTCATCCGTAGCCGAATCACAAGCGGAAAGGCCAGTGAAAAGAATCAGTATCAGCACGGATAGATGAAATCGTCGGTTCATTGTATTTGCTCCACTTGAATTAAAGAGTGACTTTCACAGCCGGGCAGGCCGAGGAGAAGGACGAAAAACTGCAGTAATCGGCACCCCAATGGTGGCGCATTCTTTCGATGGAAATCGTTGTGGGGAAACTACTTCACGCGATTCTGTGCGCTGCTACTTCAGCACAATCATGGTAATTGTTTTGGTAAATCCGTCCATCTGAATTCGCAACAAATAAGGTCCGGATGGGAGGTTAGCCGCGTCGAATCGAACCGAATAACGCCCTGGAGGTCGTTCCTGGTTGACGAGTGTTCGAACCTTTCGGCCCATAATATCAAAGACGGTAAGCAAAACGTTCGTTGTGGCACGCACGTCAAAAATAATCTGCGTGACTGGATTGAATGGATTCGGATAGTTTTGATAGAGGTCGAAGAACTCCGGTATTTCACCCGTTAGATTGTCGTCTTCGACACCAGTCGGCCCGATGATCGTGACCGCGATGGAGCCCGTGATTTGATCACTCTGATCGGCGGCGGTGATCTGGAAGTCGCCGCTTGCCAGACCGGCTGTGTAAAGGCCTGTTTGATCGATCGTACCTCCTGTGGCAGACCAGACGGGAGTAAATCCAAACGGATCTCCGATCTGGTCTTTTCCTTCTGCCACGAATTGCTGGGTTTCGCCCGGCGCAAGACTGATGCCCGGGGGAGAAATCGTGATGGATGAAAGAGCACGTTCGCTTACGACCTCCAGGTCGATAACGACTGTGTGCGAGACCGTGAAGGCACCGGTCGAAACGGAAACCGTCAGGGAATCTGAATAAAGACCTTCCGGCAGAGTCGTGCTCTTCAAAGTCAAGTCAATTGCAGTCGACACCGGTCCAGCGGCGGCCGCGAGAGTAACCCACTCTGCTGTAGCCGAAGCGGTCCACGTCCAGTCGCCGGGACCCACATTAGAAAACGCTACTTGTACCTGAGTATCGGTTGGTTCTGTGATCAACACGGATTGGTCTACCCGTAATGGAATCGGTTTTGGTATGGCGGGCGCGAGACTCGCACTGGTGATGGTTGCCGCGGGTATGAGCGAACCCTCATAAGCTCCATCACCGTCTTGATCGATGTCGAGTGGCAGGGACTCGGGTGTTACACCGTTTTGAAGTACGAAGCGAAGACCGCCACCCGTTTGCACGACCACGTCAGGGAATAATATATGATCTCGGTCGGCTGAGCCTTCAGCAAGTATGCGAACCACCCGGATCGTGGTTTCGGAATCAACGGCCCGTACCGTAAACGTGTAGGCTTTCTGATCCGGAAGCGAAACGACGGCTCCAAAATCAGTCGGGTAATATCCAATTTCCCGAATCAGGTATTCAATATCCTTAAAACCGTCCTGCGTCTCCGGTCCGGAGTGGTTACCGCCCGGCTCTTCGACATGAACGCCGATATGGGCCGTGCCGGAGATATAGACCAGATTTTGTTTTATCGCCGCCGTGGTGGCAAACTGCGATTTCTTGCCCGGAGCGTTTTGCGCCGAACTGGCGAGGTACCCGGTTTTCAAAATTTCGACTGTTCGGTCAAGAGCTCCGACTCCCTCTGCGTTCACGCATGCGTCTTCTACCATGCCGACGTGTGTGCAAGGGAAAATTTCAAATTCTTCAATCCAGGGATTATCACTCTGGTCGGGGCGCTGGACACCGGAAAAATCCATTTTCCCGACTCGCGGGTCTCGCCCAAGTGTGGCACTGCTCAGGGGGACGGTGGTATCTCCGAGTCCGATGATGGGCATTTGAGCTGCTCGGTAGACGATGTGGAGTGGAACGTCTCCAGGCTCTATTCGAACGTCGCCACTGTTGAATTTACGTTTCACAGCCATAGGATCGTTGTACCATCCCACCACCGTATGAACGATATCCTGGCCGTCCTGCCGCGTTGCTCCGACCTGTCTGAAGATGTGAGGCGGTCTATCGTACTGACGCCAATCGTCGATAATATCGTTGACTTCTGATCCGACCTTTGACCACACCGATGCGTTTCGGCCCAGGCCCTGAAGAAGTTTAGATCGCGTCATGAACTCCACGGTTGCATCAAATCCCGAAACAAGATTTCCGTTGAGATCCTCCATTATGGCGGTGCTGCCTATTTCGAACTGGCTGCTGGCGTCCCAGTATGTTCGGCCGGGCAGGAGCGAATATGTAGCAGGCAGATTCCTTGCCATTTCGATCATGCGGCCCCAATCCGGAGCGAATTTGAGATTCTCCTCGATCCCGAATATATACCCATTCGTATGCGCGCCAATGGCTCGGACTGCGCCGAGGTACGGGGCCGCACTGGTCAGCAGGCGGTGGACCCTGTCCCGGCTGTGCTCGGGGTAGGACATGACATATGTGGCAGCAATCACTCCTCCGTTGCTGTGAGAAACAATATCGACTTCGCAGGAGCGGGCAATCTCAGGGTTGTTACTGGTAAGCCACTCGACGCGGTCCTTCATATCATCCGCGAGATCCTTCTGATTCAGTCTCCAGTCAGACGCGAATCTCCATAAATCATTCTCGAGAGCATCTACGGGCGCAGGGGTACCTGTTGATGTTAACCATCGATCTGTTGTGCCCGGATAACCGGCATTTTGAATCGCGCGAAGCTGCTCGCCATAAACGTTCGATATCAGGAACTCTAAAGCAGGCGGAACCGGGACGTTTTCCGGAGGGATAAATTCAAGGATGCCGTCGTCCGTAAGATTCTCCAGTTCTGATCCATTTGGGTTCATCGCCATCCGGGCCAATAAATCATTCTTGCCCTCTGTGGTAAGAGCTACGGGAATCCAAATAAAATCTCCGTTCGCTCCCTTTAACCAGGACCCACCTATCCCGGGCGCTACGAGAACCGGGCGTTTTAGCTGAGAAAATTCCGACGTATTGCCGTCCTCGTCCGTCACGATCACTTGCTTATCGGCAAACTCCGGAAGGTAGTTCGAGATCGGGTCGTCCAGCAGGAAATGACCTTCTTCGTACAACATCATGAGCGCCGTCGAGACGATGGGCTTGGTCATGGACATGAGGACGAAAATGGTGTCCTTCGTCATGGGCTCGTTGGCTTCTTTGTGGCGATAGCCTTGCGCCTCGAAGTGGACGACTTTCCCTCTCCGCGCGACAAGCGTGACCGTGCCCGCGAGCAGATCGTCATCGATAAAGCGCTGCATGATTGCCGTGAGGCGCTCCAGCCGTTTCGAAGACATGCCCACATCTTCCGGCTTCGCCATCGGCACGCCGTCCGCCGCCAACGCAGGGAACGCTATGCCCGACAACGCCAACACCAGCGCCGCCGTCGCGAGACGCCCTGATATCGGTCTTGCCACTCTGTAAATGTTCATCTGCGCGCTCCTTTCGCTGTCTCAATCTTCTGAATCTTCAAGCTAGTGGTTTGATTTGGGCAGATGGACCATTATCCGTCGTGAAATATATCGCAAGACTAAGCAAAAACGGGGACTGACGCAAGCGTAGCGAGGCACGAGCGGAGACGTGTCTGTACCCGTTTTCGCGGCTTAACTCCTGACGACTTTAACACTTC
>JACZYD010000066.1 GCA_022571255.1 Bacteroidota bacterium
TATGCGAAATGATCTCTCTCTGCCAGGGCCGTTCCTGAGAGAGCCAGAATCAACAGAACGGTCGGGTGCAAAATCCAGCCGAATATGGCCATCGCGAGAGAACAGCGGGTCAGTTTAAATACATCGTAAGCTGTTCGCGCCCCACCCCACAGTGACGATCCAATCCAGAACGGAAAAACAGCGAGCATCCCGATGCGCATCGATTCCGGATCAAGTGTGTGTATGGACATCGTTACGGGAAGCAGGAGAAGAAGCTGCCATCGGGGCCAAACGGCAAGCATCAGGGCTTGACTCGATAATAACGGGGCTTTTCGAAGAGCGACGATCATCCAGATACCCATCCAGAGAGCCATTGCCAGCAGGGCAATACTTCCCAGAAAAAATGTCGCAATGATGGGGCTTTCGATCAGCACCGTAAGTGCCGCCTGTAAAACCACGGGCAACAGCCGAACTGCGTGTACAACTGGGGCCGTATCGTGCACCGCAATCAGAAACTGTGTCGCAATCATACCGATCGTAATTCCGACGATAGTCAGAAGAGCTGTACTCACGATCGGCAAAACCTCCCTGGCTTCGCGAACCGCATTCCGATAAAAGCCGTGGGCTATAAAATATCTGGGCGTCATGTAGCGAAATCGTGGTGACGAAGCATACAGCGCAGCGACGATTCCGATCAACATCCAACCCATGAGCAAATACCAGACCGGTGGCCCCGGTTCGTCGGGGTTTCGTGCAAACGCGAACGTGTCCTGCCCGCCCGTCAGAAAGCCTGTCAATACATTCAAGGAGAGCCGCGGAGTGTCATTTTCGTCGTGAAGTCCGTAATACCGCCCGTACACATCACCACGCGCCAGTAATGATGACGGCGAGCCTGAAAGTTGATCTCGCCACCGATGTACAAAAGAGGCAATCAGATTCTCGGTGGTCGATAATTCTTGAAGAGATATTTCGATGGATCGAGCCTGGGATTCAGCAGAGTTGGGAACTTGTAAACCGGTTCCGCGAGCCATGTCGACCCAGCCTCCCACCGTTATTCCCGCAGCGGCGTTCCCGGCCGCCGCCCAGCGACGCAGAACGTCTGCAGTGTTCACAGCGTCAATCGCATCCAGAATCACGAAGTCTACGGAACTTGAACAGACATCTGATTCGACGAAAGACCCCACATAATAATAGGACTGGTGCGGCCCGGTTTCGTCTTTCTCGGCGACGCCCACCACGTCCGAGAAATAAGAGCAAATCGAAGGATCCGAGACATCCGCGCGAACCGCCAGACCGATCGGACCTGCCGATGGATGCCCGGCGCCCGAACGAATAAGTTCGGCCAGGATTTTTTGCGCCCCCGCCGTAGAATCCACCAATCGACCTGCGGGATACTCGTAAAACGGCAGTTCCCTGAACAACGTGATGCCCAGTGAGTCGGCAGCCTCCAGAATGAATTTCTCGGTTATTGCCCCGGTCCGAACGGCCTTGATCCCGTGCTCCGACATTTTTCGTAGATCCTCTGCCGCACGTATGGTACTGGCCGGACGTTCCCACGTTACACCGCGCGCAATATCCTGCGCAGCCCCGGGTCGGGCTGTCAGAAACAGGACCTGTATTATTATGAGGATCGTCAAGCGGACCAAATCAATAGCGATTGAATCTGTCCGAAATGTACGTCGGAAACCAACTCTCAGTACTATCGGAGGAACACCAGAGCGCCGCAACGATGACTGCTGTCCTCCATGTTTTTTTAAACCTCTGACTGCCTGATTATAATAAAGGCGCTGCACTGTATACACACAGAATATGAATAGAACAGCATGACGAATCGGGACGGAGTTTGCGATACGGATGGCATGATTCGAAAGAGTTGTCCATGGTGGTCAATCGGGCCGTGAAACCGTGAAGCCGCACCCGGAAAGGGCGCGGCTCCGCGTAACCGAACCAATACAACCCGCATTTAAATGTGTAATCGTCCGTTATTCACCACGCACACATGTCAGACGGAATGACCTTGCTCGAAGGTCAGAAAGCGGGACTGGAATTCCGCTCCGTATCTGGTTCGTTTGCACTCCGACCCCTCGGAGTACAAATTCCAAAGTCACTCTAATCCATCATCTTGCGCAGAAATGCGGGCATATCATTGTCTCCCTTGAGATTTGTATCTGTTTTTTCGACGTCGTCGGCTTTCAGGCGCCGCACTTTCGATTCGAGCCCTCCGTCTCCTGCCGATGACGGCTCTACCGACACGACGTTGTTTCCGCGCCGGAGGTACGCCGGAGTATCCAGATATTTCAGGTTTTCTTCACCCTTGTAACCGTAAATGGGTGAAGCGGCCTGCAACGGCACACTTCTCCGATGCACCTCAGAACTCGCGTAGCCTCGATCATCGAATCCGGTCGCGATTACCGTTATTCGAAGATCCTCACCCAGTGTCTCGTCAATCACCGTCCCGAAAATAACTTCCACATCATCTCCCGCTTCACGCTGAATGATGCTGGTCGCGGCCGTAGCCTCTCGAATTCCCAGAGAAGGACCCGCCGTGATGTTAACGAGAACGTTCGTTGCCCCGCGAATCGCAATCCCATCCAGAAGCGGACTCGAAAGTGCCTCTGTGGCTGCTCGTTCCGCACGGTTTTCTCCGCTGGATGTTGCCGCTCCCATCAGCGCCGTACCACCATTCTGCATGGTGGTTTTCACATCGGCAAAGTCGAGATTAATGAGTCCGTGAACGGTAATCAGATCACTGATACCGCGTGTGGCGTTATAGAGCACATCGTCCGCCGCTTCGAAAGCCTCAACCAGTGTTGTTTCGGCTTCTGAAATATCGAGCAATCTCTCGTTGGGAATCACGATCAACGTATCCACATTGTTTCTGAGCACATCCAGACCCACCGCTGCAACCTCTGCCCGACGACGTCCTTCACAATCGAATGGTTTTGTGACCACCGCAACCGACAGAATGCCGAGCTCTTTTGCAATTGCAGCCACGATCGGAGCCCCTCCGGTGCCCGTACCTCCACCCATCCCGGCGGTTATGAATACCATATCGTATCCCGAAATCGCTTTCTCGATTTCAGCCCGGTTTTCTTCAATGGCCTGCGCCCCGATTGCGGGCCGAGCGCCAGCTCCAAGACCTTTCGTAAGGCCAAGACCCGCTTGAATCTTGTTCGGTGCAAGATTCTCGGCGAGCGCCTGCGAATCCGTGTTTATGGCATAAAATTCGACGCCCGTAATCCCGTGCCGAATCATATTGTTTACTGCGTTGCCGCCGCCGCCGCCGACGCCAACCACGCAGATCTGTGCTTCCTCATTTTCTGCATCGTCAAATGCAAAATGGGAGTCGAATAAACTCTCCATGTTAACCTCCAGTCATTATTAAAACTCGTTTCTGATATTTGCGTCCGGGCGAGCATTCCCGAAACGCATTTTTCTGTCTGAACACTTCTCTGTCTACAGCTCGTCGAACCAGGTTTTCATCCTGCTCGCGATGTTTTTAACCAGCTTATCGCCGTTTGTATGTCCTTCACCCAGTTCGGCCATGTCTGTCCGGAACGGCGTCCCTCCTATCATTTCGGGTCTGAGACCGTAAAGCACGAGCCCCACACCTGTGGCGAACTTTGGATCGCTGACCTCTTCTACCAGTCCACCGGACAGACCCATGGGCCTGCCAATCCGGGCCTCAAGACCCAGAATTTCTGCTGCGAGTTCATCCGTTCCGGGAATAAGGGAACCACCTCCAGTCAACACAACACCCGCCGATAGATGCCTCGCATATCCGCTCCGTTTGATTTCAATGGCTGCGATTTCGAGGATTTCTTCCAGCCTGGGTCTGATTATCTGCGCCAGCGTGCTGCTTCCAATTCTTTTCTCGCTTCGGCCGCCCAACCCCGGAATGGTGATTTCCTCATCGGAAACCAGACCCGTCATCGCCACTCCAAAACCACATTTGAGCTGCTCCGCCTGGTCGCGCATGACGCCCAACCCCTTCCTGATATCATCGGTCACCTTGTTGCCCGCCACCGCAACAACCGCCGTGTGCCTGATGGTATTGTCCTCGAAAACCGCGATGTCTGTCGTTCCTCCACCGATGTCGATCAATGCAACGCCTACTTCCTTTTCGTCGTGATACAACACCGCAAACGACGACCCGAGTGGCTCCAGTACGATGTCAGCCACGTGATATCCGGCCTTCTCTATGCACCGATATATGTTTTTAGCCGCCGAGACCAGACCGGTAATAATGTGCACATTGGCTTCAAGACGGACCCCGTTCATTCCTACGGGATCCACAACTCCGTCCTGACCGTCCACAATGAATTCCTGCGGGATGACGTGTAATATTTCCCGGTCTGCCGGCATGGCCACGTGTGTGGTATCCTCCAGGAGACGCTGCACGTCCGAATCCTGTATCACACCATCCTGATGCGATATGGTAACTACGCCGCGCGACTGGAAACTCTGGACGTGGTCCCCCGCAATGCCCACAATCACGTTGTGTACATCCACACCGGCCATACGCTCGGCTTCTGATACAGCCTCCTGAACGGCCACAACCGTTTTGTCGATGTTCACCACGACACCCCGGTTCAACCCGTCTGACGGAGCAACTCCGACCCCGAGAATATTTACCCTGTTCAGGTCGTCGGTCGTCGCAACGACCGCACATACTTTTGTCGTCCCGATATCGAGTCCGACTACAATTTTTTCGTTCATATGGCTTTATTGTTTTAAAGCCCGGAAGAGGCTTTCCTTACGGAGAGGCACTCCGGACTACTATCTGACTGTCATAGCGGAGATCGATCCGACCAAAATCCTGTTCCTGCCCGGGAAGCATGACCTGGTACCAGAAGGCGTGAAGCCTTTCGAACTTTTCCTCAAATTCCGACGAACCAAGCATGACAGGAACGGCTCCATGATTTCCGACAGGCTCGAGTCGCAATTCGATCTTTTGCGAAATCAATTTCACTTCCGATATCATGTCACCTGCTCCCGAGAGGTCATCCGCCAGAACTCTGAGGAATTCCCGGACCGTGCCGTTAGCGGTTTCGCCCGTCTCGTCGAACCCGTCGGAATAACCACGGAAGATGGGGACGTCGTAGGGCCGGTCAACTACGGGGGACAAACGCACACCTTCCCGATCCAGATAGAAGGCCCGCCTACCGGACAAGTCCAACACCAGAACCACCGGCGTGCTTTCTTCAATGCGGATTCTAAGCGTACCCGTCGGAAGCCGGGAAATACGGGCTTTCGAAATCCACGGATGACGCTCTATGCGCGCACTCACCAGCGCAACATTAATATTGAATATTTTCTCTCCCACGCTCAGGGCAGCGAGATTTTCGATGTCGGCAACCGATGCGTTTTCGGCGCCCGTAATTATTATCCGATCCAGTTCAATGGTCATGAACCATCCCCACGTGCCCAGTCCCAGGACGATCAGGATCATCAGTGCCATGCCCTGATGAAAACCCGACCGTTTGATATATCCGTGTAAATAAGTGCTCATTTCTTTACCGGTTCCAACACGTGGACCAACTCCCTGCTGTACCGCCAGATATCGCCGGCTCCAAGTGCCAGTATGACGTCACCTTCTTTCGAAAGCCTGGCCACGTATTCCGGCATCTGGGTTTTGTCCTTTACATAGTGCACGTCCTGATGCCCGAATGACCTGGCCAGTTCGGCGATCAGTGAGCCGTCTATACCGTGAAGCGGCTCTTCACGGGCCGGGTATACATCCATGAACACAACCACGTCTGCATCGAAGAACGACCGCGCGAACGCCTCCTGGAAGTCTCGTGTCCGGGAGTAAAGATGCGGCTGAAATACTGCGATGATGCGTGAGTCCGGCCAGCAGTTTTTTGCCCCGTCCAGGGAAGCCCTTATCTCTGTCGGATGATGCGCATAATCATCCACCACACGGATATTTCGGACACAACCGAGCTCTTCCATACGCCTCTGGATGCCATCAAACGCCGCAAGACCCGATTGTATGGTATCAAAGGAGATATCAAGTTCCAGGCCTACTGCGATGGCAGCCAACGCATTTCGAACATTGTGGATACCCGGGGCATTGATTTGGGCGCTTCCGAGGTGAGTGGCGAGCGAGTACACATCGAACGACATGATCCTGCCCGTCTGCACGATGTTCTCGGCTCGAACGTGTGCCTGCCTGTTTGTACCGTAGGTCACAATCCGGCGATCGATCCTTTCAACGATCGACTGCACCCGGGCGTCATCAAGACACATGATTACTGCGCCATAAAAAGGAACGCTGTTCGCGTACTGCACGAACGCAGACAGGATATCATCCAGGTCAGAATAAATGTCCAGATGGTCTTCTTCGATATTGGTGATCACAGCGACGGAGGGTGTCAGACGAAGAAATGTCCGATCGTATTCGTCTGCTTCTACGATAATGACATCTCCCTCTCCCGAAACAGCATTTGAACCGAATACGGAAACTTTACCCCCCACGATGACCGTCGGATCGAACCCGCCCGCGCTCACCACCAACCCCGTAATCGATGTCGTCGTGGTTTTACCGTGTGTACCGGCAATGCCAATTCCGTATTTGCTGCGCATCAATTCGCCCAGCATAACGGATCGCGGAATCAGAGGAATTCTTCGGGCTTCCGCCTCCACCGTCTCCCTGTTTATGGATGGTTCGATAGCCGATGAATAGACCACTACGTCGGGCTGCCCGATGTGACTGGCATCGTGGCCTTCGTAAATATCCGCCCCCATCTGTTCGAGACGCTCTGTTACATCGCTGAGCTCAAGGTCAGATCCCGTTACCCGGTAACCGCGGCAAAGCAGAACCTCGGCGATAGAACTCATCCCGATGCCACCGATGCCGACCATATGGATCTTTCGAATACGCCCGAATGCGGGCTGGCGCCGGTGTGCGTCGGGCTGGCGCCGATGTGCGTCAGACTCGCGCCGGTCTGCCTCGCGTCCGTGTGCGTCTGCCTCGCGCCGGTGTGCGTCAGACTCGCGCCGGTGTGCGTCTGCCTCGCGTCCGCGTGCGTCTGCCTCGCGCTGGCGCCCGGTTTTATTATGGATTTTATTCATGAGTCGAGGCGCCTCCCTGCCCGTGCGTTTGACATTTTGCGAGCGAGGTCCAACACGTCGGCAGCAATCGTGTCCGCCGCATGAGGTGTTGCATTTTCCAGCGCTTTTTCCGCGAGCTCTTTCCGTGCGGCGGAATCTCTCCATAAATCCAGCCAGGTATCGAAGAGCTCGGCCCTGATGCGGGATTCCGGAAGCATGCGGGCCGCGCCTTTGCGCATCAGACTTTCCGCATTCCGGGTCTGGTGGTTCTCGGCAACATTCGGCGACGGAATCAGAATGGATGGCGTACCGGTAATCATCAATTCACTGCATGTTGACGCCCCGGAGCGGCAGATGGCGAGACTCGCCACTGCGTATGCATAGTCCATTCGATCGATAAATTTCAGCAGTCGGAGTCTTGGATGTTTGTCAAGTTCTCTTTCCAGTCGATCGTAATATCCGGGTCCCGTCTGCCATAGGAGCACAACGTTTTTTTCTGCCAGAAAATCGAGCAACTGTCGCTCGAACGTGTCATTGATGGCCCGACTGCCCCCTGATCCTCCCAGAACGAGTAAAACCCGCTGGTCCGGCTCTATCGAGAAATAGTCTCGTGCTTCGTTCAGGGAAATGTCAATGAGTCCTTCCCGGGTCGGATTTCCGGAGACCGTCGTACGATCCGCAGGAAACACCGAAAGGGTCTCCGTATATGCGGTATGAATCCGGTCAGCGAATCGTGCCAGCATTCGATTCGTTAACCCGACATGGGCATTCTGCTCCTGAATCAAGACCGGTCGCTTTCTTAAATGCGCCGCCCAGATTACCGGAGCAGAAACAAATCCTCCGGTTCCAACGGCAACGTCGGCATCAAATGCGTCGACGAGTTTCCAGGACTGAAGGAGCCCTTTTGACACAATAAACGGGATTTTCAAATTCCTCAAAACATTTCCTGCTGAAAATTGCCTCAACAACCCCTGGACGCTGATGGCATGGATTGCGTATCCTGCCTTCGGAACTGCCGTCCATTCGATTCGATCACGCGACCCTGCGAAAGCAAGGACAGCCTCCGGGCACTGTCGCCGAACGGCGTCAGCAATGGCAATTGCCGGAAATACATGGCCTCCCGTCCCTCCTCCGGTAAGCAGGATGCGTGGTGATCTGATGGGTTCGGACATCACTGTTCAACCTGCCTGGATATATTCAGGAGAATTCCGACCATCACACCGTTGGCGATCATCGATGACCCGCCATACGAAACAAACGGCAATGCCAATCCGGTGACGGGCAAGAGCCCGGAAGCAACGCCGGCGTGAATGAATCCGTATAACGTAAGCATGACAACCAGCCCGACGCTCAGAAACAGACCCAGTGGGTCCGGCGCTCGCCGGGCGATTCTGAGCATACCGCGAAACAGAATCAGGACGTATAACATCAGCAGCATGATCGCCCCCAGCACTCCGTATTCTTCTGCGATAATCGCATAAATAAAATCATTATATGACGCCGGAATAAATCCTTTCATGGCACTTTTCCCTGGTCCGACCCCCGTCAGCCCCCCTGTTGCAAATGCGATTTTGGCCTGGCTGGATTGATACTGTTCTCCCTGCGTATTGAATACTTCTACGGCTTCTGTATTGGGAAACAACTTGATACCCAGCCACGCTTCTATTCGGGCCGCACGCGCCGGTGAGCCAAGAAGAAGCAGATAGCCCAGAAAGATTCCCACGATGCCGAGTGCACCGAGATGAATGATGCTCACGCGTGCGATGAAACACAGCACAAGAGCACTGCAGAGTAAAAGAGCTGCCGTGGAGAGGTCTTCGATGCCGATCAGGGCCACGGCAAGCAGAATCCACAAAAATATGGGCGCGAACGAACGTGTAAATGATTTGATGTAATCTTGCTTTCGCGCAAGCAGCATGGATACGAACAGAATCAGAGCCACGCGCGCTGGATCGGAAGGCTGAAACACAAACGGTCCGATTTTCAGCCATCGGGTCGCTCCACCGTACGCTACGCCCATGACCTGCACCGCCACAAGAAATCCGAGTGTCAGAATAACCGCATAACGGCTGTATCTGGCAAGAAGCCTGTAATCGATGACACTGAACAATCCCATCAGGCCGATCGCCGCTCCGACGCGTAATAAATGAGCAACCAGAAGTCGATTGGTGTTTCCGCCCGCCTGTGTCTCGGCGAAATAAGTAATTGCACTGTATACCGATGCGACACCCACACCCGCCAGCATGAAAGCAGACCAGAGCACAAACTTGTCTACCGGCCGGTCTTTTTTTAAATAAAGTGCGATTGAGGTCATGGGTTCGGGCCGCTCTTACAGCTGCACGCTTACAGATTCGATATCAGTCGTTTAAAGGTGTCTCCACGGGCTTCGAAATTGGCGAACATGTCGAACGATGAACAAGCCGGGCTCAACAATACCGTTTCACCGGGTCTGGCCAGATTGGACGCATATCGGACAGCATCTTCCATACTCTCTGCCATCGTACGTTTTTCCACGTACGGCCCGAGAGCCTGATCTACGGTTGCGGCGCTCTCCCCAATGGAAATCAGCAGCCTGACCCGCTCTTTTACGAGCGAAACGATCGAACTGTAATCATTGCCTTTGTCGCGTCCACCAGCGATCAGAATAATGGGATCGTTGAAACTCTCGAGAGCATACCACAGGGCGTTCACGTTCGTGGCTTTCGAATCGTTGATATATCGAACGCCGTCGACCTCGCGCACGAATTCGAGCCGGTGTTCGACTCCTTCGAACGATGAAAGACTGTTGCGTACTGTTTCACTTCCAACTTCCATCATCCGTGCTGCAATCGAAGCCGCAAGTGAATTGTACACATTGTGTCGCCCGCGAACGGGCAACTCATCTCTGGACATAAGTATCTCTCCTTTTTCGTGAGTGTTGAGGATTAACCGGTCTCCGGACACAAACCCGGCGGCTTTGTTATTGTCTGTCAGTGTGAAACCCAGCGCTTGCGGTCTGCCTGGTTGTTTGTCGGTCGCAACGCGATGGGAAATCCATGTATCATCCATGTTGTAGACCATGACATCGGATTCGGTCTGGTTCACGGTGATTCTGTATTTGTTTTCTGCATACCTGTCCAGATCGTGGTCATACCGGTCCATGTGATCCGGAGTGATATTGAGCAGGACCGAAATACGGGGGTGAAATTTGCTGATGTATTCGAGTTGAAAGCTCGATACTTCCAACACAACCGCATCTTTCGGCTCCACGGTCAACACGATTTCAGAAAATGGTCTGCCGATGTTGCCGGCTACATGAGTCGTGCGGCCGCTTGCCGAGAGCATGTCGCCAACCAGTGATGTGGTCGTCGTTTTTCCGTTACTCCCGGTAATGGCAACCATCGGAGCGTCGCAGAACCAGGAAGCAAACTCGAGTTCTGAATAAACGGGGATCTGCTTCTCGAACGCTGATCGGAGAACCGGTGAATCGGGCGGTATTCCCGGGCTTGTGATAATAAAGTCAGCTTCGGTTGCTCGACCGGAGTGCCCCCCTTCTTCAAACGAAAACCGTTGTGCATCCAACCAGGCGCGACTCACCTCGGGCAGTACTCCAGAATCCGAAACAAAAACGGTCACGTCGAACTCGCACAACAGTCTGGCCGCCGCCAGTCCACTTCTTGCAGCACCTGCAACGGTGATTCTTTTGCCCCGAAGCTCGTCCGCCATGTTTTCCTTCGATTCCAATAACATCGGTCTACCGGTCATTTTATGCGAAGGATAAGAAGTGCGGCGATAACCGTCAGAGCCGTTACGAGCCAGAAACGAATCACGATTTTGCCTTCGTGATATCCCTTTGCCTCATAATGGTGGTGCAGGGGTGCCATGAGAAAAACCCGTTTCCCTGTACCGGTTTTTTTCCGTGTATATTTGAAATACCCGGTCTGAATGATGACGGAAAGCGATTCAATGAAAAAAACCGCACATAAAATCGGGAGCAGCAGCTCTTTCTTGACCATCAGAGTAAGTGTGCCCACGGCTGCTCCGAGGGAGAGTGCGCCGGTATCTCCCATGAATACGGCTGCGGGAAATCCGTTGTACCAGAGAAATCCAAAACAGGCTGCGGACAGTGCCGCTGCAAAAATGGTCAATTCACCTGCGCCCGGAAGTAACATTTCGTTCAGATAATCTGCCAATACGGCGTGCCCAGCGATGTACGTCAACGCCGTCAGTCCAAGCGCTACAATGCCGGTCACCCCTGCGGCGAGGCCATCGAGTCCATCCGTCAGATTTACGGCATTGGACAGGGCAGTGATGATGAAAATGGCAACGGGAATAGTGATCAGCCAGCCGAGATCAACTCCGGTAACTATGAATTTCAAAAAATTGTAGTCGAACGTTTCATTCGTGGCAAACGGCAGATAGGTGAGCGTTCGAATATCGCTGAATTGAGGGTGGAAATAGAGTACGGATCCAACGATTAAACCCAGGGAAACCTGGCCCGTCAGCTTGATTCGCGCACTTAATCCCCCTTTATCTCCTTTGACAACCTTGATATAGTCGTCGGCAAAACCAAAAGCTCCCATCCATGCAGTTGCAAGCACAATCAGCCAGACATACACTTCGGCAATAGCGCCCCAAAGAAGCGTCGACCCGAGAACGGCCATGAGGATGATCAGGCCCCCCATTGTTGGCGTACCCGCCTTATGGGAGTGATCTACCACACCGGCCAGATGCCCCCGCCGGACGTTTTCTTTGAGTTGTTTTTTTGTCAGCCAGGAAATGACACTTCTGCCGACGAACACAGAAATAACGATCGCAGTAATCGCTGCCAGAGACGCCCGAAACGTGATGAACTGGATCACCTGAAATCCGGGCGGCTGATATTGGGCCTCCAGATATTTGATGAGATAATAGAGCATCTTTTTATTTCGACTCCGCCTATAACTCCTGAGTCCGTTTCCAACTCTCGTCCGGCACCTTCACATCAAACGCTGCACCGGCGACTTCCGAATCATCAAACGCCAGACGCTCCGCGCCAATGATCTGGACCGTTTCATGTCCTTTTCCTGCTACCACAATCACATCACCGTCGAGCGTCCGGTCTGCCGAATAGTGAATCGCCTTCCGTCGATCTGCAATGCACGTCGCAGCATCCGGATTCAGCATTCCAGAGCGGATATCCGACATGATTGTGCTGGAATTCTCCCTGCGTGGATTGTCATCCGTGAGGACGACATGATCCGCATGTTTTTCTGCGATCGCACCCATAATTGGTCTCTTTCCTGCATCCCGGTCGCCCCCGCAACCGAATATGCACCAGAGCTTTGATCCCTCCGGCGTATGTTTTCTCGCCTCTCTCAACACGTTTTCCAGTGCGTCCGGTGTGTGTGCATAATCGATGATCACGCTACGATTGCACGTTGCCGCCAGCACTTGAAATCTCCCGCGCACCGGCGGTGCGGCAGACAAGGAATACAGAACACTGGATCCCGAAATTCCCAGACTGACTCCCGCTGAATAGGCTGCCGCAAGGTTTTCCGCATTAAAACGCCCTGCCAACCGGAAGGAAGATTCGGCGCCGTCGATCTGCATCCTCAGCGCGCGCGGGTCACCCCCCACAATTTTGTATTTCACATCCACGTCGTCTCCGGTCCCGAAGGTGATCACATGGGCATTGGTATCACGGCAAACACTCCGGCCCGATTCGTCATCTGCGTTTACGACCGCCGTCGCCGTAGAATCCAGCCCGTCGAACAGTTTCTTTTTCGCTTCGAAATATGCCTCGTTGGTGCGATGGTAGTCCAGATGATCGCGCGTCAGGTTGGTAAAAATCGCGACGTTGAAATCCCTGATGCGGACCCGGGACTGTACAAGCGCGTGCGAAGACACCTCCATCGAGCAGGCCTTCACCCCGACGGCATTCATTTCTGACAGCAGTGCATAGAGCCGCGTGGGCGAAGGCGTTGTGGTACGAGCCTCATAATGGATATCCCGGTATCCGTATCCGGTCGTTCCCACAAGACCACATTCAGTCCCCTGGCTCTGAAGTACAAATCTGACGAGTGTTGCCACAGTCGTTTTTCCGTTCGTACCGGTAGTGCCGATCAGAGTCATTTTTTCTCCCGGGTCATCATTCATGACAGATGATATTGCCAAAAGAGCCTTGCGGCTGTCCGTTACGTGAACGATGGCGACGTCGGGAAACCCCTCTCTCGAGTTCGCCGACGCCGCCTCGCACACGATGGTGTGAGCTCCGTTAAAAACAGCCTTGTCAATGAACAGGTGACCGTCCGAGAGTTCGCCGCGAATTGCGACGAAACAATCGCCCGGCCTGACGTCGCGGCTATCAAAAACCACACGTCTTATTGTTGTGCCCGGTGCAGGCTCTCGGTCGTCCCGACTCCCGGTATTTTTCTGTGCCAACAATTCCTCGACACGAAGCCGTTCGCGAATAGTCGACCAGCTTATCATCTTCTTTCCTTCTCGTACCAACGGATTCTGATTCTCCCATAAATACAACTACCTCAGCCTCAGTAAAACGTTTTCACCTGGCTTTTTGCCCGGCAGAGGAGACTGTGACACGACCCGACCGTTTCCTTCCAATCTGACGCGGATCCCCCGGAGGGCCAGAATGAAAGAAGCATCCCGGGCACCCATGCCTATCAAATCAGGCATCCCGGTTGTTTCGATTTTCTCGTTGCTGTCGTGCCTGCCCTCCATGCCTGAAATTGTGTTCTGTACATTCAGCAATGACAGTCTTCTCCGGGCAATTTCGGCCGGAAAATTCGCTGCGTCCGAAATCCGCATGGTGACCTCAGTGACGCACATGGGATCAGCGGCCCCGGGAGCGCAAGCGGCAGCAGTGGCGCACGTGGCATCAGTGGCCCCGGGAGCGCAAGCGGCAGCGGTAACCTCGGCAGCGGCGTCCTTTTCAGAGTCCTGCTCAGAACGCGCTTCCTGCAAGTCAACTGGCCGACCGGTTCTTTGGATATCAGGAAACAGGGGAATCCATCTCTCCGCAATTTTTTGGAACACCGGTGCTGCCGTATGCCCACCGTAAATGCTCGAACGTGGTTCGTCCATGACGACAATCATGGCGACTCTGGGGTTTTCAGCAGGAAAAAAACCAACAAAAGAAGCCCGATATTTTCCACTTGAATAGGAACCGTTGGCTGCCTTTTTTGCCGTGCCCGTTTTACCGGCAACTCGGACTCCGCGTAATTGGGCGGTCCGGGCGGTCCCGGAGATGACTACATTTTCAAACGCTGGTAACAGTGTCGCTGCCGTTTCGCGTGAAAACGCCCTTCGAATAGAATCCGGACGAATTTTCCAGACGGTATTTCCAGCATGGTCAAACCGTTCAGAGACAATGAACGGCTTTACCACAAGGCCGCCGTTCGCAAGTGCGCTGTAAGCCACGAGCAGTTGAAGCGCTGTTGCGTCGATACCATATCCGCGGGACATCGACGAGAGTGTCGAGCCGGACCATGACGACGGACGGATTAATTTTCCGCTCACCTCTCCCGGAAGATCAATGCCCAGCGTCTGGCCAAACCCGAGGGCGCGTGCATACTGATAATATGCGCCGTGGTCCAGGTCTTCGGACAGTTGAGCAAAACCAATATTGCTCGACAAGGATATCACTTCCGTGAACGGAATTCGTCCGTGTCCGCGGGTGTCTCGAACAGGCCATCCGGCAATCCGATCGTATCCCGCTCCCGTGTCGAACGTGTCGCTCATGGCGACAACACCGGTTTCTATCGCTGTTACGGCTGCGATCAGTTTAAATGTGGATCCGGGCTCAAATCGATTGACGATCGATCTGTTTTTCCTGTTGACTGTCGGAACGCCGGCCGGATGATTCAGATCGTACGACGGGTAGTTCGCCATGGCAAGAATGGCTCCGGTGAACGGATCCAGCGCAATCGCTGACGACCACGTTGCACCGGCCGCTTCCGAACCAGACGCGAGTTCTTCCTCCATGATCGTCTGGTGGACGATATTGATGGTCAGCTTTATCGACTCACCGTGCTGCGGTTCTATCACTTTGCCGCCTGGTAACATTTTGCGAACTCCCCGGCGGTCCCGGATAGCGACCCGCCTTCCCGGCTTACCCGAGAGGATTTCGTCATATTGTTTCTCGACCCCCTCCAGCCCTTTCATATCGATGTCCACATATCCTCTGACATGGGGACCCGATCGCCCGTAGTTGTAATGCCGTGAAAATTCTTTCCTGATACTTACGCCAGGGATTTTTTGAACCGCAGATCGCGTGTCTTCATTCAGTGTTACATCTCGGGAGAGCACCAGGTATTTTTTACTTTCACGGCCACGGACGCGGCGATCTATGGTATTGACAGACAGACCGGTCGCCTTCGACAACACAGCGTAATGACGCATTAAATTCTGCTGAAACCCGTCTACCGTAGGATCGATGACAATGATTTCACGAACCCTGTCGTCTGCAAGAACACGATTCGCTGCATCCCGAATCGTACCGCGCAGTGCGGGAATCTCGATTTCGGTCCTCGCCTGACGCTCACCGATTTTGCGAAGCTCATCGTTTTCGAGCAGCCCCAGTCGGATGACTTGAACCGCAACAATGAACGGAATGACGGTCATAAGAGCGAGCGTCATGTACATCCGGGATAATATCTGGTCTCTGGGCTGCAAATTCTGTTCAGGAGGTTCAGCGCCGCGTCTGGTCGAGATAGACTGGAGGCCCTGACAGTTTCTGTTCCTTCAAGCCGAGGGCAGCCGCACGCTCATAAATCACCGCGGGACCCGTGGCTGTATCGTATTCACCCTGCAGCTGATTGTATTTCAGATTCAGGGCGAAATTGTTTTTGCGCACCTGATACAGTTCGTTCAACTGATTCTTTGTAGCCTGGACATGACCGACATACAGGGTAAAAAGTGCAGCTACGACCAGTATCCCCAACGAAATCCTGACCGTTGATAACGCGCTCAGGATTTGTGACTCCCTGTTATTCTTTCTGACGCGGTCGTTCCGCTCTATTTTCAGATCATCCCAACCTGGTGCGTCGAGGAAGGCGGTGCGTGGCGCCCGGGAAGTCTCTCGATCCACGGTCCGTTTTCTGGCGGTTTTTTTCGCTGCACTGACCTTCTTAATGGAATTTCGAGCAGGTGCCGGAGCAGCGACTGCTGTCTTCTCCCTCTTTCGTGGCGCAGAACTGCTCTGACCCTTGATGAACCGGTATTTCCTGCGGATGGGCTTCTTTTTATGCCGGGTGCGTTGTACCTGCATTTTTATTTCCTTTTTATGTCATCTGTAATCATTCGTCGTCTGTAATCAATGGACTGCTCCGCTCTGTGCAACACCGCTCTCTTTCGCACTGGTCTTCTCTCCGATCCGCAACCTCGCACTTCTGGCCCGAGAATTGACTCCCGTCTCTTCTTCCGAAGCAGAGACAGGTTTGCGCGTGAGTTCACGGAACGGCCGTATGGGATTGCCATAAATGTCACGCTCGAGTCGACCCTCGAAGTTTCCGGTTCGAAGAAATCGTTTCACACGTCTGTCCTCCAGAGAATGGTAGCTGATCGCGACCAGCCTGCCTTTCGGTTTGAGTACATTCGCAGCCGCATGTAATCCTTGCTCCAGCATGTCGAGTTCTTCATTTACACCAATCCGGATAGCCTGGAATATTCTGGCCAGTGTCTTGGATTCTCGCAGCTCGGGAACGCTTTTTCGTACAACCTCAGCAAGCTCTCGCGTGGTAGAAATCGGTCTGACGTTTACGATTCTGCGGGCAATCGCCGGCGCTCTCGGTTCTTCCCCATTGATTCGAAACAATCGAACCAGCTCTGAAAAAGTCCAAGTATTTACAATCGCATCTGCACGGAGTGCAGAGTCGGTGTTCATCCGCATATCCAGTGGACCCTCTGAACGATGGCTGAATCCACGCTTCGCGACATCAAGCTGGTGAGACGAAACACCAAGATCAAACAATACACCGTCTATTTTTCCCGGAGCGTATTCGGCTACAATTTCCTCTAACCGGGCAAAATTGCCAGACACCAGAATCAATTTGCCCGTTTCAATTTCTGCTCCGAGCCTTGATCTGCCCTGCTCGATCGCCTCAAGATCCTGATCCACTCCTATTACAAGTGATTCTGCCCCCAAGGCATCCATCAGTGCAGCTGCATGACCTCCGCCACCAAATGTCGCGTCGAGATAGATCCCATCCGAATCGGTAATCAGTCCCTCTATTACATCATTACAAAGAACAGGCGCGTGATACTCCGTCGCATATTTTAAAAACTGCTTCGACTTATCACTCGCATTCACATCGTGGTGTCCATTTCCGGGCATCTCACGAACCCATTACCGACTCGGCAAGAGCCTCATGGTCGTCCGGTTGATCGTCCAGATATTTCCCAAATACTTCAGGATCCCATATTTCGATGCGATCCATGGCCCCTATGATCAAGGCGCGATCTTTTATCCCTGCATATTCAATTAACGGTTTCATCAATGCCACTCTTCCTTGTCCGTCCAGAGCAACTTCATCCGCCCACATCAATATGGAACGAATCAGATGCCTCGCCTTTCGGTTGTATGTGTTAAGCGCCTGATACTCGACCTCCTTTCTCTGCCATTCATCGAGTGGATACAGATAGATGCACTGCTCAAAACCGCGAGTCATGGTAAACGTGCCCAAGGCTTCCGGCCGTAATGCTGAACGCATTTTCGCCGGAATAGCAACCCGCCCTTTCTTGTCGACGGAGTAATACGCCTGTCCTTTGAAACTTGACATCTGAACCCTTTTCGCAGCAGATCATGCTTTTTCTGTCGAAAACTGTATGGGAATATTCCCCACATTTCCCCACTTTGGCCAAAAGGTAAGCCATTTGTCAGAAAAGTCAAGCCCGACGAACTATGTAATCCCCCATTTTTCGGTCGTTTCAGCAAAAACCAGCCTGAAGAACGCTCTGAAGATTGGAATTGATGAGTCGGAGAGATCGTCGTGGTGTAAATATATACTTTATACTGTATTATAATAGTATATATATATTATTTTTGTACACATTCATGCCTTCTCTCGGCCTCACGGACAAACAACGCAGCGTTTACCTGTTTATTGAGGCCTATATCAAGAAAAACCGCCGGGCCCCCACGCTTCAGGAAATTACCACGGCCATGGGTGCCCGATCGATCAGCAGCGCACAGAAACTGGTCGGTATACTGGAGACTAAAGGATATGTCACGCGGGAAAAAGGGCTGGCCCGGAGCCTGCTGTTGACACGCGAGAATTTCGAACCTGGGTCTCCAGAGGATGGCGTCCAGGAAATTCTCATCCGGCGCGCCGGATCGGTACCCGACACTCCTCTCGCCCGGCTTCTTGCCGAAAAGCTGCTCGTGGATCGACGGTTTTTTCGCGGAATCGCGTCTGCCGGATCCTGCTTTGCAGTGCGTGCGGGGGATCACGCCATGCGACCTGATGGCATTTTCAGAGGAGATCTAGTTATCGTAGAACGTGTTTCGCAAGACCGGATCGAACCGGGAGAATTAGTCGTGTGTGCCCGCAGGGGGGAATTTATCGTACGACGATTCGAGGCACTGGGCTCATTGCCCTCTCTGGTTGCATCGGATCCTTCGTATTCGACCATCCATCCTGAACCGTTGCATACGCAGGTGGAAGGGAGGGTTATTGCCTTGATGCGCAGACTTTAATTGCCGTCTTACATCTTTGCCGACGCCAGTTGAAGTTTTTTCTCCCGGCTTTTTGGACGTGGTTTTTCAAGCATGTCGGACTCATGGGCATACGAAACGGATGCGCCCACAAAAGCGCGAAACAATGGATGTGGATTGCCTACCGTAGTTTTGTATTCCGGGTGGAACTGAACACCGAGAAACCAGCGTTTGTCCGGCAATTCAATAATTTCAATCAGGTCCTTCTT
>JACZYD010000182.1 GCA_022571255.1 Bacteroidota bacterium
AACAGCACGTATTGAGAATCTGGGCGATCGTTCCAATCGATTTCGAATACTGGAACCCTCGATTTGAAATTTTCGGCTGACGTGACGACTGAGTACGTAACCGAGTTTTGAATCGTTGGCCGGGCGAATGCCCTGATACTGAACACAAAGATGGCAAGGACTGGGACAACCCAGATAATCAGAAGGGTAGCTTCGAGAGACGACACCATAAGACCTCAAAAAAACTCGGAAGGAGTGAGGCTTTTGTTATCGGCTTCGACCGCACCAAAATTAATCCTTGATGGACTCTTTCGTATCCCTGTCAGGGAGGGGGTTCACGTGGATCGTGTGAACGGCACTTGACGAGTGGACAAGAGGCTGCCCGTCACCCGATTTCACTATTAGATCGTCAGCTTCTACTCTCGCGTCATAAGGTCCGGCATTCGACGGTCCGGAATCTCCCACAGCCCCGCTGAATTCGCCCGATGAGGCACGTAAAAATCGCTCACTGAATGCCGGAGAAACGTACTTTCGAAGCGACATCGCCTCCTGAATACTGACATATCCTAGCGATCGAACACCGAGTACGGCTGAGGCAATCGTCACGCCACCAATTATATATCCGATTCCCGGAGGGAACCGCAAGATCAATACAGCGGCCAGTCCAAACCACGTGGCAACAGCATATAGAATCAGCGTCGCATTGCGCTCCGATGTAATTGCGGACAAGCGATGATGGATGTGATCATGATCTGGATGGAAGGGGGACCGACCTTCCAGGATGCGACGAAGCATGCACACGGAGGTATCAACGAGCGGCACGCCGAGTACTAAAACGGGTACGAGAAATGCCATCGACGGGGACATGGTGCTGGTGCCTTCCAGAGCAAGGACCGCAAGTAAATAACCGGCAAGAAGGCTTCCGGAATCACCCAGAAAAATTTTAGCCGGCGGGAAATTGTATGCCAGGAAACCGAGGAAGACTCCGATCAAAAGCACGGCGATCGCGACGAGCCCAATCGGACTACCACTCACTGCAAAAATGAAAATGAAGAACCCCGCGGCGATGGCGGCCAGTCCTGATGCCAGGCCGTCCAAACCGTCGATCAGATTAAACGCGTTCATGGCACCGACAATCCACATCAGAGTCAACGGAACCGAATAGAGCGCTTGATCAAAGGCAGTTTCACCCACGAACGGCAGAAAAGACACGTCAATTCTGTAGCCCGCGAAGAGCAAACCATATGCGATGATCAGTTGAATAAAGAATTTTGACTTGAATCCCAGTCCTTTGATGTCGTCGCACAAACCAGTGGCGAGTATGGCGAAGGCGCCAGCGAAGAAAGCCCAGTGCGGTAGAGAGAGAGTTGCACCTGTATATAAAAGACCGACCTGCAAGGCTAACAGACCTACGCCAAATCCGCCAAAGATTGCAAGACCTCCTATATTCGGAACAGCACAAGGATGCAGTTTACGTTCTCCATCCGGGCGATCAACCATGCCCTTTCGAAGCGCATAATTGCACACAACGCGGACTAAAAGAAGTGTAGCCGCGAAAGCGATAAATCCGGAAATCAGTAACAGAACGGGGGTCATACAGTAACTCTCAAACCAACTCTTAGTGGGGGCGAGAACACACAAACCGAATCAACTCTCGCCGACTACATAAAACGGGGTTGTAACTCGGTATACGACACTGACGATACAGTTGTACGGCCGGAACGTTGTTGCCGGGTTACATACTCAGTATACACGTAGAAGTACGTAGATACTCAGGGGATTCGCGTTATTTTCGACGTGAAGGTTCGAATAAGTCTGGGCCTTTTTGAAGGGCCACGCCCCCACATCTATTCTTTTTCAAAACCCGGCCATCCCCCGGCGTCCGAATTGCAGTCGGCCATCGGCCGTATATCATCGGGCACACGAAGCTGGGCTCTGAGGCTCGCCAGCTCTGTTTTAAGTTTTTCAATCTGCTCGGCGTGTTCCGGCGACTCGTATAAAGACGTCATTTCATTCGGATCCTCTTCGAGGTCGAAAAATTCCCATTCGCCGATTTCGTAGAAATAAATCAGTTTGTACCGGGTCGTACGCACTCCGTAATGTCTTTGCACACAATGAGAACCGGGATATTCGTAATAGTGATAATAGAAATTTTCTCGTACGGGCTCGGGGTTGGCGCTTGTCATTTGGTCGACGAGGCTGTAACCCTGCATATCCTCCGGGATATCCGCTCCTGCGATATCCAGAAATGTAGGCGCGAAATCCACATTCGAGACCAGCTCCTGATTGCGGCTTCCCGGCGTGATGTGACCTGGCCAGCGCACGATAAACGGCATATGCAAAGACTCTTCGTACATCCAGCGCTTATCGTACCATCCGTGTTCTCCGAGGTACCAACCCTGGTCCGAGGAATAAACGACCACCGTATTTTCCGCAAGTCCGGATTCCTCCAGATAGTCGAGCACCCTTCCAATATTGTCATCGACGGAGGCTACGGCGCGTAAATAATCTTTGATGTAGCGCTGGTATTTCCACGCGTCCAGTTCTTGGCCATTCAAATTGGCCCGTCTGAGTGCTTCATTTTTGGGTTCGTACGCCGCGTTCCAGGTGGCGAGTTGTTCCTCGGTGAGATTCCGCGGGGGCGTAATTTTCAGGTCATTTGCCGTGAGGTTGCGGAAAACCGTCATGTTGGCGTTTCTCGCGGCCGATGTCCGCCCCTCGTAATTATCACGCAGCGTTTCAGGCTCGGGTATCACGACATCATCATACATCGTGAGGTGGTCCGGGCCCGGCTGCCAGTTGCGGTGAGGAGCTTTATGCTGATACATCATCAGAAACGGTTTCTCCGGGTCTCGGCCGTTTTGCAGCCACTCGAGAGCCAAATCGGTGAGGATATCTGTGGTGTATCCTTCAACAATCGTCGTGTCCTCGGGCGTGCCAATGGGAGGGTTGTAATACGGACCCTGACCGATCAAAACCTGCCAGTGGTCAAAACCGGTAGGTTCGCTCTTGAGGTGCCATTTTCCAATCATTGCGGTCTCGTACCCGGCTTCCTGAAGCAGCTTGGGGAATGTTTGCTGCGTTCCGTCGAAGCGTTCACCGTTGGTAATCTGACCGTTCAAGTGGTTGTATTTTCCGGTCAGAATGGTCGCCCGGCTGGGTGCACAGATCGAATTCGTCACGAGGGTATGTTCGAACAACATGCCTTCGGCGGCCAGTCTGTCTATGTTAGGCGTCTGATTGATCTCTGAGCCATACGCCGATATGGCTCGTGGACTGTGATCGTCTGTGAAAATGAACAGGATGTTCGGACGTTTCGTCGCCGCATCGTCTTCGGCCGCGCCATTTGCGCCACACCCGACCATTATTCCGGAGGTGATCAGCGCGACTCCGCTCGTGATCAGCATTTTCCCGCAGAGAGTACTGAATCTTGATTTCATGGCGCAGCCCATCGACTATTCGGACAATTCGTATACAATCCGGCGGATTTCGGTCGTCACCCGCCCAAGCATCTCGGCAGCTCGTGCGATTTCCACCTCAGCTTCGTCCCAGGCTCTTTTTTCGATGGCCTCTCGGACCCCGGGCAATGTTTTGACGCCATACCCCGTATAGAAACCCGGCGCATAAACCAGGTGTCGGAACCACGGACGACGCGGAAGTCCCTCGTCACTGGTCATCGAACGCTCGATCTGGTACAGCAGGCGGTTCAAGCTGGCGGCCGCGCTAGTTACGCCAGTCGACGCATTCCCCGTTGCCGCCTCGAGCATTTTGTCTACGTTTTCGGCAGCTTCTTCGAGTTCATGCATCGCATTCAGGAGAGGGGCAAAGTTGAGATGAGGAATATCGGCCTCCATTTCTGGAGCAACATAAACGAGGGTCGGGTCGGCCGCGAGCTGATAGGCTCCGGACTCAACGAGCGCATTCTTTTGCTCGGTTTCCTCGCGCAGATCAGTTTCCAGTTCCTTTAACTCGGTCAGATATGCGGCCACATGAGTCGAGAAACTGGTGAATCGAAAAGGCAACACGTCCGCATTGGCGAGCCTGAGTGTGGCGCGGCCGGTTACCTGCGCAAGAGCGATACCATACATGAAGTCACGATCACCGAAGCGTATGTAATGTTCGAACGTATCAAATGCCGAGTGATATGAGCCTCCCGCGTTTTCGCCGCCGAACCCGAGATTCAATGATGAAA
>JACZYD010000183.1 GCA_022571255.1 Bacteroidota bacterium
TGCCCTCGTACCGGAGATATATTCCTGAAACAGTGGAAACATCTCCGTCGCAGTTCTTTGTGTTCTCGACATGGATCTTTTTAATCTACAACTTCCGACCCTCAGCCGGCACAGGCAAAGATGTACTTCACCGGGGGGATACCATTACCCCGCCGAAACGGCCAAACCATGAATTCTGAAACAGATTTGATCAGAAGCAGCCCTGAATTTGACGTGGTTCGGTTGACGGCCCGGACGAGACTCACAGACGAAGTGATTTCGCGAATAGCACGAATTGCCGCTCGGCAGTCTCGACTGGAAAAAAGTGTACCTCCACGCTCGTTTTCACAGGACACTGCCACTGCTTTCCAACTCGCTTCACGCATTTTCAGAATTCTCCCTTCCGAACGGATTTAAAGAAAAACTCTCCGAAAAGGTCAGGACAGAAACCCTGAAAACGGCTTTCCTCGTCAGGGAGCTGCATCAGATCATGCAGGATCTTTCAGACGACGGCATAAAGTCATTGACCCTTAAAGGTCCGGCGCTCGCACAGCTCGGTTATGGACAACTCAAACTTCGTCCATTCATCGATGTAGATCTTCTCATCCAACGCTCCGATTTTTCCAGGGCAAGAGCCCGTCTCAGTTCGATCGGGTACAGACCGTTCAGTAAACTGACCAATCTTTCGACATTTCATGAGCAGACATATCTGTGGCAGACCGGCCAGTTTCAGTTCCATAGAGCGCGTGGCTTCTTCAATCTCGATCTCCACGTAAAACTTCTCCCTCCTCTTTTTTCATTTCCAGTCGGATTCGAAGAATTGTATGACCGGTCCCGGTCCGTGACGGTGTCCGGAGCCTCTTTGAAAACCTTCAGTGACGAAGATATGCTGCTCATACTCTGTTTTCACCTGGTGAAAAATCGATGGGAACAGCTGAAACATGTCTGTGATATTTCCGAATTTGTTCAGTCGGCCGAAAACCTGGATTGGGATCTCTTTTTTTCCTCTCTCGAACGGTTTCGTTGCACACGAATATCCCTTGTTTCTCTGTCTATTGCCAATCACCTGCTGGATATGCCTCTGCCACCTGAGGCGCTCGGCTATATTCGCGCTGACGCGAGAGTGCAGAAAATAACTCGGCGAGCAGTCGACTTTCTGCCGAATCGACTCGAGTCCGGGCCCGCGTCGTTTCGAGAACGGTTAAGGGACACGATGACTTTACTCGAGCGGCCACGAGACAGGGCGCGGTATCTGTCTGTCGCAACTTTCCGTCGTATGTCAGATTTCGTCGGGTCAGAATAGGTCAGTTCGCCGAGTGTGGATACGGCTCTACCTCCAAGCATCCGACGTTATGCACAGCACTCAAAACGTGCAGGAAGATGTACCGGCAGGGATTCCTCTACCCCGCACGAAGGTTGAACTCGGAAATTGATTGTTCTTCCTCGCGGCGATTCCTGGATAGACTTCGTATTATTGGATCGAAGACGGTTTCATCCCACCTCATCGAACTTGATCCATGTATATCCTGCGATTCGTATCGTCGCCCGAACGGCGCCGTTTCTGTTCATGTATTGCCCTCTTTTTCGTCTTACCCGTCCTGCTGTTTGCTCAGGATAAAAGACCCCTGTCACACGACGATGTAGGTGACTGGGATATGATCTCCACCAGTACGATTTCGAATAATGGAGCCTGGACCTTATGGCAAGTCGGGCCTGACGGCAAGGATCAGCGACTGCACGTCAGAGGGGGTGAGAATGATACAACCTGGACGATTGAACGCGCGGAGAAGGCCAGATTTACAGCAAGCAGTGAGTTTATGGTGTTTCAACGCGTGCCTGCGGTGGACAGTGTGCGAGCGTTGAAACTGGCCGAAACCGACACGTCGGACCTTCCTGAAGATTCTCTGGGTGTGTTGCATCTGGCGAGCGGAGTGGTCACACTGCTGGCTGCGAATGCTCGATTTGAGTTACCGGAAGAAGGTGACTCGTGGATCGCATACCTGATTGATTTTCCGGAGGCCGATTCGAGCGACACGAGCGATGCAGGAACGGAAGGTTCTGACGAAAAGGCGCCAGGAAAAAATGAATCTGAAGAGGACCAGAAACGGCTCGTTATTCTGAATCTGACGACATGGGATGAATCCTCCGTTTCAGCTGTCCTGGATTTTGCCTTTTCAAAAACAGGAAACCTGCTGGTGTACACTCGAACGGTCGAGCCCGACAGTATTTCCGGCCTGTTTGCCATCAGACCGGGACAAGAAATTGAAATTCCAATCATGTCCAGAGCCGGATCCATTTCTGAATTTGTCATCGATGAGGAAGGAAGCCAGGTGGCCTTCATTTACAATCCTCAAGACGACGATGATGTCGCTACCGATGCAGGGCTGTTTCTGTCTGATATAGCGAAAGGAGAATCCAGACAGATCGCGAGCAAGAATAATCCGGCATTCGAAGAGGGCTGGTGGATCAGTGATAAGAGAAAACCCTCTTTCTCGAAGTCAGGCAATCGTATTTATTTCGGAACTGCACCTCCACCATTGCCCGCTATCAACGATACCACGATGCTCCAAGAAGAACGGATGGATCTCGACATATGGGCGTGGACAGATCCCCTGCTGCAACCCCAACAAATAAAACGCGCCGAGTCTGAAACAGACCGAACATACCTGGCCATGTATGACCGGATGGCCGACAGACTCGTCCAACTGGCATCTGAGCTGGTACCCGATGTTACAGTGGCCGACGAAGGTGATGGTTCATTCGCACTCGGTAGATCAACCCTCCCATATCTGATGCTGTCTTCCTGGGATTCACCACGGTATTACGATGCGTACGGCGTAAACGTAATTACGGGTGAGAAAATTCTCCTCCTGAATAAAATTCAGGATACGCCGCGATTGTCTCCGGGAGGTAAGTATATCTACTGGTGGGATCGAGACAGCCTCGTGTGGAGGACGCGAGGCATGGAGGATGATATCGAGACCAACGTAACGCGGCTGATCACACTTCGCCTGGACAATGAACTTCATGATTGGCCTTACAAACCGAACAGTTATGGAGATGCCGGTTGGACGGACAATGATGAATGGTTTCTACTTTACGACAAATACGACATCTGGGCGGTAGATCCGATCGCCGATCGGGCTCCGGTCAACATTACGAATGGAAAAGGCCGGGAAACTGATACTCGATATCGAATCATCCGCACGGACTCCGAATCTCCGACGATGAATGCAGATAAGGATCTTTTGCTTTCCTCATTCCATTTCGGGTCCAAAAAGGCGGGCTTCAGCACGGATCGTGTCAGAGGAGAAACGCCACCGTTTGATTTTCTTCTGTCGGAGCATCGCTACTCTACACCGGAAAAAGCAAAAGACGCTGATTTCTATCTATATACCCGCGAGAGTTACGCAGACTTCCCTGACGTCTGGATCAGTGATACCAAATTTAAAAAGCCCCGACGATTAAGCTTCGAAAATCCACAACAAAGTCAGTTTTCCTGGGGAAGCGTCGAGCCGGTTTCATGGACATCCGTGGATGGAGAAAAACTGGAGGGAATGCTCTTCAAGCCTGACGAGTTTGATCCGAATCGGAAATACCCGATGGTGGTCAATTTCTACGAAAAGAATTCCGAGTCACTTTTCAGACACAGACGGCCGTATTTTCACAGGTCGACATTGAACTACACGTATTATGTCAGCCGTGGTTATCTGATATTCGTGCCGGACATTCCGTACAAGGTTGGATACCCAGGCGAAAGCGCCATGAACGCAGTAATGCCGGGAATTTCTGCACTGATAGACAAAGGATTTGTGGATCGTCACAGGATCGGTGCAATGGGCCACAGTTGGGGAGGTTATCAGATCGCCTACATGGTTACGCAAACAAATCTGTTTGCCGCTGCCGTAGCCGGTTCCCTGCGCTCGGGGGAAACGGAAAAGGGCGTCATCATCTGTGGCAGTGGGGTTGGCGCCAACATAACCGCCAACAAAGTGAAGGGCATTCGGGCCTGCCTCTGCCATGACACCTACACTGCCCGCCAGGGGGTGGAACACGACGACATGAACGTGGTATGCATTGGCGGACGGGTCATCGGAATCGAATTGGCCAAGGCCGTGCTGGAGGCTTTCTTAGATGCCCGTTTCATCCCCGAGCCTCGTT
>JACZYD010000184.1 GCA_022571255.1 Bacteroidota bacterium
AGGATGGATTTTTCGGACGGAGATGTTCCAAATCCCGAGAAGTCGACCGACGTGTAAACGTCCGTGCCGATGAACGTCTCGCCCTCCTCGAAATCATCATCGGCCGCAAAAAAATCGATATCCAGCGGGTAATCGCTGTTGGCTGGATCTGAATCCACGGTATACGTCAGCTCGATTTCGCCGGTGCTGGTGTTGATCTTACTGACCTCTGGCGAATTCTGGAGGTTGTTGGCGCCTGCATCGGCATCCAGTGCGTCATTTGGTGTCGCCAGATCCCTGGTTTCATCATCGCCGTCCTCGTCAAGGTTTACGCCGATTCCGACATTCTTATAAATCTTGTTGCCCGAAATTGCATTACCTGTACCTGTTTCGACGAATACCCCATCCAGTTCATTAAATGCAATGATATTTGGATTTTCTCCGTCGGAAGAACCGATCCTCGTCTCGTTCCCGAGAATGCGAATTCCATGTTTGGCATTCCCGAAGATTTCCGTTCCGGTCAGGCCAGTACCGATGATATTATTCTCGACGGCTACTCGATCCGACTCTATGCGCACACCGCTGTGACCGTTATTCGAGATGAGATTACCGGCGCCGGGCAGTGGGCCCCCGATCATGCCTCCGGATCCTGGAGCAGGGTCATCCACCCCGGAAAACCTTGAAAACACTCCACTTTCTGCATTTCCCCATTTCAGCAGGCCAGTGGGATCTGTGCCGATATAGTTGCCTTGAATCAGGGTGTGCTCGGCAAATCGAACTTCAATACCCGCACCAGAATTAAAGGAAAACGGGTTCTTTGCGAATCCGTTGTTGGATATGATATTGCGCTGAAGAGGGTCAGGGCCGCCGATGTGTACACCATCACATCCGATCAGAATTCCAAAACTGTCATTACCGGCCGGGCCGTCCAAATCTGCGCCGATAAGATTGCCTTCGACGCTTGTTCCAGAGCAGTCTGCGACAATCGGCCCCCCTCCGATTTTTGTCGTGTTAAAGTTGAGTCCGCCCAAACCGCCATTCGCAGAAATAATATTGCCAAGACCAGTGCCTGGCACAGGGGTCGGACCACCGATGGTAGAGTTATTGGCGTCGTACAACCAGATGCCGCCTCTATTGTCATGAATATAATTGCGCTGAATCGTGGCGTCTCGTCCATCTTCCCATGAATTTGCACTCTCGAAGTGAAGCGCCCACCGGTTACAGTTACGGATCTCTAAATTTTTGAACGTGGCCGCAAGACCCTGGATATGAAAACAGTCGGTGCCTCCCAAAAATACGCGGCCCAGAAGCGAAAAATCGATGATCATGCGTCTTGACGTGCCGATCAACCCGTCTATGGTAATATTGTCCCTGAGAACCCAGACCCCCAAATTTGTCGCAGAGGTTGGTAGTTCTACCAGTGCAATCGGGAAAATAACAGAGAGCGACGGGTCGAACCTTATGATGTCACCATCTCCGGATTGCCCGAGAGCTGCCGCAAGCGTACATCTGCCCGTAAACCCGTCTTCCGAGTTACCGGTATCACATATTCCGTCGGTCGTATCGCCGTCGAAGTTCAGGCGGTCTGCGCCGGGGTCCGGTATATAATCAGCATTGACCATCCAGACGGTCTGGGCAAAAGAAGCCTGCTCGCCGACAAGTGCAGTCACAAAAAGGATGAGTAGAATAAAATTTCTCATGATTCCTTAATGGTTTGGACCTATTGCAAGGTAGACTGATATTCGTTTTTGGTCAGAAAACAAATGGCCCGGACCACTCGGCAATAAGACTGGAACACTCCCGTGTTGAGATGATACACAATGTCACGGGTGGTATACAAATGGTATCGGGGTCCGCATTTGTTGGTTTTTGTGATGCAACCGACGAGGTCGATTCAAAGTCAGCTCAAAATAAAAAAGGGAATGGATTCCTTTCTGTGGTCAGATGAAGGAGTCAATATCAATAGAAAAATACCCCGTCCCGGGAAGTACCAGAACAAAACAAACGAAGAAACACTAAGGCCTGTTACGAGGTGTACAATCGACTCGCGAAAAACGCAAAGATTCCCGGAGGCCAAAGTGCCATTCAAATGCCGTGTATTTCCTCGTTGTGTTCTGTTCGGACGGATACTGAGGCAGGACTCGACGACGATCCCCGAATAAGAACTGTTTTATTCTATCCTGCCAACCCTCCTGTTAACCTTTCCTGCGAGACAGCCAGGAGTCTACGGAAAGTCGATCATCTGAGTCCGGCATGCTCAGAATGAAAAGTAACAGAGCAAGACGAGGAATAACATGGGTATGAAACTCGTAGAGCGGCTCCGCGAGAAGGTGGCCAAACGTTACCACAACCAGAACCGCGCCGAGCGCCAGAAGGGCTGGACGCGTCCATAGTCCAACGAGAAGCAACGTGCCGGCCGCGAGCTCAATAAGTGGCACAATGGTTCCGGTTGTCCAGAGTGACCACGCGGGGAGAAACGTCTCCGAGTAAGGTCCGACGAACAAGCGCTGAGCGTGCTCGAGCGGGCCGAGGCTGAACACCTTCCACCATCCAGCCATAAAAAAGATGAGTCCGAGAACGGCTCGGGCAAAAAGTATGGCCCAGCTGCGGCTATGAATTTGACTGAGGTTCATTTCAGACACTCCCTGTTTTTTTATGTACGAATATAAAGAGGCCGAGAATGGTCACGGATAAAAGGAGTGACAAAAAACACAGGGGAATCCCGGCGGAGCTTTTCGGGCAAACGCTTCCGCTGATCAATTCAAGGGCTGTGCCTGCGACCGCCGGAAGAAAAACGGAGATCCACCCGGCCATAAATACCGGCAAAACGAATCTGCCTGGACCGAGAACGGACGCAACAAAAAGAGTCATATATCCCGCCAATACGATAAAACAGACGGGAATCCCCAGAACATTCGGGCAGGGCGCGCCCCCCGCAACCGTTACGTACGACACCGAAGCCGCCCCGAAAAGACCAAGAAGCACCGATCCGATCAAGGCGAGTCTGATCAGGCCCAGTTTGATTGAACGAGCGTTATTCAATCGACCATCCTGGATTATCCCTGGAACGAATCAGTAAAATGACGGAGAGGCCAAAAACAATAAAGTGGACTACGTTCATCGCAGCCGGCAACAGATACACTCCAACGGTCGGCATCGAATTGTAGATGACGAAAATTGTGCCCAGCAGAAGCCCCGGACTGAATATGGCCATCCATCGGGGGTAGAGTGTTTTTCCTTTTCCGATTCTCCAGATCCACAAAACGGATACAATGACCATCGCGAACCGCAGCACGTTGACAAGCGGTTCGTTGTGGTCGCCAAAGTCAGCGAGCATGGCGGACAACTGAACGATGGTTTCCGGATCGGTTTCGGCCGCGATCCTGTGCGCGGTGATAGCCAGATAAATCCGGCCACCGAGCCACGCGTTGCCAACCACGAAGGCATATCCACCCAGGAGCGTGATGAGCCAGCCCTCGAATTTACTACCGCCGCGAATAAACATCTGCCCCAGATGCCAGTAGCCTGGAAGATAAAGGGGTGCCGTAAACGCACTTAAAAAATGTCCGAGGCTCAAATTGGATTTGGACACATCCGCAAAGTAGCGGTAGCCTGCTTCCTCATACCCACCGAGCGGGGAGAACTGCATGGCAAATTCACCGATGCCGACCAGCAGGGCTCCGAGCAGCCCTGCCGTACCGGTCCACATTAATATTTTGTAATTCCTATTTACGATCGCGCAAATCGATTAACGTGTTGACCTCAGGGGAAGACACGGTAATGACCTCGCCATCCTGAAAACGGACGGTCAGTTCTGATAACCGAATCGCGTCTCCCAGACCGAAAAACAAATCTGCGGTCTGATCTGACCCTAATCCTTCGCTGGTATAAAACTGATTATGGTACGTTCGGCCATCGTTCAGCTTCAGTTCCAGTCGGGCTCCGATCGAACGAACGGAGTCGTCCAATCTTACTTTCAACCAGTTCCGCTGCCCGCCGTCATTCATGAAAACGCGGACCTTACCGTTCAAATTTCCGATGACCACATCGGGCCAGCCATCGTTATTGAAGTCCGAGACGACCGTCGTTACGCCGAAATTCCTGTTCTCAATCAGAGCACTTTTTTCTACAGGACTGAAATGGCCATCTGCGTACTG
>JACZYD010000185.1 GCA_022571255.1 Bacteroidota bacterium
CCTCGCCGGAATTAACAACAAGAATTACGAGTGCGCCAACGACATAAACGGAAGCCATGACCGGAGCCAGAATACTCGTTACAGCTCCAATTCTCTTGATTCCCCCGATGATTACCGTACCTACCACGAAGGCCGTGAACAAACCAGTAATCCACGTATCGATACCGAAATTGGAGGCAACCTGTGTAGCAATCGTGTTGGCCTGAATGGCGTTTCCCGTGAAGAAGGAAGTAATGAGCAGCATGAATGCAAAAAAGACGGCGACCGGTTTCCAGTTCCATCCGAACACGTCTTTTATGCCCTTTTCTATGTAATACATGGGTCCACCGGCAACACTTCCCTCCCAGGCGTGTGCGTCATCCATTTTAACCCGGTAATGTTGGGCAAGGGTAACCTCGCTGTATTTGGTCGCCATACCCAGCAGCGCAGTCATCCACATCCAGAAAAGTGCTCCGGGACCCCCCCAGTGGATCGCGATCGCCACACCGGCGATATTTCCGATACCGACCGTTGCGGACAGGGCGGTCGTGAGCGCCTGGAAGTGCGTGACATCTCCCGGTTCGTCGGGGTCATCGTATTTACCGGATGTCACCGCAAAACCGTGCCCCAACCTTCGAATCTGAATCACGCCAAGCTTGAGTGTCAGGAATGCACCGGTTCCCAAGAGTCCAATCACCAGAAATGGTGCCAGAATAGTATTGGCGTGTTCAATAATGGTTGCGAGTAATTCCATTGTTCAGGAACGGGTTTGGGTCAGAACGGACGGACGATGGGCACAGGCGCTCGATGGTCACACGTGCGGCGCAATATAGCTCGGAAGCAATGTGTGAGCAACACACGTGGCCTTGGAGATGCGGGTCGGCAGGCAACGACAGAGACGAAAAACAGCTTCGCGAGCCCCGATTTTCAGGATGTTGTCGCTTCAGGAACCGAGCGATTCCGGATCTACCTCAACCACCGTTCCATTCAATACGGCCAGTGTTCGGGATGGGAATTTTTTTACGAGTCGATAATCATGGGTCGATATCAGGATCGTCATTCCCTGCTGATTGAGACCGAGAATGAGGCGCAGAATCTCATCAGCCACGGCAGGATCCAGGTTGCCCGTTGGTTCGTCTGCGAGAATAATCCATGGGTCATTGACGATGGCGCGAGCAATAACGACCCGCTGCTGTTCACCGCCGGACAATTCGTGCGGAAAACGATTTCTTTTGTGATTCAGCCCGACGCGCGATAGAACTTGCATCACTTTATTGTTCACCGACTTTCCTTTCTTGCCGGTCACATAGAGGACAAATGCTACGTTATCAAATACATTGCGGTCAGGAAGCAGTTGAAAATCCTGGAATACAACTCCGAGAGATCTGCGCAAAAACGGTATATCAGAGTTTGAGATCTTGTCTGAACGAAAATCAGCAATGCGAACTGTGCCGGAATCGGGCTTGTTGTCCATGTACATCAGCTTGAGAAGTGTCGATTTTCCGCTTCCCGTTGGTCCGACAAGGTAAACAAGCTCTCCCCTGTCGATTTTAAAGGACACGTCCTTCAGGACTTCTTTCCTGCCACCCTCCGGCAGAGGGAATGACATGGCGACGTTGCTGAGTTCAATCACAGATTCGTTGGATCAAGGTTGAGGTATCCGTTTGGATTCAGGGATTCGGAATCGCGGTCTGAATCGGTCTCTAATTTAGAGCCGATCAGTGCTTCCTGACAACCCAGTGAATCCGCTCTGACTCGGTATCGGCCGTTTCGAGAGAAAATCCATCATAACCCGCTTCAATTTCAAATTCAGTTTTTTCAAGTATTTCCTGAATTTGTGAGCCTGTATAACACTTCTGGAAGTGGATTTCCTCAAAAACATTGTCAGAAGTGGTAATTTCGAATCTCGTCGTATGGACGGCGGTCTCTTCGTCGTATTCGCTGTGTCGAATAAACGAAACAAGCCCGGACCGACCTGCATCGCGAAAATATTCCAGGTTGTTCAACGAATTTGCCGGTGTACTCTGATCAAAAATAAACAGTCCTCCGGAACGAAGGGCCCTGTATACCCTCCTGAAAAGCATCAGCACATCCGCTTCGTCCGTAATGTAGTTCAGGCCGTCGAAGAGAAGAAATACGGTGTCAAAGATCTCCTGATCGTCGAAACTTTCAAATCTGAGTTGTGCAAATTCAATGTCGGAATCTCGCGCTTTTTCCCGGGCCACACAAAGCATTTCCCGGGAGGCGTCGGTCGCCAGATAGTTGGCCTTGTTGCGCGCGGCGAACAGGCACGAGAAGGTCGCCGTACCACAACCCAGTTCGATCACATCCCCGGGCGCATGATCGTGGAATTCGAGTAAGGTCTCTATCAACTCAACCCACACCTCATAATCAACGTGATCCATGACTGCGTCGTAACACTGCGCGAGTGCCCGGTATGGTGCGACCTGTGTCATCTAGGATCTGGGCGCCGCCCGATTCCCGGCCACTTCAATCGCGAGCGCTAAAGCTCTCTCCATACTGGTGGAGGAGGCTTTACCGGTTCCGGCAATATCAAACGCCGTACCGTGATCCGGCGACGTACGAACAATGGGAAGTCCAGCCGTAAAATTTACTCCCGTATCGAAAGCCATGGTCTTGAATGGAATCAGACCCTGATCGTGGTATATCGCAAGAACCGCGTCGCACTCCTCCTGCCGTCGCATTCCAAAAAATCCATCGGCAGGGAACGGGCCTTCGGTGGAAATTCCCTCGGCACGCGCGGCCTCCATGGCAGGTGCGATAATCTCAATCTCCTCCCGGCCCATGGTACCCGCTTCGCCGGCATGCGGATTCAGCCCAAGCACAGCGATCCGTGGTGCAGAAATATGGAAGTCGATGCGAAGAGACTCGTCCAGTGTGCGCATTTTCGAAAGAATGCCCTCTATCGAGATGTGACTTGCAACTTCAGCAATTGGAATGTGTGTCGTCACAAGACCCACTCTGAAAGCACCGTGCACCATCATCATGATCGTGCATCCCGCCCCGGTGATGGATGCCAGATACTCGGTGTGCCCCGGATTGGAATATCCCGCAAGGCGAATGGCTTCTTTCGAGATCGGTGCAGTCACCAACGCGTCTGTCTGAGCCCCCAGACAAGATTCTGCAGCCATTTTTACGCTGCGCATCGCCAGTTCACCCGCACGCGCATCAATCGTACCAGACGCGAACTGAAACGGTCTCTTATGCTTCGGCTCGGAGACGTCGACTACCTCACAGGCAAGTTTAATTCCCAGATCCAGAGCCTGTTTCTGAATGACGTGGGCGGGTCCAAAGAGAACGGGTTCAAAAAGCAGATCCAGTCCCGGACGTGCACGTGCAATAGCCTTCAATACAACCTCAATGCCTATTCCATTCGGATCGCCAACAGAAATTGCCAGACGGGTGAGATTCACGATCGTTTTTTATGGGCATAGTCACGTAAAAATTCAACCAGCAGCCTGACCCCTACACCGGTACCTCCAACCGGTCTGTACGGTTGTGCCTTGTCGAGAAATGCAGTGCCGGCGATATCTACGTGAATCCACGGATAGTCGACGAATTCTTCCAGAAATTTGGCCGCTGTAATGGTTCCGGCTGTACGTCCACCTATGTTTTTCATGTCCGCAACATCGCTGTTCAACAGGTCTCTGTACACAGCGTGCATGGGAAATGGATGAACCAGATCCCCACTTCGATTACCCGCTTCAATCATGGATTTCAATCGGTCTTCTGACCCGGCCCCATTGTTGGTCATGATTCCGGAGACGAATTCTCCAAGAGCAACAACAACCGCCCCCGTAAGTGTTGCCAGGTCAATTACCAGCTCGGGATACAGTGCCGCTGCATAAGAAAGCGCATCGGCCAGAATCATCCGACCCTCAGCATCCGTATTCAACACCTCCACCGTTTTCCCGGAGTGCATTTTTATGACATCTCCGGGTACGTACGCCCTCTGACCGGGACGATTATCCGTTGCCGGAATCAACGCAATTACAAAAACGGGGAGTTCAAGTCGCGCAATGGCCTCCATGGCCCCCACTACGGCCGCTGCACCAGCCATGTCAGATTTCATTGAATCCATCGAGCCCTTTGTAGGCTTTAAAGAAAGACCTCCC
>JACZYD010000186.1 GCA_022571255.1 Bacteroidota bacterium
TTTGAGATAGACGAGGCTGTTCCGAACGATGCTCCGCACGGTACCGCGCCCAGCCCTTTCATCGTGATGGAATTTATCGATGGAGAAACGCTGAGCACTCGTGTATCAAAAGGCCCGTTAAAACTGGCCGACGCCATACGGATCGCTTCGGAAATGGCCTCTGCGCTCGATGCCGCACACGAGAAAAACATTGTGCATCGCGACATCAAATCTGGCAACGTCATGTTGACCAAGAAAAACGAAGCGAAAGTCCTCGATTTTGGCCTGGCCAAGACTGCGCAGTCGACGAAACTCACAAGGCTGGGGGCGACGCTCGGAACGGTGGCTTACATGAGTCCCGAGCAGGCGCGGGGAGAAGAAGTGGACAGCCGGAGTGACCTCTATTCACTGGGGACGGTTCTTTATGAAATGATAACCGGGAGATTACCGTTTTCGGCCGAGTATGAGCAAGCCGCGATCTATTCCATTCTGAATGAAGACCCGGAGCCGCTGACGGCAGTCCGTTCCGGTGTGCCGATGGCGCTCGAATCGGTTGTTTTTAAATTACTCAGAAAAGACCGTGATCTTCGCTACCAGACAGCGCGAGACCTGATCGCCGACCTGAAGTCCATTGACCTCGGGTCAGGGTTGCGCACGATAACGACGACAACGACTATTGCCTCTGCACCGGATGCGCCGGCCATGGGGGGTTCGAACACCGTATCGACCACTTCAAAAAGATCACTTGCGTTGGGCGCAACGGTATTGACGGTAGTCCTTCTCGCGTTTTTTGCTGGCCGGTATTTTCAAGCCCCTCCCAACGGGACTTACGCTCAGACAGCCCTTCGCGTAACGGAGACCATTAAAAACCTGGGCATCGGCGTCGTTTCTCCAGACGGCTCCCGAGTAATTTTCGAAGTAGATGACACCCTGTGGACCCGCCGATTGTCTACAGATACCGTAACGCCTGTTGCGAAGATTGATCAGGTGGTTAGAGCCGGTTTCTGGTCGCCAACGTCGGATAGATTCGTGTTCATCGACGGCGACATCGTTCGGTCGATCCGGCCCGATGGCTCCAATGAGATTCGAGTCGGACGCCTTCCTCCAGCGGAGCGCATTCAGGGCGGACTCTGGACTCCGGATGACAGTTTGCTGATCGTAGTTACCTATGGTGGTGCCAATCAGGAAGTCGTTTCTTTCCCTGCCAGCGGCGGAAAATATTCTTCATGGTTGATACTGACCTCGGCCAACGATGATTATTCGATTGCCGATATCACGTACCATGCACCAACCGGGTCCGTGGTCGCAACAACCCTTGAAACCCAGCGTGATTTCGGCCAGTTTTCAGTCAGGATCCTCAATCCGGCCACGGATAAACAACGATCACTGGATGATGCGATTCGGAATGCAACGAGAACCGAACGCTCGCTCACCTTTGTAGAGATTGATCACGACTATCTGTTGATGGGTCGCGACCGTTCTGTGTGGATCCTGCCTATAAATCCAGTCTCTCTTGAACCGACAGGACCGATTCGTATGCTTACGAGCGGATTGACAGGCATTCGTGTCGGATCAAATGGCCTGATGGCAGGACTGACTGCGGCTGAAAATCAATCGGTACAGATCGTGTTGATTGATCCGGAAACACTTATTGTCAGCCCCGTGGGTCAGGTAGATCAGTCGATTAATTTCCCTTCTATCAACGCATCGGGAACCCGGTTGATGGGCGCCAACCGCGACGGAACCATTATCATGGACCTGCAGCGGGCGGGTACGCGGCGAATCTATGATCCCGTCGCCGCACCTTCAGAGTGGCTCCCCGGCGACACAGGAATTCTTGTCTCCCACTATTTCGAAACTGGTGGTGCCAACATTCTGGTGCTTGATCCAGACGGGATTGATGAGGCGCAGACCCTCGTCGATGGTCCGGAATCAGAGTTTTATCCGACTCTGTCTCCGGACGGGAAAACACTCTTGTATTATCAGACCAGTCCTGAAACAGGAAGAGATCTCTGGGTCGTCGACGTTGATGTCATCGACGGGTGAATAGAACTCAGCGGTACGCCCCACCTCTGGTATTCAGCATCCAATGACGACGTCATTCCGCGCTGGCATCCATCCGGCCACCTCGTATTATATGCAGCGAATCATACCGGCCAATCACAGATTTATATTCGCGATTACCCGACGGCACGCAACGAACAACGTGTCTCTGTGGAGGAAGGATTCGACCCGGCTTGGAGCCCGAAGGGTGATCGAATCTATTACAGAGGCCGCGAATTGTTTTACGCCGTAGATGTATTGAGCACAAACCCACTTCGCCTGTCAGAACCGCGTGAGATCTTGAATATGGACGACATGCGCCTTGTCCACATCGGGCAGTTGACCCGATCTTACGCTGTACACCCGATCACTGGCCAACTCCTGTTTAATCAAAGGAGCCGGGACGCCAACGAATCCGGGATGGTTTTTATAACCGACTGGCGGGCGCTGCTGGAAGACAACTGACGGTAGAAGACGATTTTCAGATCACAATCAAGGAATGCTTAATAATTTTCGCATTTTGCGAAACGCAATTTGCGAAAATGCGTACAGGACCTTGGTATCAGAGATCACGGACCAGACATCCAGATGGTAAATCCATTCCAATATGGTGGAATTGTTGACGATGAATCGTTCTGCAATCGAACACAAGAATTACACGATCTACGCAGAGCCGCCGAAAACGGAGATCGATTGCTGGTTTATGCCGAACGGCGCATGGGAAAAACATCGCTCATCAAACGCCTTCTGAAACGCCTTCCGAAGTCGTCGTTCATCGCGATTTACGTGGACTTGTGGGCTACCGGAGGCAGTGAATCGTTCGCTTCTGCCATCGCCAAAGCAACCGCCGAGGCAGCCGAGACTCGGGCTGATAAACTGTTGGAAACGGGGAAAGAGCTATTCAAACATCTCATTCCCTCTGTGACGATCGATCAGGCCGGTAATCCTTCTATTGAATTCGGTGCCAGGCAGGGGTTGGATACTGTGCCGCAAATAGAGGACGCGCTGGATGCGCCCGCAAGGCTCGCTCTCAAACGTAAAAAGCAAATCGTCGTGGTATACGACGAAATTCAGCGCATCGCAGAATACAGTGAAGATACGGTCGAGCGCGTGATGCGAAGTCGTATTCAACAGCACCAGGGCGTAAGCTATTTTTTTCTTGGTAGTCGAAAGCACCTCATCAGGCAGATGTTTACCCAAGAAAGCCGGCCCCTTTTTCAATCGGCCGGTCATTACCCGCTCTCAACAATTGCTACCGCACATTGGATTCCTTTCATTCGAGATCGGTTTGCGGGTGCCGATAAACCTTTGGAAGATAGTCTGATCGAGAAACTGTGCGCAAGAACAGAAGGGCACCCTTATTACACACAGCATCTGGCGCACGATTTGTGGGAAATTGTGTTGCCCGGACACGCCGTCCTGGCCGAGGACCTTGCGCGCGCTGAAGACACGTTGCTTCAGCGCCTGGGACATACCTACACGGTGCTACTGGAGAGAACGACAGAAAATCAACGTAAACTATTGCGCGGTATGTCGTCGGCTGTTCATGAGGCCAGGCCGTTTACATCAGAATTCCTGAGAAAGAATCATCTTGCTGCATCCAGCGCCCACAGAGCCGCCGAAGGATTGTTGAGCGACGATGTGATTGATCGTGAAAACGGCGGATTCATCATCAGTGATCGCTTCTTTAAAATCTGGCTGGCTCGGTTGTGATCGAGGGATTTCAGAAGTGGGCTGGCTCGGTTGTGATCGAGGGATTTCAGAAGTGGGCTGGCTCGGCTGTGATCGGGGAATTTCAGACGTGGGCTGGCTCGGCTGTGATCGGGGAATTTCAGACGTGGCCTGGTCCACCAGGGAGTCAGAAAGTCACATCCGTTTGCCGTTCACTTTGATTTGAGCGAACTTGTGGCTTTAGACAAATTTCTTTTATGATGATCGGCTTTATCATGATCGGCTCCACGCTCTCCCATTACAAAATCACGGCCGAGCTCGGTCGCGGC
>JACZYD010000067.1 GCA_022571255.1 Bacteroidota bacterium
GGTTAAACTGATCGTGCCCATCGCCATGGAGCAGGGGCTCCGCTTCGCTATCCGTGAAGGCGGTCGAACGGTCGGCGCCGGTGTGGTATCCAAAATTACGGACTAATTTACTGAAGGGATAAGAAGATGGCCAGCCAGAAAATTCGCATTAAGCTTAAGTCGTTCGATTACATGTTGATCGATCGCAGTGCCGAGAAGATTATCAAGACGGTAAAGTCGACCGGTGCGGTGGTAAGCGGCCCGATTCCACTTCCGACCAGAAAGAGGATCTATACGGTACTTCGAAGTCCGCACGTGGACAAGAAAAGCCGCGAGCAGTTTGAAATTCGAAGTCACAATCGGCTGATTGATATTCTGTCGACCAGTAGTAAAACGGTAGATGCGTTGATGAAACTGGAATTGCCCAGTGGTGTGGACGTTGAAATCAAAGTTTGACGCTAAGTGGAAGTTATGAGTATCGGAATAATTGGAAAAAAGATCGGCATGACCAGCGTTTTTACCGAAGACGGCAGGCAGCTTTCCTGTACTGTTGTTGAAGTAAGACCAAACGTCGTGACCCAAGTCAAAACGGACGAGACGGACGGCTACTCCTCAGTGCAACTGGGCGCGGGAGAACGGAAAGTCAAACACACTACGAAGGCCATGAAAGGCCATTTCGAAGCGGCAGGCGTATCTCCGAAAATTGTTCTGCGAGAGTTTTCCCCTCCGAATCCGGACGTTTCCGCAGGGGACGAGGTTAAGCTGTCGGATCTGTTCAAAGAGGGTGAACTGATTGATGTGAGTGGTACCTCAAAGGGAAAAGGTTTTCAGGGTGTTGTGAAAAGACACGGCTTTGCCGGAGTGAATGACGCAACGCACGGACAACACAATCGGCAGCGCGCACCGGGTTCAATAGGTGCTTCTTCATGGCCTTCAAGAGTATTCAAAGGAATGAGAATGGGCGGGCGAACAGGTGGAGATCGAGTTACCGTCAAGAACCTGACGGTCATCCAGGTCCTGCCTGATCAGAATCTGATTCTTATCGGAGGAGCTGTGCCCGGTCCGAAGAACGGAACGGTTGAGTTGCGAAAGAAAAAGTGAATGTGACGTAAGACATGAAACTTACTATTTATAAACGGGACGGATCCGACAGCGGCAAGTCGGTAACCCTGGACAAGACCGTATTCGAAATTGAGCCAAATGATCATGTGATCTGGCTGGATGTGCGTCGGATTCAGGGAAACATGCGACAGGGAACGCACAAGACCAAAGAGCGTGGCGAAGTCTCTCGCAGTACGAAGAAACTGTATCGTCAAAAGGGAACCGGTTCTGCGCGCGCGGGCAGCGCCAAGTCGCCGATTCGACGCAGTGGCGGTAATATATTCGGCCCGCGCCCCCATACGTACAATATTAAGATTAATCGTAAAACTCAGCGGGTCGCCCGCCGTTCAGCGCTGGTCTATAAAGCAAGGGACAAAGCGCTTCGAGTCGTGGAAGACTTCTTGATCGAAACGCCGGATACGCATGAGCTGAAAGCATTACTCTCGTCTATCGAAGTGACCGGAAAACGAGTTCTTCTGGTCACGGGTGAACATTCTCACACGATTAACCTTTCGGGACGCAACGTACCGAAGCTGACCGTTCGCAATGTTTCCGATGCTTCGACGCTCGATTTCATGAAGGCGCATGTCGTCGTCTTTCAGAAGTCTGCGCTTAAAACGTTGAGTAGCCAGCTTGGCGCTGGAAAGAAAACGATCAAAAAGAAGAAGTAATCCGCAGCGACCGGACACTGGAACAATAAGAAAGATTTATGAGCACGAATACACTGATAAAACCGCTTGTTACGGAGAAGCTGACCTCTCTGATGGAGAAAGGTCATTTTGCCTTCCAGGTTCGTAAGACGGCGAACAAGATTGAAATACGAAAGGCTATTGAGGCTCGATATCCTGGAGTACAGGTCAAGGAAGTACGTACAATGATCATTCGCGGAAAACGACGCTCGCAGCTTACTCGGAAAGGGCGGGTGGATGGTAAAACTGCATCATACAAGAAAGCACTGATTACGCTCAAACCGGGCAGTGACCAGATAGACTTTTTCAAAGAGGTTTAAATAATCCCGCACTTTGAAAGAATGAAATCGCGGACGAGGTAACTGAAAAATGGCTATCAAAAAATTAAAACCGGTCACACCAGGACAGCGACACCGCTCTGTATCTGCGTTTGACACCATTACGAAGTCAAAACCCGAGAAAAGTTTACTCGCTCCTCTGACCAGAAAGGGTGGCCGGAATAACCAGGGCCGGATTACTGTTCGTCACCAGGGAGGCGGACACAAACGACGGTATCGTATTATTGACTTCAAACGCAATAAGATCGGGATACCCGCTCGCGTCGCCAGTATTGAATATGACCCTAATCGTTCAGCGAGGATTGCGCTTTTGGTGTATGCTGACGGAGAAAAACGATATATCATTGCACCCAACGAGATCAAGGTCGGTATGACTCTTGAAAATGGGCCTGACGCACCGCCGGAGGCTGGAAACTGCCTGCCATTGGCAGACATTCCAGTCGGTTCGTTCGTGCATGCGATAGAAATGAAACCCGGGAAAGGCGCGCAACTGGCCAGAAGTGCGGGAACGTTTGCGCAGCTGACCGCACGAGAGGGCAAGTATGCCATTCTTAGATTACCCTCGGGTGAGACGCGGATGGTTCAGAAATCGTGTATGGCAACGGTCGGAACCACGTCGAACCCGGACCACATGAATATTGACATCGGTAAAGCCGGGCGTAAACGGTGGATGGGTGTTCGTCCTAAAACACGTGGCGTGGCGATGAATCCAGTTGATCACCCGATGGGCGGCGGAGAAGGAAAAGCGTCAGGCGGACACCCTCGTTCTCCAACAGGGGTTCCTGCGAAAGGGTTTAAAACGAGAAAGAAGAAGAACTTGTCGGATAAATTTATTATCCGCCGTCGAAATCATAAATAAGTATGGCTCGATCATTAAAAAAAGGCCCGTACATTCACTATAAGTTGCAACGCAAGGTGGATGAGCTCAACAAGTCGGGAAAAAAGAAGGTCATCAAAACCTGGAGTCGGGCATCCATGATTACGCCCGAGTTCGTTGGATACACATTTGCCGTCCACAATGGTAAGAACTTCATTCCCGTCTACATCACTGAAAATATGGTAGGTCACCGGCTGGGAGAATTCTCGCCAACGCGAAACTTCCGCGGACACGCTGGAACCAAAAAAAGATAGTTGAGGACGCTGACCGGAAGGTCGGGTTTAAACATGGAAGCAAGAGCAGTACGCAAACATATCAAGGGTTCGCCGCGAAAAATGCGGACAGTGATCAATGTGGTTCGTGGCGAAAGGGTCTCGGACGCGCTGAATACGTTGAATTTTCTCCCACAGAAAGTTACACGGATTGTAAAATTGACGATTCTGTCCGCCGTCCACAACTTGATGGATGCCCATTCGGACGAGCGAATAAATGAAACGGAACTGGTAGTAAGTCAGATCAAAGTTGATGAGGGTCCGCGACTGAAGCGTTTTCGCCCGGTATCGCGAGGCAGGGCTCATCCCATTCGGAAACGCTCGTGTCATCTCACGGTCGTTGTCTCCCGCGCGGGCGAGGATCATCAAGATGAGAATGAATCCGAAAAGACTGAAGACGGATAACGAAAAAACACTTTTAAGCAGAATCAGACTGCAAGAACAGACCAATAAATAAGTAAATGGGTCAGAAAACAAATCCGATTGGATTTCGATTAGGCATTATTCGAGGCTGGTATTCGAACTGGTATGCCAGCCGTGATTTTGCAGACAAAATCATTGAGGACGACGAAATCCGTACATATCTCAGTGCCAGGTTGAAGCGCGCCGGCCTGAGTCGCATTGTGATCGAACGCACACCGAAACGTGTCATCCTGACTCTTCACTCCAGTCGCCCCGGAGTAGTAATCGGACGTGGTGGAACAGAGGTCGAAAAGCTTCGTGAGGAAATCAAGAAACTCACGAAGAAAGATATTCAGATCAATATCAACGAAATTAAACGTCCGGAATTGGATGCAAGTCTTGTTGCACAAAATATTGCACAGCAGCTTGAAGGACGCGTTTCTTTTCGACGTGCGATGAAGCAATCGATCACAGCCGCGATGCGAATGGGTGCAGATGGTATTCGTATCAAAGTCAGCGGCCGGTTGGGTGGGGCTGAAATGAGTCGTTCCGAGCAGTATCTGGACGGACGTGTTCCGCTCCATACGATACGAGCTGATATCGACTATGCCACGGCAACGGCCTTTACGGTGTATGGCACGACCGGAGTCAAGGTCTGGATTTACAGAGGTGAGATTATCGGGAAACCGGATTTGAGTCCAAACGTGGCGGCTCAACGCCACCAGCTGCAGCAGATGGAACCTGAACGCAGACGGATGCGCAGGCGCGGCGCTCGTTCAGAGAAGGGCGGTGATCGTCGAAACCGAAGCAATCAGTAGAAAGAGAAATCAGGATTAAAGCCTCACTCGAGAGGTATTAACCACGAAGGAAAGCAGATATGTTAATGCCAAAGCGCGTTAAGCGCCGTAAAGTCCAGAAAGGGAGAATTAAGGGAGTGGCCCAGAGAGGCACTATTGTTGCCTTTGGCGATTTTGGTATCAAAACTCTGGAGATAGGCAGGATTACGAGCCGGCAAATCGAAGCGGCCCGTATTGCGATGACTCGTCGAATGAAGAGAGCCGGAAAAGTATGGATTCGCATTTTTCCGGATAAACCGATGACCAAGAAGCCGGCAGAAACCAGAATGGGTAAAGGAAAAGGATCGCCCGAATTCTGGGTGGCTCCTGTAAGACCAGGACGCATCCTGTTTGAGGTGGGCGGTGGTATCGATCTGGAGCTCGCGAAAGAAGCCATGCGGTTAGCTCAGCAGAAGCTACCGGTTAAAACGAAAATCGTAATAAGGCCAGACTACAGGGCATAACAGACAATCAGCTTTTTACCATTATGACGGCCAAGGAAATCAGAGAACTGAGCTCGGAAGAAATTGTAGAGCATATTCGCGATGAACAGGAGCAGTTGACACTTCTTCGATTTCAGCACGCGATTTCCGACCTGCATAATCCAATGATTATGCGCGGTAAGCGGAGACTGATAGGTCGGTTGAGTACAATTCTCAAGAACAGAGAACTGGAGGCAGCGCGTCAGTAGCTACAGGAATTAACGTATCTGGTAGTTGGTGGGGAACAGACTGCGGCTCACCAAGCCACGAAAAAACATGGAAACAACAGAGACACGAAACGCGAGAAAGGAACGGGTTGGCCTGGTAGTAAGCGCCGGCATGGACAAAACTATCCTGGTAGCGATAAAAAGGCAGGTAAAGCATCCGATGTACGGAAAGTTTATCAAAAAAACTACGAAGCTGATGGCCCACGATGAAGAGAATAGCGCCGGGAAGGGTGACACGGTTCGTATTATGGAAACGCGTCCGATGAGCAAAAACAAGTGCTGGCGGATGGTCGAGATTCTCGAACGTGCCAAATAGCAGACGAAATTTTGCTTACAGGCAGTGTGAACTGCACTGACAAATATTAAGGAGAACAGGAACGATGATTCAGCAGGAATCCAGACTCAAGGTTGCCGACAACAGTGGAGCGAAAGAAGTGCTCTGCATACGTGTTCTTGGCGGTAGCGGTCGACGTTATGCACGGGTCGGGGATCAGATCGTCGTAACGGTCAAAGCTGCCATTCCAGGTGGCAACGTCAAGAAAGGTGAAGTATCGAGGGCGGTCGTGGTACGCACCAAAAAAGAATTCAGAAGAGTAGATGGCACATACATTCGTTTCGATGAGAACGCTGCGGTGTTACTGAATCCACAGGGTGAACCTCGTGGAACGCGCATATTCGGACCCGTCGCGAGAGAACTTCGCGAACGGCAGTTCATGCGCATTGTGTCTCTTGCTCCAGAAGTACTATAACAAAAAAGGAATAATCGCATGCCAAGGACGACAAATCAGCAACAAAAGCTGCATGTTCGTAAGGGTGACATGGTGCGAATCCTGTCAGGAAATGACAAGGGCAAGGAAGGAAAAATCTTGCGTGTTTATCGCAAGAAGGGGCGTGTCATAGTCGAGGCTGTAAATATCAGTATTCGTCATACACGTCCGAATCAATTGTATCCGCAGGGTGGGCGAATTGAACAGGAATCTTCGGTGCACATTTCAAACGTAGCCGTATTGGACGGTAACGGCGATCCTACTCGAATCGGCAGGAAACGAATTGAAGACTCCAGTACGGGTAAAGGCCATTGGGTGCGTATTGCCGTAACTACAGGAGAAGAAATAGATCATTAATCAGGCGGTGTGAAATCCGAATCACAGGATTACGTTGTTCGGTTGCAAAGCAGACTCAGAAAATGAAAGGATATACAGCAAGATTACGCAAGCGGTACAACGAAGAAATTGTACCACAGCTCAGAAAGGATTTTTCTTATTCCAATGTAATGCAAGTCCCCAAGCTCGTTAAGATCAGCGTGAACAAGGGTATGGGGGAGGCCACACAGAATAAAAAAGTTCTTGATGATGCCGTTGATGAACTGCGACGGATTACGGGACAACAGCCCGTCATTCGGAAAGCACGAAGAAGTGTCTCCAACTTCAAATTGAGAGAAGGAATGCCTATCGGCACCACAGTGACACTGCGTGGCAATATAATGTATGAGTTTTTCGATCGGTTGATAACACTTACGTTACCACGTGTTCTTGACTTCCGTGGGGTTCCCGACAAGAGCTTTGACGGACACGGAAATTATTCACTGGGCATCAAAGAGCAGATCGTATTTCCGGAGATCGATGTGGACAAAATAGACCGGATCAATGGACTTGATATCGCCTTCGTGACCACTGCAAAAACGGATGAAGAAGGACTGGCGCTCTTGAAGGCGCTGGGAATGCCTTATGAACGGCGCGACAATTAGACATTTAGCGAGAACGTATTAACGAGATTTCAGGTATGGCCAAGAAAAGCTGGATAGCGAGAGAGAGGAAACGAAAACTTCTTGTAGAAAAGTATGCAGAACGGCGCAAAGCCATGAAGGAAGCCGGCGACTGGGTTGGTCTGCAAAAACTCCCACGCAATTCGAGCGCAGTTCGAATGCGAAACCGATGTCGACTGACCGGACGTGCGCGAGGATACATGCGTCAATTTGGTCTCTCGCGTATTGCGTTCAGAGACATGGCGCGAAACGGCATTATTCCGGGAATCCGGAAAGCAAGCTGGTAGATAATAAATAAACATCAATCAGGCAGACTCCCCCGGGAGACTCCTGATCTTAGTGGATTGAGAAAATGAGTGGATTATCAGACCCATTGTCAGACTACCTGGCCCGAATCAGGAATGCACACAAGGCGAAACATCGTTACGTGGATATCCCATCCTCCAAATTGAAACGTGCGTTCACCCAGATCCTGATGGATAAGGGATATATCCGTCGTTATATCAATATCGACGACGGAAAACAGGGACTTTTGCGCCTGTATTTGAAATATCAATCAAACGGTGTACCGGTTATCCGGTCAATGAAGCGTGTTTCTAAACCCGGATTACGATTATATGTCGATGCCGAGAACTTGCCGCGGGTCAGAAATGGCTTGGGTATCGCCATAGTTTCGACATCCAGAGGCGTCCTCACCGACAAAGAGGCACGTGTGCACCACATTGGTGGTGAAGTGCTGGCCTACATTTATTAGCAGGATCGGGTCGGCCAACGAACAACTATTTGAAAGAAGAAAGCAACGAGTATAGAAATGTCGCGAGTAGGAAATGCACCGATTGAAGTGGCCGAAAAGGTCAGTGTAGATATCGGATCAAATAATCTGGTGACGGTGAAGGGACCCATGGGTGAACTCAAACTTCAGGTCAATCCGGAGATTGCGCTGAAGATTGAAGACTCCACACTGACACTGGTTCGTCCGACAGACCAGAAACGACACAAGGCGATGCACGGACTTTACAGATCGCTGTTGAATAATATGGTTACGGGCGTATCCAAAGGATTTTCAAAGGAACTGGAAGTTATTGGTGTGGGATTTCGCGCAGCCGTCCAAAATGGTATTCTGGAATTAGCGCTCGGATTTTCTCACCCGATTTATCTGGTACCGCCGGAAGGGATTAAAATTGAAGTAGACACGAAACGCGGAAAGAATACATTTGTCACTGTAAGTGGTATCGATAAGCAAATGGTAGGACAAGTCGCGGCAAAAATCAGGAGTTTACGACCGCCGGAGCCCTATAAGGGAAAAGGGGTACGTTACTCAGACGAATACGTCCGACGTAAAGCAGGTAAAACAGCAGCTAAATAAGTTTTTCTGCTCCATAGAGACAGACTTGACTATTCAGAAAAATGGCCATTACAAAACAGCAGAGACGGCTCAGAACCAAGCGGATAATCCGCAAAAAAATATCGGGTACCTCCGAGCGTCCAAGGCTCTCGGTGTTCAGATCCAGCAAGAATATATATGCGCAACTGATTGATGACGCGGCGGGTGTTACACTGGTTTCCGCGTCCAGCCAGGACAATGCAATTCCTGGCGGGAATGGCATCGAGACAGGGAAAGCTGTTGGCCTTCTTCTGGCAGAGAAAGCAAAAGCTGTCTCGGTAAATGAGGTTGTGATGGATCGGAATGGTTTTCGTTTTCACGGTCGCGTGAAGGCCCTCGCTGAAGGTGCGCGCGAAGGAGGACTGAAGTTTTAGATTTGTTCGGAGAAACCGAATTGAAAAGCATTTAATCAGATTATGGCAAAAGGAAGAAGTCGGCAGAAACGCGATCGTTCGTCAGCAGCACAGTCTGACTGGATTGAGCGTTTGGTGTCCGTTAATCGGGTCTCCAAAGTAGTAAAAGGAGGTCGTCGGTTCTCGTTCAATGCGGTCGTTGTTGTGGGCGACGGAAAGGGAACTGTTGGATCGGGGCTCGGCAAAGCCAATGAAGTCGCAGATGCTATTTCGAAAGGCACGGAAAACGCCAAGAAAAATGTGATCCGAGTCCCCATGACGAAAGGAACCGTTCCGCACGGAATCATCGGACGAAAAGATGCAGGCCGGGTTCTTCTGAAACCAGCGTCACACGGTACCGGTGTAATCGCGGGCGGAGGAGTTCGCGCGGTTCTCGAATGCGCCGGATATACGGATATTTTGTCGAAGTCACTGGGTTCGAGCAATCCCCACAACCAGGTTGCTGCGACCATGGACGCCTTGGCAAATCTGGAGGATCCGGGAATCGTTGCAAAACGACGTGGGATTCCTATTAAACGCGTATTCGAAGGATAACTCAATTTCCGTGGACCAATAAAACGGCCAAACTGATTATGGCAACACTTAAAATTACCCAGGTACGCAGTGTTATTCGCCGTCCCGAAATACAGAAACGGACAATGAAAGCTCTGGGCCTTCGAAGAATGAACCAGACTGTTACGCACAAGGATACACCTCAGATGCGTGGAATGATTAACAAGGTTGAACACCTGATCACCGTAGAGGAAGGCTGAGCAGCCTGATCTAGTACGATACACATTATTAGCGAGTCGCCGGATTTCTCCGACGGCGCAGTAGCCAAAAACGATGGATTTAAGCAATCTGAAACCAGCAAAGGGTTCCACCAGGAAACAGAAACGGCTTGGCCGAGGTGTAGGGTCCGGATACGGTGGTCACAGTTCAACGAAGGGAAATAAGGGCCAGAAAAGCCGTTCCGGAGCATCGATTCCAGATTGGTTTGAAGGCGGGCAAATGCCGCTTCAGCGTCGTATTCCTAAGTATGGTTTTACAAATCCCTTTCGCAAAGAGTACCGGGCCGTCAATATTTCCAGACTTCAGGAATTGGTGACATCCGGGACGCTCGATGCTTCTTCCGCAATCACACCTGAGATTCTTGGCGGCGTTGGATTGCTTGGCAAGAACGATCTTGTCAAGATTCTGGGGAGCGGTTCAATTGATGTGGCAGTGGACATAACGGCGCATGCGTTCAGTGTTTCTGCCAAAGAAAAAATTGAAGCGGCCGGGGGCAAGGTCACTATTACCCAGTAAGATCACACACGATCCCGGGTGCCGGGACTGTAGCAAAGAACTATGGCTGGACTTACAGAAAGCGTTCGTAACATCTGGAAAATTGAGGAGCTGAGAAGGCGTATTCTGTATACGTTGGGTCTGTTGCTCGTTTATAGGCTCGGTGCGTTCGTCACGCTTCCCGGTGTTGATGCGAGCAGACTCGCACAAATTAATGCAACCAGCGACCCGAACAACCTGCTCGGGCTGCTTGATATGTTTGTTGGTGGGGCGTTCAGCGCTGCCGGCATTTTTGCGCTGGGAATCATGCCGTACATCACAGCATCCATCATTATCCAGTTGATGGGTGCAGTTGTGCCGTATTTCCAGAAATTACAGCGAGAGGGAGAAGACGGCAGACGGAAGATTACGCAGTTGACCCGGTATGGAACGATCGGAATTACAGCCATGCAGGCCGTTGCGTTCTCCATTAATCTGCGATTCGGTGCTACCGGCCAGGCTATTGTGATTGATGAGACGTTCTTCACGATTTCGACGGTAATCGTGCTGACAGCCGGGACCATGTTCGTTATGTGGCTCGGGGAAAGAATCACCGAGAACGGGATTGGAAACGGGATCTCTTTGATCATTATGATTGGAATTGTGGCCTTCCTGCCTACCTCTCTCTTGAATGAATTCGAGCTCTCCGGAAACATGTTCATTTTTCTCATGGAGCTCGGAGTATTCGCCGCGGTGACTGCAGGCGTAGTTCTGGTCACGCAGGGAATGCGGAAAATTCCCGTTCAATATGCCAAAAGAGTTGTCGGTCGCAAGGTTTTCGGGGGCTCGACACAGTATCTGCCTCTTCGGGTAAATGCTGCCGGCGTAATGCCCATCATTTTTGCACAGTCAATTATGTTTGTGCCAGCGACTTTTGCATCGTTTTTTCCGGAAAGTCAGTTCATGCAGCAATTCGGGATTTTCTTCACGGACATCTCTTCGTGGGGATACTCGGCGGTGTTTTTCACAATCTGTGTATTTTTTACTTACTTCTATACAGCCATTTCGGTCAATCCGCGCGAGATGGCCGACACCATGAAACGGCAGGGTGGATTTATCCCTGGCATTCGTCCCGGAAAACACACGTCTGAATTTATCGATAACATATTGACGCGAATTACCCTTCCCGGATCAATTTTTCTCGGGGCGGTCGCCATTTTGCCTGCATTTGCAATGAGAATGGGAGTAACAGCCGGTTTCGCTATGTTTTTCGGAGGGACGAGCCTTCTGATCCTTGTCGGAGTAACACTCGATACGCTTAAACAGGTTGAAAGTCATCTGTTAATGCGACATTATGACGGGTTCATGAAATCAGGCAGAATGCGAGGGCGCCGTTAAGAAATCGATTTTATTGCAGATGGAAAAGTCAATTTAATGGTTCATATCAAATCAGAACGTGAGATCGAAAACCTCCGAGCATCGGCCGACCTTGTTGGTCGTACGCTTGCCGAGGTTGCACGTGTGATCGGACCCGGCGTGACAACAAAAACCCTGGATGGTCTGGCAGAAGAGTTCATTCGAGACAACGGTGCCGAGCCGGCGTTTAAAGGATATGGTTCGTCTTCAAACGTATTTCCAGCTACGCTGTGTACGTCGTTGAATGACGTTGTGGTACACGGCATCCCGGATAGTCGCGAGCTGAGGGACGGACAGCTGTTGTCGGTGGACTGCGGCGTTATTCTCAATGGCTATTACGGCGACAGCGCGTATACGTTTTGCATAGGTGAAGTAAGTGAAGAAGTGAAAGCTCTTTGCAGTATCACATATGATGCGCTGAACGCAGCTGTCGAACAGGCGATCACAGGCAAACGAATTGGTGATATAGGATCGGCTGTTCAATCTCTTTGTGAATCAAATGGGTATGGCGTGGTCCGGGCACTGGTAGGTCACGGGATCGGACAAAATTTACATGAAGATCCTCAGGTTCCAAATTTCGGTCGGTCGGGTAATGGCAGGAAACTCAAAACAGGACTCTCCATCTGTATTGAACCGATGATCAATCAGGGTGGAACGGACGTATTTACCGACACGGACGGCTGGGCAGTGCGCACTTCTGACGGAAAACCATCTGCACATTACGAATTCATGGTAGTTGTGCAACCTGACAGGGCGGATGTGCTTTCATCGTTTTCTCCAATTGAAGAGGCACTGGATAGTATACCTTATAACATGACAGTAGATATAGAACATGGCTAAACAAAAGCCTATTGAGCAAGATGGTGAGGTCATTGATGCCCTTCCCAACGCCCAATTTCGAGTGCGACTGGAAAATGGTCACGAAATACTGGGACTGCTTTCCGGAAAAATGAGAATGTATTTCATCAAAATACTTCCTGGTGACCGGGTGAAAGTTGAACTCTCCCCATACGACCTGTCAAAAGGAAGAATTGTTTACAGATACAAATAAGCTTCACAAAAGACACCGAACCTGGCAAGCATATTGTCGTTACTAACAGGCTGAACCATAATTCAGAGATTATCATGAAAGTCCGCGCAAGTGTTAAAAAGCGAAGTTCCGACGACAAGATCGTGCGACGGAAAGGTCGCGTTTACGTGATTAACAAAAAGAATCCCAGAAACAAGCAGCGCCAGGGTTAAACGTTGCACAATCGATGCTCTTAACAACGAGCTCATTTTTCGTAACAAAACCTGGTTCAAGTATAAAGAATGCCACGAATAGCCGGAATAGAAGTCCCGAGTCACAAGAGAGGAGAAATCGCACTGACTGCCATTTATGGAGTCGGACGATCCCGGGCTGTTGAGATTCTCGAAAAAATAGGACTTGATCCGAACGATAAACCTGAAACGTGGACGGACGAGCAGACTCGTTCTGTTCGTCGTCTGATTGAGGATGACTATCAGGTTGAAGGACAATTGCGAACCGAGGTTCAGCTTAATATCAAGCGATTGATGGACATCGGTTGTTACCGTGGACTTCGGCACCGTCGTGGTCTGCCCGTTCGAGGTCAACGTACACAGACAAATGCTCGTACGAGAAAGGGACGAAAGAAAACAGTCGCCGGAAAAAAAGTAGCACCACGTAAATAATAGAGAGATCCTGCTTGATGTTTGGATCAATCGGGAAGTAACTGAAAAAGCAATGGCAAAAAGACAGGGCGGACGATCTCGCAAGAAAAACGTTGTTATTGAGTCGAATGGACAGGCTCATATCAAGGCAACGTTCAACAATGTGTTGATCACGTTAACCGATCAGTACGGGAATACAATTTCATGGGCCAGTTCGGGAAAAATGGGCTTTAAAGGAAGTCGAAAAAACACACCCTACGCAGCACAGATTGCGTCGACTGCGGCCGCTAAAGAAGCGTATGATCTCGGATTACGTCGTGTAGAAGTATTTGTTAAAGGACCTGGCGGAGGTCGCGAGTCGGCCATTCGCGCTCTTTCGACGGTAGGGCTTGAGATCGCAACAATTCGCGATGTTACGCCTGTTCCACACAACGGCTGCCGGCCTCCAAAGCGACGTCGCGTATGATGGCGCGTTCGGTGTTGTATACATTGAAACGGAAGAAGCCCGGCTATGTACGGTAAATGATCGTGCATACGTTTGTTTAACCTCCAAACGAGAAGAGGAGAAATATGGCCCGATATAGAGGCCCGAAGCAAAAGGTTGCGCGCCGATTCAAGGAGCCAATCTTTGGACCAAGCAAAGCGCTGGAGCGAAAACCTAACCCACCGGGACAGCACGGTCGTGGCCGTCGGTCTAAAGAGAGTGAGTATGCGGTTCAGTTGAAAGAAAAACAGAAAGCGAAGTACACATACGGCCTGCTCGAGCGCCAATTTCGCAAGTTGTTCCAGAAAGCTGCTCGCAAAAAAGGTGTAACTGGCGAGAATTTGCTGAAATACCTGGAGGCGAGACTCGATAACACGGTGTTTCGCCTGGGATTTGCGCTGACGCGCAGACAGGCGCGGCAGCTGGTGAATCATGGTCATGTAATGGTAAACTCGCGGATTGTTGATATCCCGTCTGTCCAGTTACGATCAGGAGACATCATCGCGATTCGTCCAAAAAGCAGGAATATGGCACCCATTCAGGAGTCAGTCGGCCGCAGCAGGAAATCGTATCCGTGGCTTGAAGTCGACAGACACAGTCTGCAGGGAAAATTTCTGGATTTACCGAATCGCGAAGACATCCCTGAGAATATCCGTGAACAACTCATCGTTGAGTTGTACTCGAAATAATCCCACGGTTCACGTCGCCGATTCCAGCAGCAATGTTTGATCGGTTCCACCCAATAAAATTTCAAAGACCAAGCTGATATGAGCATATCCTCGATTCAGATGCCGGATGGCGTTCAGGTTGACGACACTACGGATACTTACGGCCGATTCATAATCCAGCCCCTCGAGAGGGGTTACGGAGTGACGATTGGAAACGCGTTGCGACGGATGATGCTTTCGTCCCTGCAAGGCGTAGCAATAACCGCAATCAAGGTAGACGGTGTTCAACACGAATTTTCTACAATCGATGGTGTTGTGGAAGATGTCGCGGACATCATTTTAAATTTAAAAGGCGTCCGTTTTCGCGCTAATGAAGGGGCCGATGGCGTTATTCATTTCGTAGTGAAGGGACCGGGCACATGGACGGCAGCTGATATCGCTGCAGCAACCAGCGATTTTGAAATCCTCAATCCCTCGCATCACATCGGTACGCTTTCCGACGATGCGAATTTCGCCGTCGAATTAAGGATGGAAAGAGGACGTGGTTACGTTCCTGCCGACGAAAACAAACGTGCTGACGATCCAATTGGGGTCGTCGCCATGGATTCGATATTCACACCGATTCAGAACGTGCGCTACACGATCGAGCAAACTCGTGTCGGGGAAAAGATCGACTTCGAAAAGCTGACCATGGAAGTCACTACAGATGGTTCAATATTACCTGAAGATGCGCTCGCACAGGCTGCTTCTCTGTTGCGTGACCACGTTAGTTTTTTTATAAAGATGGATGCTGAACCGCAACCAACGGAAGAAGAGAAAGAAGTTGATGCTGAAGTACAGCGAGTCCGTGAACTGCTTGCTCAGTCTGTAGACGAACTGGATCTGTCAGTGCGTGCCCACAACTGTCTGAAAGCGGCCAATATTAAAACGATCGGGGATCTTGTTCGTCGTGAGGAGACGGAAATGTTGAAATTCCGAAATTTTGGACGCAAGTCGTTGCAAGAATTATTACAAGTCCTTGAAGAAAGAAATCTCGGTTTTGGCATGGAAGTCGGGTTGTACCTGGAAGAAGACTGACATTGACCGGTTTCACCACAGAATAGTGGTAATGACAGAATTGATTTACAATGAGACACCAGAAAAAAGGATTCAAACTCAACCGGACTGCCTCGCATCGCAAAGCGACGATGGCTGCACTCTCCAACTCGCTGATTCGCCACAAGAGAATCACGACGACATGGACCAAAGCGAGAGCACTGAGAACATATATCGAACCGATTATCAATCGGTCGAAAGTCGATACGACCCACAATCGACGGCAGGTTTTTCGGTACCTCCAGGATAAGCATACTGTAACAGAGCTGTTCGGAGATGTTGCTACGCACATTGGCGAACGCCCGGGTGGTTACACGCGAATCGTCAAACTGGGACAGCGAGCTGGTGATTCAGCTGAAATGGCAATGATAGAACTCGTTGATTACAACGACGTCAGGCCGGATGGTACGGGAGGATCGACAAAGCGCAAGACGAGACGGGCGGGTCGCAGACGTTCTCGTACCATGGAGGATGTGGGTGTTGAGGTTACGGAATCGGTAGCAGTCGAAGCTGATGAAAAAGTCGCCGTGCAATCGGAAACGGAGACTGAGATCGAGCCTGAAGCTGAGCCCGAGGCTGCCGCTGATCCCGAAAAGGCCGCCGAAGAGGTTGCCGCAGAACCCGAAGCTGAGCCTGAAGCTGCCGTTGAACACGAAAAGGCCGCGGCTGAATTGGAAACCGAACCGGAGACTGAACCTGAGGTCAAACAGGAAGCCACACGTGAAACAGAATCGTTTTCCGAGTCAGAGATTGAAAAGGATAAGGAATCTTCAAAAAACGATACCGAATCGGACGATTCCGAACAGGAAAAGAAATAATCTTACCGTTTCAACGGTTCAATTTTTATCGGGTACCATCCACTGCAGGATGGTACCCTTTTTTTGTGTAGATGCGGGCAAGTGCAGGCGTCGGCTGGAATGATGGAACAGGAGTATCGATTCGGGTTTAATTGTATTTGATCTTCGATTGCGTAAAGTTATGATAGAGGCATCGGCCATTTTAAAAGGAAGCGGTCCGGAAATTGAACCTGAGATTCAGGCTCAGTTGGACAGTTTGCTCGCCTTGTCCAGATCCAGCTTGGGCACAGTAGACGAGGACCTGATCAAACGCGCATTCCGGCTCAGTCACTGGGCGCATCGCAATGATAGCCGGGCATCAGGTGAGCCATATATCATGCATCCTCTCGCGGTGGCTCAAATATTTGTCGAGCAGATCGGTCTGGACGATATTGGCGTCGCAGCGGCATTGCTTCACGATGTGGTTGAGGATACCGACATTTCTCTGGAGTTTCTGGAAAATTCTTTTGGTCCTGTTCTTGCGAATATCATAGACGGATTAACCAAAATCAGCGGGGCATTTCAGTCTCGTGATGCAGGGCAGGCAGAAAACGTTCGTAAGCTGATGTTGTCTATGGCAACGGACATCCGCGTGATATTTGTAAAGTTTGCTGACCGATTGCATAACCTGAGGACAATCGGATCGCTTCCAAAGAAAAAGCAATTGAAGATTGCTGCTGAAACGCTCGAACTATTCGCGCCCCTGGCTCATCGGTTCGGGTTTTTTGCGCTGAAAAGTGAGTTTGAGGACCTTTCACTTAAGGTATTGAATCCCGCGGACTACGAGGCGATAACCCGCAGTTTGTACGAATCCAAGAGAGAAAGGGACGATCTGGAGCGAAAGATCGTCGATCCGATTCGCGATCGATTACGGGAAGATGGTTTCGAGTTCGAGATTTATGGGCGCACAAAGAATATCTATTCCATTTATCGCAAAATGCAGCGCCAAAACAAACCTCTGGAAGAAATCTATGATATTTTTGCGATTCGAATAGTTCTGAAGCGTGACGGGAAGAAAGGGAAGGAAGATTGTTGGCGTGTCTACTCGATTATGACGGACCTGTTTACGCCTCTGCCAGAACGATTCAGGGATTTCTTGTCTGTTCCAAAATCCAACGGATATCAAAGTCTCCACACGACGGTTCTGGGGCCGGAAGGAAGAAGGGTCGAAGTTCAGATTCGGACGGAGGAAATGCACACCATTGCCGAGCAGGGTGTAGCGGCGCACTGGAAATACAAAGAAAATGTGAGTGTTTCTGATGTCGAAATGGATCGATTCCTTGAATGGGTGCGCGAGCTTCTTGACAATCCGGACCCTGAGCATGCGTCCGAATTTGTACAGGATTTCAGACTGAATTTGTATGACGAAGAAATCTACGTATTCACGCCGAAAGGGGACCTTTTCACACTGCCGAAAGATGCCACACCGGTTGATTTTGCCTTCTTGATTCACACGGAAGTTGGATATCATTGCATCGGCGCCAAGGTCAACACAAGAATGGTCCCTCTTTCTTATAAGCTCAAGAGCGGTGACCAGATTGAGATCATTACTTCAAAGAAGCAATCGCCAAATCCGGATTGGGTAAAATTTGTAGTCACGCAGAAGGCTCGGAGTCGGATAAGGCACACGATCAAGGAAAAGCGCAGAAAGGCTGCAAACCTGGGTCGACTGGCGTGGGAGAAAAAAGCAAAAAAACTCAAGCTCAATCTGACTGATCATGACTTGAATCGAACGGCGATGCGTTTGAAATTTCAGAACAGCGAACAGATGTTTATTGATATTGGTTCGGGTTATTTCGAAGTATCAGAGTTAATCAAAGCCGTCACAACGGATTATACTACTTCTGACGAGCAGACGGAAAAAGAGGGGGCAAGCCGCCTCACTTTCGACAAATTTCTCGATTCTGCGCAGTCGGCGGGTGGTTCTGCGCTTCTGATTGACGGAGAATTTCAGGCCCATATTCTGACTCATTACGCGCCATGTTGTAATCCCATACCCGGTGATGAT
>JACZYD010000068.1 GCA_022571255.1 Bacteroidota bacterium
TTGTACCAGTACATCCAGTCTGAAAACGGATCGTTGTCGCCGCCTGATATCGGATGGTCTCCAGCGATGTCAAATACGCCGTCAACGTGCCCGTCATCACCTGTGCAAACAATCTCACAGATCAATGGGAGCATGCGGAAGTCATCTGCCGGGTCACTGGTGGTACCAGTGTCCCAGAGCTCGAACGGTACTTCAACAATCGCACCGTCTCCGAAACCTCTCCATCCGACACATTCGCCTTCTGTGATGCTGCCGTCGATTCCTGCAAAACAGTCAGCGGTGAAACGCCACTCGTAATCGTCAGAGCCGACGTTCGGCCATGGATTCAGCTCGCTTCCTTCACGAATGGAGCGGCCGACCCAAGTCGATCCCGAATTGAACGGTCCAGCTTCATTTCCATATGCGCCGCTACCACCGCCTACATGGATTCCCCACGTAGAACCGTTGGTGGACTGATTGCGACCACCTTCCGGTCGATCTCGCCCTTCAACCCTCGGGAAACCCGAACTGTTGAAAGCGAAAGCGGCCATATCCGGCGGATCAAGAGTGCCCGCCGCATTGGCGATCATCTTGAACCCGAGCATACCCGGAGCAGGACCCGTTACGCTGAACTGCAATCCGTCAATCAGAATTACATTTTCACGAAGCGGAGCCGGTTGCCCGCCAATGTTGCCATCGAAGACTTTTACTGTCTGTTGCAGGTGCGTACGATCAATGTCGTAGGTAACTGCCGTCACTGCTGCGCCTTTGGCCGCGCTGAAGTCGAACGTGCGACCGTTAGGGCCCATCGGAGTTTCGTCCATATCAGGGCCATCCGGGTTCACGGCCAACGACGAGCGTTTACCAGTAACCTCCATTTCATACATAGTGGTCACGTACGTGGCGTTTTCGAGAATCGAGCCGGGACTGACCACATTGGCTGTTACGACGCCCTGTCCGACTGCGTTGGCTTCGGCGATGAACGTCGGCGCTGTTTTGTCTAAAAGAGCTTCAATAGCCTGCTCGGAAATAATATCCTCCGTTCGGCGAGGAATCACTTCGAATCTCGCTACAGGTCCGTCAAAGACCTTCGGAGATGAACCCTCATTGTAGGCATATGCCTGGATTCCGAAGTAATAGGTCTTGCTGTTCGTAAGAGCACCGACCACGTGCGTGTGCGATACCCCTGCATCGGTTCCACGCGCGGTAACTTTGGAAGTCTGGCCCGCTAAACCGTCGATGACCTGCGTAATGCCATTTACGACGTCGTATGTCGCAATATCGGTTCCAACCTGGTCAGTAGCTTCCTTGTACTGGATTACCTTGTACCCTTCGAAAAAGTAATCCGCATCGTCAAGAGGAGCGAAAGGATCGATCTCGGTGTATGATTCGAGATAATTATTCGAATTTACCGAGTTTGTCCACTCAATCGTGACACTACCGTCGCCCGGAATAGCCTTGACAATCGGTCGTGCAGGCGCAGTCGGCAATATAAAGTTGACGTCAAACGCGGCCTGCGCAAGAGCATCGGCTCTGCGTAGTGCGTTGACAGAATCAAAGTTGTCCGCTCCAAGTGCCCAGATCAGACCGAATACGATTTCCTGCACGTCGCCGGGGTTGATCGTAAATGGTCCGGTGGACATCGCAAACCGACGGTCACCCGGAGAAATCGAAGTACCCAATCCATCCGAGTTTCTCTCTGTCCAGAATCCGTTTACAGCAGGATCGCCATTGAACATGAAGTTCGTTGGTATTTCTGAGAAGCCGCGCCCGCTACCGCCTTCGGTAAACTGTAGCCCATCAATCCAGAAACCACGCATGTAATTGTAGTATCCCTCTGCGTTACGTGGGCCACCCTGAACACCACCACCGTTGTTCCAGAATGCAAACGTGCTCATCTCCAGGTTTTTAAAGCCGGGTACGGCAACGCCGCTCACATGGGCCGTATCGCCCACGGAAGGCACGATGGGTCCCTGGAAGAAATCATACCCTGCTGCCGGTACGGGGGTACCATATCCTTCAGCTCCTTCGTCCACATTGTCGCTGTTGTATACATAACCCAGACCGAGCTCTACGTCCGATCCAACCCAGTCATCATCAAAATTACCGAGGTCAGGATCCGACCAGATCGTCAGATAGCTCTCTTCCAGCGGCACCGTTCCTTTATAGAACAGCTTGAATTTGTAGAACGTGGCATTGCCGATGTCACCCGCTACGTCAAAAGCAAACGCAGTTCCATGGACTTCGAGCCCGATGGGAGGTGCGTCCGTTGACGTATGCTGATTCCCTCGATCATTCATGACCCACCAGATGATCTGATCGCCCAGCAGACCCGGACGTTCGCCCGCACCCAAGTTGATCTTGCGATCGATTCTGCTCGAGAGCGGCTGGTCCAGGATGTCGATGGCATCACCGTTGGCGTCCAGCGTTGGAGCGCCGAGTCCGGTTGGCCAGTCGACGAGGTCCGGAATAGTGGACCCGTTCAGATCGAACGCATCGATGTCTGTTCGGGAGACCTTATATACACGGTCAAAAATGGAACAGTCATCCGGAGGATTACCAGAATCATCCAGAGGGCCTGCCCACATTTCCCATTCGCCGTACCGAGTGGCAGAAGCGCGCAACTGGCCTCCTACCTTTCCTGCAATCCAGATTCCAGAAGTAAAAATTGCGTTGGAACCTGATCCTTTTGGTACTTCATAAACGTGAGGCTCGCCTCGCCAGAAGAGTCCTCCCGTGTTGAGAATTCGCGCACGGACATTGTTGACGTCAAGAAACGCCTCTCCCAATGCCCGGTCGCACGTACTTATCTTTTGCGCAGTCACGGAAGATGGCACTCCCAACAGAAATGCACCCAGAGCTGCAAGCAAACTTAGTTTTGATAGATATCGCATGGTCTTTTAACTACGTTCTCAGTATTTATACGATTTGTTTGACAGGTCCGGTGCGGCCGGAAATCCCGGCCGCACGCGATCCTGTAGTTGCTTTTTAAAAGTCAAAACGAAGACCCAATCTCGTCAGACGCGGAATACCCACGTTTGAGAGAACCCGGTTTCGGTTTCGATACAATGCTTCCGCCGAAACGGGACTGGACGAGATGAATTGAGCTCCTCCTGATGTAGAAAGGAAACCATCATCATCCGGCAGACCCGAGAATCTCCAGACATCGTTGACATTCTCTTGATCGAACAGATTCTGTACCCAAAGGAATACAGAAATCCTGGACGAATTACCAACGCGGAATGCGCGGTCAAAACGAATATCTACGCGGCTCTGACCCGTCATGCGGTCACCGTTGATCGCTCCGCGCGGATTGGCTGCACGAGCAGCACCCGCAAGGTTGAACGGTTCAGTTACACCGGTGAACGGAAAAGCACTTCCCGCTGTGAAAAACACGTTGAATCCGAAATGCTGCAAGAACGCCGTATCTCCGAGTTTCGGACCTTCCCCCTGACCGTATCTCAGGTCGAGGGAAAGATTGATCTTGTGACGCTGATCAAAACTCAGAGGGCTGATGAAGTTCGGAGGTGTCTCGTCAATCCAGACAATAGTACCCGTCGTCGTAGCCGATGAACCCGTACCATCGGCAAACGATAACGTGTAGTTCAGGTTGACGGCGATATTGTTTGTACGTCGCAGATCAAGATCAAACTCCATACCCTTGACCGTACCAAAGTCCACGTTCTGAGAACTCCTGTAGACACTTGGTGATGCACCACCGATTTCGCGAATCTGGATCAGGTTTTCGATCTGACGGAAGAAACCGGAAACCGAAAGCGCGGCGCGAGCACCGACACGCTGACGGAATCCAACTTCGTATTTAGTCGTCTTTTCCGGCACAAGACCCGTATTGTTGATACCACCGGTGTTCTGGAAGCTGGCGAGCGTCGTGAAGTTACGGGTCGAAGGACGCTGGGATACGACGCCATACGATGCAAAGAAGAGAGCCTGGTCCGTGATCGGGAAACTCACACCAATGCGAGGCATCACCGTCAATTCAGGGTCATAATCTTCGAACATTTCCTGTGTGATGATCGGATTCGTTTGACGCACCTTTCCGTTCAGGAGGATCTCTGCCTGCTGAATAACACCGCCGGACGCATCAAAAAACGTTCCGACGAGGTCGCGGTAACCGATCACCGTGTCGCCACTGTAATACACGGCAAAGTCTCCTTCAATATTTGCGGGCCGATCCGAGATCAGATTCGCACGCTCAATCGGGCGACGGGCGAACTGATCCTTGAGGACACGAATATTGTTGTCAAACACGTCGAAACGAAGACCAAGATTCAAGACAATGTCTCTAAACTCGATCTTGTCCTGTACGTACGCGCCGTAATAAATCGGCTCGTAAGGAGCGATATCCCACTTACTCTCCGGAGCATTTTTTTCATCTTCCTTGCTCACAAAGAGGTCAAGGTTTTCACTGTCTACGTCTGAAGTTCCTGAAGCATTGACACCCACGTTGCTGGTGAATCCTTCGAGGAGCCAGATCGGGATCTCGCTGTAGGAAGTGTACCCCTCGGGGTTCAGATCCTGAGAACCCGCTTCGATGGCCTCAGGACCACTCGCGTCGTTGACATAACGCGAAAGCCCCGATCCGATGCTCCAGCTCCGGAACGTGCGAGTCTCATATTCCCCACCGAATTCAAGCTGGTGAATTCCAATCTGGGTCGTCGCCGATGCTGTAAACCTGAACTGCGTGTTATCGCTGCGGCTGAAACCGTTGAATCGTCCGCCAGGCACGGCAACAAGTGTCGAAACCACCTCCGTACCGGGGCCCTGTCCGTCCTGGTACGTATTTACGTACGTGGGAACCGAAACAGTAATGGTACCACCATCACCATCGTCCCTCTCTTCTGTGACCATGCGCAGGTTTTTATATCCACGCAGCGTCGCGAAGGCTTCCGTACCCGCCACTGACGCGGCATCCGAGAAGGAAGAACCATCAAGATCGGAGTAATTCAGGAAGTCGTCGAAATCTGTTCCGAATCGAGGATCAAAATTTTGCGTTTCGCGGCTGGAAAAATCAACCTGAAGCTGATAGAAGGAAGAATTGGACAGATAATGCGTCCATGTACCATAGATCTGATAATCCTCCGTATCGCTTTGCCCCAGGTAATCGGTTGCGAAAGGCACAAGTCTCAAGCTGGGCGTATTTTCAAACTCGCCATCAACATACCGGCCACCAAGACGTAAACGCCCGTTTTCGAGGACATTCATGGTTAGGTTACCCGCGACGGATATGGTTTCAGAGCCATAATGACGTTTATCGTCTCGAATCTGAAAATCCTCACTGGGAATCTCGTCAGCACGGGTTATGGTGCGCAGGTTGTTTACTTCGAATCCTGTGGGAACCACGACCTGAGTACCGTCATCAAACGAAAGGATGGACTCTCCAGCGCCGTTTTCACCGATCACCGGGAGGCCGTCGTCGTCGACCAGCATGGCCGCACCGTTTCCGAGCGAGTTCGGAACCGGAGCGAATTGGATCTCGCCGGTTTCAGGATTGATCATCTCGAAGGCAATCGGGAAGGCATCCAGATCACTTAACACCTCGTCTGGAAGGAAAATCTGTCCGAAAGCACTCGGACTGCGATCACCGCGATCAATGAATTCCGCCGACAGGAAAAACCCGAGAGAACCTGTAATCGGTCCACCGAGCGCGAAAGAAGCCAGATTGTAATCGAAGTCATCCAGACCAGAGGAGGTTATTCCCTCAAAAGATCCGAAAAACTTCGAAGAGCCCGACTTTGTGGTAATGTTAATGATACCCGACATCGCATCTCCATAACGAGCTGAAATCGAGCCGATCAACATTTCCTGTTCCTGCACTGCCGCCTGTGGGATCAAGTTAGATCCAAAGACCTTGACACCGTCGATGAAATACTGGACCTCGCTGCCGCGCGAACCGCGAATATTCAGTGTGCTCGAGCCTTCTTTGGCCACAACACCTGCCACGGTCTTGGCGATGGCCGCTGAACCACGAACCGGCAGAGTCACGATTTGCTCTGACGAGACAATTTTAGGGACACCAATGGCGTCCTTCTGGATCAGCGGGCGTTCGTACTCAATAACGATTTCGTCCAGTTCCACTCCGGGTACGAGCGCAAAATTTATTTCCTGCGTGTACCCCGAACTGACGTCAACCTCTATCTGAATAAGCGTTTGATAGCCGACAAATGAAGCGCGAACTTCGTATTCGGCAACGGGAACACCGAGGATAAAGTAATTACCATCGACGTCGGTGATCGTACCCAGACTGGTGCCAACGAGTATAACACTGGCTCCCGGCAACGGGTCTCCAGTGTCCGCATCCGTAATAACACCCGCAATTTTACCCGTGTTCTGAGCAAAAACGAGTGCCGGCGCAGCCAGCAGCATGAGTACCATCATGCCCCATTTGCGTAACATAAGCTACCTCCTATTGTGAAATGATGTGTGGCAAATAATCATGTAACTCTAACGTAGAGAAACAATTACTGTCGTGTTAAACACGAATTCGTGTGGCGTCCGTAAAACACTTGACGCCTCTAAAGCAAAAGATGCGGGTAAAAGTAAAACCATCCTCCTGCGCAATGGCGAAAGTGAAATACCTTTCATAGTCTCTTAATTTGACAGCCAACACCTACACACGCAAACGGTTGTACCGCTTGCGAGAGATCTCAGGTTCGACTTGAAAGGTGGGGTCAGAAAAGCAGTAGCCTACTGTCAAAAGCGTTCGGCAGTTGATTGATATTACTGTTGCATCCAAGAACTTCTGCAAATATAGAGGCACTTTTTCCGGTTGTCAAGACAAATTGTGGTCCAAAATGCACAGGGTACGCCGTTTTGCCGGTATAAATCAGAGCCCTTATTGTTAATTCATCCTGCTAAGTCGGGAGTTCTATGGTATGAACACCATAAACTCCTTCCAGTGCACCAATTTCGCTGAGCACCACGTCGGGGATATTTTCGTCTACGTTGATCGCTGTGAGTGCATCTTCGCCTTTCGAACGCCGGCCCAAGGCGAGCGAGGCGATATTTATTCCATTTCGTGCAAGAACGGCCCCCACGCCGGCAAGCATTCCCGGACGGTCATTATTCTGATACAATAATATCACACCCTCCGGGCGGACTTCGAGTCGGTAATCATTGATTCGAACAAGGAGCGGCTCGTCGTCTCCAAAAACTGTCCCTGAGACCTGAATTCGTTTTCCATCGGTCAACAATTCGACGTCAAGCCGGCTGGAAAAGCCGGTTTCAACATCATGGGTCTCATATCCTGAATGAAGGCCTGCTTCTTTTGCCAGTAGAGGCGCATTGACATAATTGACAGGCGATGTGTTGAGGTTTGTAAAAAATCCTTTCAGCACAGCCACTTCCAAAAGGGCCCCGTGGGGCTGTAACAATTGCCCTCTGCACCCTGTGATCAGACGCTCCGCGTGCCCGTTCATAAGACTGGATACAAAAGTACCCAACCTGGCCGCCAGTGCCAGATACGACTTCACTTCCGGCTGTACGTCTGCAAGTGCGACTGTAAGATTGACCGCCGTCGAAACAGGTTCATCCCTCAGGGCGTGAACAACCTGTTCGGCGACCTGTCTGGCTACTTTTTCCTGAGCTTCGTCTGTTGATGCTGCAATATGAGGGGTCGCAACCACATTTTCGTGTACCAGCAGCCCGCTCAGCTCCGCCGAGGGTGGTTCGATCGAATACACATCGAGGGCCGCTCCTCCTACTTTACCTGAGTTCAATGCCTCGAGGAGCGCAGTCTCATCCACAATCCCACCTCTTGCGCAATTGATGATGCCCACACCGTCCTTACATTTTGCCAACGCCTCTGAATCGATCAGGCCTCTCGTGGATGCGTTCAGTGGCGTGTGAACCGTAATAAAGTCTGATTCGGCGAGCAGCGTATCCATCGAAACCAGTGAAATGCCGAGCCCGTCGGCCACGTCCGAAGCAAGTACCGGGTCAAAGGCCAGAATGCGCATACCGAAAGCACGTGCCCGCTGCGCAACCGCCTTTCCTATCTTCCCGGCCCCGGCAATACCGAGTGTTTTCTCAAAAAGCTCGGTTCCCGTAAATGCCTTCCTGTTCCATTCTCCAGATCGAAGCGATGCGCTGGCAGCAGAAATTTTCCGGGATAAAGACAGCAGGAGCGCCATCGTGTGTTCAGCCGTAGATATCGTATTGCCCTCTGGCGCATTGAGTACAAGCACACCTCTTTTCGTGGCGGCCCCCAGGTCCACATTGTCCACTCCCACGCCAGCCCGGCCAATCACTTTAAGTTTTGCGGCGGTTTCGATCATTTCCTCCGAAATCGTGGTACCGCTCCGAATAATCCAGGCGTCGACATTTGCACTGATCGCAGCCAGTTCATCGGGCGCAGAATTAATTGCCACCACGGTCTCCATGTCGTGTCCGTGCAGAACCTCCTCACAGACGGGGTGCATGGAATCGGTGATCAGAACGCGAAATGACATTATATATATGTAAATCTGATTTCGGCGGCAGAGAATCCGAAGCCGGTCAGTCTATGCCACCAGGCTGGTTATCCAGTCGAGCACTTCGCTTCGACCGCGCCCGTCTTTTGCCGACGTCAGTATGATGGGTACTTCCAGATTGATTTCTTGAAGAACAGACTCGACGGCCTGCACAGCCCGGTGTCGATGGTTTCCTGAAAGTTTATCTGTTTTCGTCAGAAGAACGATCGGAACGGCCTCACTCTGCTTCAACAGATGCAGAATATCCCGATCAATCTCTCCAGGCGGATGACGACTGTCTACCAGGTGAAATACAATGCGCAGCTCTTCTCTGTGCAACACGTAGTTCCCGATCAGTTTTTTCGATTTTGCCCGTTGTTTTTTTGACACGCGGGCGTATCCGAAGCCAGGAAGATCCACAAAAAACAGGTTGTCGTTGATCAGATAATAATTGATCTCCTGTGTCTTGCCCGGTGTAGAACTGGTTCGGGCGATGTTTTTGCGGCGGAGGAGCCGGTTGATCAGCGAACTCTTCCCGACGTTGGACCGACCGACAAATGCGATCTCCGGTCGACCATCGACCGGTAATGTGGCCGTTGAGACAGCCCCAAGCTGAAATTCAGCGCTCTGAATCTGCATCGGAGCGTGCGACGATACTCTACCGCCCGTCATGTGGATACCGAGTTCGCTACCATCTCGCCGATTGCAGCCGGATTCATTACAATCCGTGCCCCGGCCTCTTCGAGCGCAGCGAATTTATCTTCCGCCGTTCCCTTCCCGCCGGAAATAATGGCCCCGGCATGTCCCATCCGGCGTCCCGGAGGCGCTGTGCTTCCAGCAATAAATGCAAAAACGGGTTTGCTCATGTGGTCCTTGATATACGTCGCCGCCTCTTCTTCTGCGTTTCCCCCGATTTCCCCGATCATTACGACAGCACTTGTTTCCGGATCTGCTTCGAACAGGCGAAGAATATCAACAAATCTGGAGCCGATCACCGGATCTCCGCCGATTCCGACCGCTGTACTCTGTCCGAGGCCCTGCCTGGAAAGCTGATCCACAGCCTCATACGTAAGGGTTCCGGAACGGGAAACCACTCCGACCGATCCCTCTTTGAAAATCATCGCGGGCATGATCCCGACTTTCGCCTGACCCGGAGTTACGACTCCCGGACAATTGGGTCCGATCAGCGTCGCGCCTTTCTTATGTACATAGTGGTAAACAGAAATCATATCCCGGGCCGGAATGCCTTCCGTGATACACACAATAGTTTCAATACCCGCCGTGGTGGCTTCGAGAATCGCGTCGGCGGCAAAGGGAGGGGGTACAAAAATTACTGTCGTATTTGCACCTTCTTCTCTAACGGCGTCCGCAACTGTATTAAAAACCGGTCGACCAAGATGAGACTGGCCACCCTTTCCGGGCGTTACGCCGCCCACGAGAGGAGTGCCATACTCGATCATCTGTTCGGAATGGTAAGTTCCCTCTTTTCCAGTAAATCCTTGGACGATCAGGCGGGTATTTCTGTTTACCAGAATGCTCATCGGTACGAGTATTTCTGTTTATGGAAGAAATGATTCAGTAGGGTCGCAAGTCTAAGAGTCGGCGAGCTCTTGCGCAATCCTCGAATTGTCAACTCGGTTTGAATTATGAGCCCAGCCTCCCCGGACCCACCTCCCAAGCCGACCCTCCCGCGCCTGCGTCCCCGCGCCGGCCTACCACAAGCCCGGCCTCCCCAGGCCGACCTCCCCCGGGCCCACCTCCCGCGCCGGGCGTTCGGACGTCATATCCATACTCCGAGCCGAAATAACGAATCGTCTGCAGATCGTTATCGTGTCCGCGAAATCACGTATTCTGGACAGGAGGTTGAGCCGAAGCGGCTCCGGAATCTTTCTCGGGAGCCGTGGCAGACTGAACGGTTTCTGTTTCTCTGGGAGTAGTAGTTCCCTGAATCGGCTGAGAAGGCGAATGGATTCGATTCTTGGAATCATCGATCTTGAACTCATCGGTAATTTCCTTTGTCGCCGTTTTGAATTCACGAATCCCTTTCCCGAGCCCGCGTGCGATCTCTGGAATTCGTTTTGCGCCGAACAGAAGAAGAACGGCCAGAAAAATCAGGATGAGTTCTAAAGGTCCCAGGGTACCCATTTCATTATGCTCTTGGTTAGTGCTCTATCGTGCCACAGTAAATTAAATTACATTCGTTGAAAATGCGACTGAAAATCAACTGATGACATTGTTATTATATCCTCGTGGTACAAAACGGGTGGATATTTGGTCCGATCGATACGTAACAGACAGAAATGCGTTCCGAGACGTGGAATAACCACAAATTCACCGATCGACGGAAATAAAATAAAACAGAATAAAATCGAACAGAATCAGAAAAAGAAAACTGACGTCGATCAGAATCAAAACGTCCGGTTAAGTCACGAGGACATCGCGGCATGGCCCAAAGCGGAACTTCATTCGCATCTGGACGGTGCTCTCCGACTGGGAACCATGATTGATCTGGCCAGAAAGCAGGGGAAAATGGACCTGTTGCCGGCCGACAATGTTCCGGATCTCGGCATCGAACTGAAAAAAATCGACGATGCCAAAGATCTGGCTGAATTTCTGGCCTGGTTTCGATACACGATTCCACTCATGCAGTCTACCGAGGCTCTCGAACGAGTGGCGTATGAGATGGCGATTGATTACGCAGCTGACAACGTTCGCTACCTTGAAGTTCGTTATGGTCCTGTGTTACACACCGAAGAAGGATTATCGCTCCCTGCCGTGAACAATGCGGTGCTGGACGGTCTTGCCAGAGCGGAAAGTGAAACCGGTATACGCACCGCCTTGATTGTCTGCGGGTTGCGGGACCGATATGTCAGCGCATCGCTCCGGCAAGCAGAACTGGCTGTAGATTTTCAGCATCAGGGTGTGGTCGGCTTCGATCTGGCCGGTGCCGAGGCTGGAAATCCACCCAAAGAACACAAAAGTGCTTTTTATCACGCACGTAATCATCTGCTGAATCTGACCGTACATGCCGGCGAGTCGTGGGGACCGGATTCTATCCACCAGGCTCTGTTTTATTTAGGCGCACAGCGGATCGGACACGGAATTACGCTCGGTCAGGATCCGGAATTATTACGATACGTCGTGGATCGACAGATTCCTCTGGAAATATGCCCGACCAGCAATGTGCAGACGCACGTCGTCGAAAGTTTCGAAACGCACCCCATAAAAAGTCTGGTGGACGCCGGGGTCGCCGTAACGGTGAACACAGACAATATGTTATTCAGCAGAACAAATGTTACCGAAGAACTTTTCCGGGTGCACACACGCTGTGGAATTACCGCAGAGCAATTGCGGGAAATTGCGCTGAACGGTTTTCGGTTCGCATTTCAGCCATACCGCGACAAACAATCTCTGCTTCGCCGGGCCATTGCTGATTTTCCGCTTCCCGGCTCTGACTTGACTCCGGTCTGTTAGGCATTGGATTGACAACCGCGGTTTTCAAAAGTTCGAAGGCCTCATAATGATCTGTTAATTTTTTGTATATGTACGATTCAAAAACGCGCCGCGCCACCGTGCGTCCGGCGAAATCTGCGCTCGGCGTTATTGACGTCCCGTCCGATAAATCGATTGCACATCGAAGCGCGCTGTTTGCCGCCATTGCCGAAGGCACGTCGCGGATCGTGGACTATCCTCTTTCAGAAGATCCGCTCTCGACGCTCAAATGTTTAAAAGCCCTGGGCGTCGAGATTTACGAGCAGGATGAGATCCTTGTCATTGAAGGCAAAGGACCTTATGGACTTGCAGAATCCATCGGCGAGTTGCCGTGCCGGAATTCGGGCACAACCATGCGGCTTCTGTCCGGAATTCTTGTCGGACAATCGTTCCCATCCCGTCTTTCGGGTGACCGGTCGTTATCGAGGCGCGACATGACGCGCATTGCGGACCCGCTCAAAAAAATGGGCGCAAACATTCGTCTCAGCGATGGTCATGCCCCGATCCGTATCGCCCCCGTTTCCGGCCTTAAAGGAATCACCTATACGCTTCCGGTTGCATCGGCGCAGGTAAAATCCTGTATTCTTCTTGCGGGTCTTTACGCCGATGGAGAAACAACGGTGATTGAGAATACGCCGACTCGCGACCACACCGAACGGATGCTGGGCCTGGGATCGGTCGAGTTCGGAGATCAAAAAATTATTACCGTGCGCGGCGGGTCCACTGTTCGGGGACGAACCTGGCCCGTTCCGAAAGATTTTTCTGGTGCAGCCTGTTTCCTTGTGGCGGGGTCGATCCTTCCGGATTCTGCGATTCGTCTTCCGCGCGTAGGCATCAATCCTTCTCGATGTGGATTGATAGACGTTTTGCGTGCCATGGGCGCTCGCATTGAACTTGAAAACGAGCGCGTTACCGGGAGCGAGGCCATCGCAGACATTGTTGTGTATTCGTCTGAGCTCTCTGCAATCGAAATCGGCGGGCAGATGATCGCAGGCATAATCGACGAGATACCCGTCTTGGCTGTTGCCGCGGCGTGCGCGACCGGCCGAACGGTTATTCGGGATGCGGCAGAATTGCGGCACAAAGAAACGGATCGCATCCGCGCAACCGTCACGGCGCTCAGGACTCTGGGCGCAAAGGTCGAGGAATTCGAAGACGGTATGGCAATTACCGGCGGGCCGCTTTCCGGAGGAACGGTGGACAGCATGGGAGATCACCGAATCGCAATGGCCATGGGTGTTGCCGGTCTCGTGGGTTCTGCGGACACAACGATTCTTCAAGCGGACGCCGTATCTGTCTCCTTTCCTTCATTCTGGCAGGCCCTGGGGAATGTCGCATATGGGATAGGATTCGAAAGGGAATAAGCTTGAAGTCGGCATCTGCTTCCATGCGACTTCTGATTCCCGTTGATATCTGCTTCCATGCGGCTTCTGCTTCCAGTCGACTCCTGCTTCCAGTCGACTTCTGCTTTTTTTGAAGTTCCGCTTTACATCGATACTTCCTCCTTGCTTTTTTCCTCCTCCGCCCCGGGCGGAATCCACAAGTGCTCCGCCATCAGCACACAACCGTGCTCGTCAAATGAAATTCCTTCGCTGCAAAGCAGGTCTTGCATGACGTACGGGCCGCCGAAATGAATGCTGCCACTCAGTCCTCCGAATCGATTCACCACCCGGTGACAGGGAATGGGCATGGCCGAAGAGGCGTTCAGCGCCCAGCCCACCATTCGGGCCGAGCGCCGCGCTCCCAGTGATTCGGCAATATGACCATACGTCGTTACGCACCCACAGGGGATTTCGGCCACAATGCCCCAGACCCGCCTGTAGAAGTCGGATTCGGGCTCGGCCGGCGTTTCCGGCTCCGCAGACGACGTCAATTGCCACCCAGAATCAAAGGCAGGCCGTCTCGGCCACCCCCCACAATCACGGTTTTTGCGTTCGGAGATTGCGCGAGCGCCAGCGTAGCCTCTATGCCTTTGAATCTCAGGAATTGATCAGTCAGACTTTGTATGATAATGCGCTGGAAGGCTGCTTCGCCGTCGGCTTCAATTTTCTTGCGTTGCGCCTCGAGCCGCTCTTTCGCAATGGTGAATTCGTACCGCTCCGCTTCCTGTTCTTCCTGCAGCTTGGTCTCGATGGCAATACGAATCTGGTCCGGGAGCCGAATGTCTCGAATCAGAATGGCATCGATTATTACGTGTCGCCCCTCGACACCCTCGCTGACCTCATTGAAGATATCTACCTCTACTTGCGTGCGCTGGGTCGAATACAATTCTTCAGGGGTATACTGCCCGACAACCTCCCGGATAGCGCTCCTGAGTTCGGGCTGAACCAGAGACGTGAAATATCTGTCGCCAAAAGTCGTATGCAATTCAGGCAATTCCGTCGAAAGCGCTTGATAACGAATCGAAACGTCCAAGCCGATCGTCAGACCGTTCGAGGAAAGCGCTTCCCCCACTTCCAGTTGTTCCTGAATCCTGAGATTATATATTTTCAGCGTCACCCACGGATAATGAATTTTTAACCCTTCGCTATATTTGGCGTCAAGGTCGGTACCTCCAAGCTGGCTGAATTTCACAGCCCCTTCGCCGGCGCGAATGGACGTTGTCATGCATCCGCCTGCCATGCCCGCGACAACCAGGCCAATGACGACAAATGTGGTGGCCCGGATCGCGACCTTGGTTATATTTGGAAATTGAGTCTCTGCCATAGTCCTGCGATTTTGATTTATAGTTTCAGTTAAAAGTTTACGTCTATCTTGCGCTAAACACTCCCCGGTTTGAACGATAAGTCCGTCAAACCGCTCGTGAGGCCGCCTCCCGGCCCGATATTCTGTGGATACGTGAACATATATGCCGGATCTTTCTGCTGAAAAACAGCAACTTGAAAACGAACCGGGCGTGAGTGGGATTCGCGAAAACGTTCCTCTCGCGGATCTTACAACATTTAAAATTGGTGGGCCTGCCGACCTCTTTTTTGAGGCCCGGAATGCAGACGATCTCGCCGCAGGCGTGCGCGCAGCAAGACGGATCGGTATTCCCTTTTTTCTGCTTGGTCTGGGAGCTAATATACTGATTGGAGATCTTGGTATTCGTGGTCTTGTCATTCAAAATAAAGCGACCCACTGGAAACTCGATCATGAGAAAAAAAGGCTGCATTGCGAAACAGGGGCCGTCGTCTGGCCGGATCTCATTAACCATCTCGTGGACGCCGGTTTATCAGGTATGGAACATTTTGCCGGAATTCCTTCTACGTTGGGAGGAGGTCTCTGGCAGAATTTACATTTTCTGTCTCCTGCGCCCGAAAGAAATCGAACCGTTTTTCTGAGTGAAATATTTCGTTCCGCCGAGATCCTGACGCCCTCTGACGAGCGAAAAACCGTCGACAGGGACTATTTCGAATTTGGATATGACACGTCCATTCTGCACCGCTCCGGAGACATCGCTCTGTCAGCAACGTTTCAGCTCCAGTATTGCGACCCGGACAAAATGCGAGAAATTATTGATGCCAATCTTGCCTGGCGCGCCGAGCGACATCCGCCGCTCAGCACGGAGCCAAGTGCCGGCTCCATCTTCAAGAAAATTGAAGGCATTGGGGCAGGGCGACTCATCGACGAATGCGGTCTGAAAGGGGCGCGTATGGGCGGAATTGAAATTACACACCGGCACGCCAACATCATGATCAACCGGGGCGGAGGAACGGCTCGTGATGTATGTTTGATGATCGAACGGGTAAAAGAGACGGTCCGAAACAAAACGGGATACAAGCTGGAGACGGAGATCGCGTTCGTCGGAGAATTTGAATGAGCGCGAAATCAATGGAAGCTGAGTCGGCAGAACCCGAGGCGATCAGAGCTGAGTCGGCAAAACCCGAGGCGATAAAATACGAGTCTGCGGAATCTGGATCCGTCAGGGCTGGTTCACTTGAAATTGATGCTTTAAGACAGTGGTTTCGGGGCGTATGGGCGATTTTTCTTAAAGATCTGCACCTGGAATTACGAAATCGTTACGCCCTTAACGTGCTCCTCATGTTCGTGCTTTCCTCGGTGCTTGTGGTCACTTTTGCAATCGGTACCGATCCGGTTTCCACCCGCACGCAGGCAGCGTTGTTATGGATCGTAATCACGTTTTCGGCCTCTTTGGGCCTCGGCCGGTCTTTCATTGCCGAAGAGGAGCGCGGCACGGTCTTGCTTCTTCAACTCAATGTGCCGGGCGGTCAGGTATTCGCCGGAAAACTGGTCTTTAACATGGTGTTGATCTTTTTCGTGAATCTGGTCGCCCTGCTTGTTTTTACTTTCCTCCTGAACACCCGTATCACTGACGCAGGACTGATCATCACGACTCTTTTTCTCGGGTCGGTAGGCCTGGCCGGCGCGACGACACTTCTGTCGGCCATCGTGGCCCGGGCCACAGGATCTTCCGCCTTACTCCCTGTTTTATTGCTGCCTCTTCTTTACCCTCTGCTTTTATCGGTCGTCCGTGCCACGCAGAACGGATTCACCGGTGGTACAGGCTGGGAGGGCTCGGGAGATCATCTGATTAACCTGGTCGCCTTTGCGGGAGTTGTAATCACCGCTTCCGTACTTCTTTTTGAACATGTATGGAACGATTGATTTTGATTGTCAGTTGACGGAGTGTCTTTAGAAGAACAATCCATGCCCGCTTCGCACCCGCATATTAACCTCTCCCGATACCGGGTCGTTCGGTCGATCGTGTTTGTCTGGCTGACGGTCATTCTGTTTGCCGGCTTTCTGCTTAACATCCCGCGCATCAGCATTCTCGAACACACCGCCCGTAATCTGTATTTTCATGTGCCGATGTGGTTTACAATGATGGGCGCCGTGGGCGTCTCGGCATGGCACTCTGTGTCTGTCTTGAGAACGGGCAGCCGGATCGCCGACATTCGTGCGCTGCAGGCAGCGCGGGTCGGTGCCTGGTTCGGAGCGCTTGGATTGCTGACCGGAATTATCTGGTCGCGATACACATGGTATGTCGGAACGGATGTGTGGTGGAATTTTGACCCCAGACAAACGATGGCGGCCTTACAGTTATTGATTTATGGTGCGTATTTCGTACTCCGTTCGGCGCTCGAAGAACCCGAGAAACGCGCCCGCTTATCTGCCGCTTTTAACCTTCTGGCATTTTCGACCGTTCCATTCCTGCTGTACGTGTTGCCCCGTCAGATGGCCAGCCTGCATCCTGGTGCAGACGGTAATCCGGCGTTCAGCCAGATTACAGCCCCTGTCATGCGACTCGTATTTTATCCGGCGATCGCGGGATTCATCGGGCTCTTCTGGGTTCTGTATACGCAGCGAGTCCGAATTTCCTGGATTAAATATCGCGCCACCGGCAACGCTGAACTCTAACCTGTCCGAACTGCATTTTGGAAGAAATAACTCAAGCCGTATCTGACTCTTCAAGGGTCGCCGAATCAATTTCAACGGCATATGACAGCATCTGGACGGGAGCAGATATTCCCACCGCTCCAATTTCCGGATTGGACCAGGTCATGTTGTCCAACGATAAAATCTTTGTCGTTCTGGCTGTGCTCGTAACCATCTGGCTGGGAATAATTATCCTGATCCTGCGAAATGATCGCCGTATCCGTACGCTGGAACGAACCCTTGAAGACGGCATTCATGATGAAGACCCGTTCGCCTGAGGACATTGCAGATCGGTTTTGATTTTTTTCGAGGTGGAATATCATATAACCAGAGAGTCATGAAGCCTAAAACAGTTGTTGGTATCCTTTTACTCGTCGGTTTTTCCTCCGTATTGCTCTTTAATTTCGGGGAGCAGGTCGGCGGGTACATGAATTTTGATCAGGCCGCCGAGACCGGATCGAGGGCACACGTTGTGGGTAACTGGGTCCGGGAAAGCGCGTTCTCGTACAACAGAGAAAACAATGTATTCAGCTTCCATATGACGGACGAACTGGGAAACGTCCGCGAGGTACAATATTCAAATCCCAAGCCACCAAATTTCGAGGATGCTGAGCAACTCGTTGTGGAAGGGTTTACGAAGGGAGAAATATTTATCGCCGAAAATATCCTCGTAAAGTGCCCGTCCAAGTATGAAAACACTTCTGAATTCGAAGACATTCCGGACCTGACCAACAGTTAGAAC
>JACZYD010000187.1 GCA_022571255.1 Bacteroidota bacterium
ATGCCAGGCGTTCCACCGGACGTCGTAGCCAGTATAATCGGTGGCGCGGCGATCGTCTTCCCCTCAAACTGGACCCTCGCGAAATACGTCCCACGCGAAAGCCCGCTGAGGTCGATCTGTATCCCGTGTTTTCCAGGCGGCAACACGCCTGAAAACGAGGCCACTTTGCGGCCAAGGGCATCAAATAAATCTACGCCGAGATTACCCGGCTCGTCGAGTTCAAGCGGTATCGTCGAGAGGCCCTGCGAGGGATTCGGGTAGGGCGCAGAAAGGATGAAAGAGGCGCCAGGAACGGTTTTGGCTCCGGTCACCAGGACCTGGAATGTCACACGCCCGCTAATGCCCGTTGTCTGTGATTCAAGAACCTGACCGTCCTGCATTAACTCAACCAAAGCGCCTGAGAGTGCTCTGTTGTCAACCGCATCGAGAACGGTTACAGAGAGCGGTATGAATTCCGGCGTATTCTGAGAATTTGCTGTAGTGGCCAGTCCAACAAAAAGGACGACGACGATGAGAGCTGTTTTTCCAACGCCTCGCGCGAAGCGTGATAAGTGCGTTGATGAGTCCATCGGATCATAGGATAACAGCAAATATCGTGGGCACACGCTGTAAAAGATACTGAACCAGTGTTTCTCGTTCTGAAAAACGTTGATCATACGGAATAAGACTTGGCAAACGGGCCTGCCTTGGACATGAAGTAATCGTCCCGGGCCCAGTTGTGATAACCGGGTGAAATCGAAGACAGGTGGCGATCTCAGTGAGCACGAAGATGGCTTCAATCGCGTCTAATCGCTTTTCGTAACGACCCTTGCTTTTCGATTTTCTTTTTCGATAGCTCCGATCAGTCAATAAATTTCATTTCACCTGGCTGCCCGTCTGTCCGGATTGTAAGGATCCCTGTTAATTCGCCGTCGTTGCCGTTGAACCGCCCGGATTTCCAGTGCATATCTTTATGAACGGCGATTATCTATCGCCGTTCATAACTCCAAGTTCTCAAACTATGGAGTCTCCAGCAAACCCGGGGCGGTTCATTCTGCCTTTCAACATTTTGGGGCAGAACACGAACCGTACCAGAGCGACGCGAGGGAGGTTCTAACAAGGCACTCTTAGCGTGCCCACTCATGAGCCCGCAAAGAGGGCGACACGAGGTAGCGGAGCTACCGACTGACGAGCACGCAGTGCGAGCTAATAATCGTTACCCGGGGGCCGGACCGCCTGAGTTCTGCCGTATATTTTAGCCTATCTCGAAAATATATGGGAGACAAGGCATAATTTAATCGGGCAGTTCGTTTTGCCTCTCTATCACGTTGGACGTCCAATATTATGACAGAAAGGTAACTTGTCATCCTGACTCATGGACTATCGTAGGTTAACATCTGTTTTTATGTTGGTGGTCTCAGTGTGTCTCACGGCTGTTCCGGCCGAAGGACAAACTAACTGGGTCCGCTTATTTGGACCGCTTGGTTCGGCGACCTCTCTGGCGACGGACGGTGCGGGAAATGTGTTTGCCGCTACAGATGCCATGTCGAGCAATTTCCGCGGCTTTATTTATAAGTATGCTAAAGATCGCCAGTTGTGGGAAGAAACGAATCTTTATTATGAAGATTCTGTGTCGCGGAGCATGACGTTTGCCTCTGATGGGGCGTTGCTTGTAGCAGATGCGTCGAACAATCCAAGAATGTCGGGCAGTCTGCGTCGAGCTGACCCAAACGTGAGTGAGTGGGTCTCTCTCGTGTCTCTTCCGGATGTGTTCGTCTGCTCCGTTGTGGATGTCGGTGGCGGTAGAATATACTTGGGTACCTCGTCGGGTGTATACGTTTCCGATGACAACGGTGCATCATTTACTTTATTCGGACTTGAAGGGGAAAAAACATGTACGCTGACATCCGGAAACGATCGCCTTTATTCTGGCACCTCTATCGGCCTGCAAATATCCTCACTCATCATCGATGATTGGCAACTGACGGCGTATTTGGATTCAACCGTTCAGGATATTGAGATTGGCGTTGATGGAACGGTCTACATCGGATCGTCCGCGGGACTCTTTCGTTCGGGTGCGCTGGCCGATCAGTTCAGCAGTCTTGGTTTTTCAGGTGACTGGGTCTCGGCGGTTACGCAGACCAGCTTGGGTGAACTACTTGTTGGGGCAAGTCAATCTCAAGATGAGAAGCCAGGCCGTGTCTACAGCTCAACAGATAGCGGGCAGACCTGGACGTCGGTAGCGAGCGGCGGTGGTCCTGTGCACCAGATTCTTGACGTCCCGCAGACAGGAACCTTTGCCGCCTCGTTTCGAGGCATTTATTTCCGTGACTTGGGAAGCCATGAATTTCAGGATTCCGGAATCCCGAATACGACTGACGGCAAGATTCGAATATCTTCAGCGGGTACGTTATACGCGGGATCGTTTCGATCCGGTTCCAGAGGGCTATTCTACTCTTCTGACCAGGGAGAATCGTGGGACCGGTTAACCGACAGATCCTCTTTTGCCCTTTCGAGTGACGGAACGCTTTATTCCATCTTCGGAGAGGATATAATTGTCTACAACGCGGAACGTGAGGTTTTACACGCTGACAAAAAATTTCCCGACCCTGTTTTTAGCGGCCCCGTTTTTAATTCGAAAGGAGATCTATACGTGATCACATACTCTGGTCACGGTACCCCTAATATCGTCTCTGTCTCGCGTGATCGGGGGTCGAGCTGGCTACCAGTCGGGTCGCAGGTTGAATTTGCTTCGAGTCTTGCTGTAGATCCCGCCGACCGTTTATGGATTACCGCCGGATACGCCCTGTACGTAAGCGATGGAAATGGTGAAAACTGGACACTGGTTATTGATCAGATTCCGGGCACAAACGAATTAATCCGCTCTATATTTTTTTCTGAAAAGAACTTCGTATTTGTATCCGCAGGGCACTTGTTTCGAGCAACCTATAGCGATGCACTCGCTGGAGTCGGATTCGAAATAGTTTACGAAAACGGTGAAATTGTCGATATGACGGAAAATTCGGTAGGCGGACTTTTTGTGGCGTCCTCAACTGGAGGAATCCTGGCCTCCTATGATTTCGGAAACACGTGGGAGCCGTTTGAAGAAGGACTGGATGATCCGACATCATTCCTGGATGTCCGTTCTCTGGTCTCCGATGAATCGGGGAATATCTACGCAGGAACCAATCAGTTCGGCGTCTGGCGAACTGCGGAATCAACACTCGGGACAATTACCTCAAGCGAAAAGATCGTACCGATTCAGACTTCGTTATCGCTCGACGTTTTCCCTAATCCGGTTGGCCAGCGTTTGCGAGTGAAATACGAGATCAGCACCAGCGGACGGACGGTGCTTAAGCTGTTTGATTTGCTGGGACGGCATGTCTCCACGATTGTTGACGAAGTGCAATCCGTTGGTAATCACGTCGCAGATGTTGATTTTTCAGAGTTTACACCAGGTATATACCTCTTGAGACTAGAGACTGGATCTCTTACGATCTCTCAGAAAGTGATTCATCAACATGGCTTTTGAGACGAAATACGATAACCACGCATCAGACGAAACGGAATAGAACCAAAATATAAACTCTTTTATCACCGGTATCATTCGTACTTACCCAGTAGCCACATCCGCGAATCGTTCAACGGAAGCTTTTGCGACGAGTGATTAAACCTTCACGGGTTCCTTTCACTCAAGGATACCGGGACCAAGATTGAAGTCTGCAGAGACGAGTACAATTCGTTCCATCCGTATCAATTTCCGGGTGACTGAACAGCCGATGTTCCCTGGAAGGCAATCGGATCTGCGCCCCCTTCTTCGTAGCAGAGACGGGACTAAGGATATAACCTGACTGCAGGATAAG
>JACZYD010000188.1 GCA_022571255.1 Bacteroidota bacterium
CTGACCCCGACTCTGAGCGTGCCGGACTGCTTGACCGGGGCAGCGGTGGGCTGAACGATCTTCTCGACGATGACCGTCTGAATAACCTTCTCCCCTGCAACGATCTTCTCGACGATGACCGTCTCGACAACCTTCTCTCCGGGGACAATCTTCTCGACGATGACCGTCTGAACAACGACCGTCTCCGAGCCGCACGCGATCGCGGCAATCGCGACGACCGCAGTCAAAACCATAAAAGCGGCCAGGAAGCGTGGCCTGTTGCTTATTACTTTCTGCATGATGTTCTCCTCAGCTTCACCCGAGTTATCAATCTCTTCCCGCGACAACTGCGGGCAACACGACACAATCCGGCCCCCGCGAGTTCGGATCAGAAATCAGCGTAGCTCTGTTTCCCGTACCCGTAGTGGTCGGCCAGATGGCTGACCGCGTATCTACCGTGCACCGCCGGCCGCTCGCCGTACCAGCGCTGATCTGGCTCGCGGGCCCCAAATACACGGTCAACCGGCGGAAACGGATGCGAAATCGCAGGTAGGTTCACTAAAAGAATGTTAGGTATTTCTGCTGCTATTTTTCTGATAGGCACGTTCTTCGCCTACGCGCTGGTGCCCATTCTTCGGGTTATCGACTCTCTCTAATTGTAGTTCAAGAACTAATTCAGATACACACATGAAAACCACAATACGAGGCTCCTTCATCGTTGTCGTCTTACTGACGGCATTGCTGATACAACCAACTATGGCCCAGGAAACGGTCGAGAATCCGGACGTCGTTCTTTTGGTCGATGGTCTGGCTTGTCCACTCTGTGCGTACGGTCTCGAGAAAAACTTGAAAAAAATTGACTCGGTTCAGGCGATCTCGATCGAACTCGAAAAAGGCGAAGTCCGAGTGAAACTCAAAGAGGACGCCAAGATCGCTGAAGATCACATTCGGAAAGCTGTCGTAGACGCCGGTTTTACGTTAAATCAGATTGAGTATCGAGATAAGAAGACACAGTCGAGTTTAGACATTTAAGATTGTAGAAAATGAGAGGACTACCATCTGCCAGCAGAGCCTTTCGGTACTTCTTCGTAACCACTCTGCTGATCTGTGCGCCGCAAGTCAATGCACAGATCACAACGAACACGGCCCTCCCCATCTCGGCTGGTGGAGGAATGCTTCGTATCCAAACCAAGATAATCAGATCTAGTGGGAATCAAGCCGATGCCGACCGGCAATTAACGGTCGTGGCGGTTCCTTTTGTTGTCGTTTATGGGGTCACGCGAAAATTGGCGGCCTTTGGCATTGTGCCACTACTTGACAAAAGGATGGAATCGACGTCGGAGGGCGCCCTGGGCAAAAGGAATGTATCTGGGTTGGCCGACGTACGATTTTTTCTCAGATATACGTTTGTCCAGAAAGATAGTCGTGGGGCGACGCTACGGATTGCTCCTTTCGCCGGCACCATGATTCCGACAGGATCGAGAGATGTCGCCGACGATATGGGTACGCTTCCCAGGCCACTTCAATTAGGAACGGGATCGTGGAGCCCGTTCGCTGGAGTTGTATTAACCCGGCAGACATTCGCCTGGCAGATTGATGCTTCGTTCAGCTATCAGTACAACCCGGAAGCGGGTGGATTTCGCTTCGGTGACGAGGCGCGTCTTGATCTGGCTTCAAAAATTCGTCTGCTGCCTCGCCAACTCGGAGGAGGTCTTCCTAATTTCTTTTACGCGAATCTGGAATCAAATCTGATCTGGCGAGGCGAAAACGAGATGAACGGCGTCGAAAACCTGGATTCGGGAGGAGTGATATGGTATTTAGATCCAGGGATCCAGTACGTAACGCGGCGCATGGTGTTTGAGAGCGCCATTCAGATTCCAGTCATCCAAGACCTGAATGGCAGTGCTTTGAAGAATGATTTTATATTTGTGATCAGTGTCCGCATAGCCTACTAGTAATTCATTCTCAAGACCAATGGAAACAAATAGAGCCATGACGCGGGGTCAGCTCGCGAAAGCAGCTGAAGTCAATGCAGAAACCGTTCGTTTCTACGAGAAAAAGGGCTTATCCCACAGCCGGAGCGATCAGCTTCCGGGTACAGGCTGTACTCGAGTGAGACTGTTGTACGCATCCGTTTTATAAAAAGGGCTCAATTTTTGGGATTTACCCTGAAGGAAATTTCAGAGCTGCTTTCCCTGCGACTTGAACCAGAATCTGACCGCGCAGATGTGAGACGTCAGGTAAATGAGAAAATCGCTGAAATCGAGTTGAAGATTGACGACCTGCAGCGCATAAAAGCCAGCCTTGGTGAACTCACATCTTGTTGCTCAGGCCGGGGGTCTTCGAGAGACTGCCCGATTCTGGAATCGCTCGAAGCCGAGTAACAGATTCGAGCAAAGCGATATTCGTTTCAAGACTGGCAGACATTCCAACGCCATGGTCTTTAACCCGAAATTCGAACACATTATCCTTGTAGCGACTCAGCAGCGGTACAGCAAGTCGGCTACTTCGTGTCATGTGCTTATCATGAACCGCGCCGAGTTTGCCGAAGATCGACTGATTTGCACGCGGATTGCATAAGTACTTAACACACACTTACAGTTGCTTATTTAGATTTAGTCTAAATTAAAATAAGGGATTTGAACTCACAACTTCGAATGAAAGAAATGAAACGTAATTGCCTCTCAATGGTGACGAAAAGCGTACTCGTCGTGCTGTGTTGCCTGATACCGTCTACAGTTCCTGTTTTGGGGCAGAGTCTCGGGGGTCTCCGCGGACAGGTAGTGGATGCTGAATCTGGACAAAATCTTCAATCGGTTCACATCGCAATCGTGGAGCCTCAAACCGAGTCAGATCGAGGTACAACAACCGACGCATATGGCATTTTTCAGCTAAACAATCTGATATCTGGACCTTATCTGATTGCCATATCACGAATTGGATACCAACAATTTCAACAGAGTGTGATGATCACAGCTGGGGAGCAACGCCAGATCCGAATCGAACTTTATCCTGCGATCCTGACCATTCCCGAAATTGTGGTCGAACATGAATCTATCATCGGTGGAGCCCAGGGAATCAAAGGACTACCGGGATCCGCCCATCGAATCACAATCCGGTTTTTGGAGAAATTTCAGCATTCCGATGTGAGCCGCGCTCTTGCATCCGTACCGGGAATAAATATTCAGGAGGAAGATGGTTTCGGACTGCGTCCCAACATTGGAATACGAGGAACCGGCTCCGAGCGAAGCTCTAAAATCTCACTGATGGAAGATGGGATTTTGACGGCCCCAGCCCCGTATGCCGCACCTGCGGCATATTATTTTCCGACCCTGGGACGGATGCAGGAGATTGAAATTCGCAAAGGCGCAAGCCAGATTAAATACGGTCCCTATACAACCGGCGGAGCGATAAACTTCCTTTCGACGGGCATTCCAAAAACCGCTGGTGGCCAGTTTAAAATATCGGGAGGAAGCGATCAATTTCGGTTGCTTCATGCCTCGGCTGGAGCAACCTTCAGTCGGACCGCATTTTTACTGGAAGTTTATGATCAACAGAACGACGGCTTTAAAGACCTGGATTACGGCGGCTCAACGGGATTCGACAAGAGAGACCTTCTGGCCAAATTCAGAGTGAACACTTCCAGCGGCGCGAAATATCCGCAGGCTCTGATGCTCAAGATCCTTCGTACCTCGGAAAAATCCAATGAGACGTATCTGGGCTTGACCCAGGATGACTTCGATCATACGCCCCTGCGCAGGTACGTGGGCTCCAAAAGGGATCAGATGAACGCCGGCTATTCCCAGATAGTCCTTCGCCATGTCAT
>JACZYD010000069.1 GCA_022571255.1 Bacteroidota bacterium
TGTCGCGGGAGTACGTGGTAATGGTCAGCGCGTCTGGCCTCGTGACAATCTCCGGGGGGAAATGGACCACTTACCGAAAAATGGCTGAAGACACGGTCAATCAAGCCCTCACTGTTGCCGGACTTCCCAAAATGCCCTGTGAAACGGAAGACCTGCGACTTCACGGCTGGCACCAGAACAGCGCAGATCTTTTCGGAAACTTGCAGGATTATGGTTCTGACGCACTGTCTGTGAAACAGGTGATTGACGAGACAGAACAAGGTGATCGGTTATTGCATCCGAGTTTACCATACCGCGCAGGAGAAGTTGTTTGGGCCGTGCGCCACGAAATGGCCCGTACTGTGGCGGATGTGCTTAGTCGTCGATTACGGGCCCTGATCCTGGATGCAAGAGCATCCATCGAAGCGGCACCTGAAGTCGCGGCCTTGATCTGCGCTGAATTGAATCAAGAACAGGATTGGATAGATCGTCAGTTATTGGACTTTAACGCCCTCGCACTACGATATTTACCACCTTCTGAATAATTTTCCACCCGTATATCCATGATTATTTCGCGACGATCGTTTATCAAGACAACCGGAATGGCAGCGACCGCGAGCACTTTTTTACCCGGATTCAAATTCGAAGACACCAGTGCACTTTTTACACCGATCCGTAGAGGAACCGGAACATTTGAAGGCCGTGGCGGAACCATCGGATGGTTTGTGTCCGATGAATCGCTGGTTCTGGTAGATACACAGTTTCCTGAATCTGCCGCAGAGTGCTGGGAGGGCATTCAAGAACGCACGGATCGACGGATCGATTTTCTGATCAACTCACACCACCATGGAGATCATACGGCGGGCAACCCGACTCTTGCTCCTCATGCCCAGGTTATTGTTGCCCACGAAAATGTACCCGTTCTGCAGAAAGCCGCAGCCGAGCGTCGAGAAAACCAGGAAGACCAGGTATACGCAGACACCATTTTCGAGTCTGAATGGAGACAAAATCTGGGCGATGAAACTGTACGCATGAAATGGTACGGCCCGGCACATACAGGGGGTGACTCCGTCACACATTTCGAGAATGCAGACGTCGCACATCTGGGCGACCTCGTATTCAATCGTGTACCCGCCTACATCGATCTTCCCGGAGGATCTGACACCGCGAACTGGATTTCGGTTCTCGAAGAGATCCACAATGATTTTTCGGATGAAACCGTGTTCATATACGGCCACGGTAATTCCGCCTTTGGAATTACAGGGACCAGAGCCGACCTTTTAGAGGCGAGAGATTTTCTTACGGCACTCCGTGAACACGTCCAGAATGGAATTTCGCAAGGAAAATCAGCCGACGAGTTACTGGTCAATGGACTCCCTGGGTTTGACGCTTGGGTTGATCCGAACAGACCCTCAACGCTTCATGGTAGAATCCGCAGTGTATACATGGAGTTATCTAAATAATCCGACTCCAGATCTCAATCTCCTGAAAACTTACGTGCGTAATACAATGAGACGAATTCTTGTACCACTGATGGCTCTTCTGCTCATCGCCGGATGTTCTGAGAAAGAAAAGTCCTCTTCTGAAGATTATTCGGACCAGTCAGCCAATGTTACTTCGGCAACGCCGGCACCCATGGATAATCCAGATGCTCCGGATTCCATCACGGACGAAAACCTTACTCGGCCGGACGCCGACGATCCTGTAAACGGTCCCGGTGAGTTTCCTCTTGGATGGATCGTCCGACTCGATCGACCAAATCCTGATGTAATCATCGGGAGGGATAAAACAACAGCAGATGTTTCTTTCGTCAACATGACGCCGGGCTGGCATTTCGCAACCAAAACTCCAAGGATTATCCTGTACCATCCGGCAAGCACAGCGTCTGGTTCATACACCGTTACGTCCAAGATTCACCTGTTTGATCCAGGCACACGCACCGAAGCATACGGACTCATCTTCGGCGGCAGCGACCTCGACGGCGACGCGCAGCAATATCTTTATTTCGTGATACGGCGCAGTGGCGAGTATCTCGTAAAACAGCGCCAGGGCGATGATACGGTTGTCATCAAGGACTGGACCGCACACAAGGCGATTGTCGGCTATGACGAGAACTCAGGGCCCACCGCAACCAATACGCTCGCGGTATCTGTTACCGGTAATACGATCGCTTTTTCAGTGAACAATATGGAGGTTTATTCCATGCCACGTGGCGATTACCAGACCGACGGCTTGGTAGGATTCCGATTTAATCACGGAATAGAAACACACATCGAGAGTTTTGACGTCACGATTGCTTCGTAAAACGTGGCTTGCTACAAATCCCGGCGTCGTAAAACGTGGCTTGCTACAAATCCCGGCGTCGAACGGAAAAACACTCCGTGTTACGGAGAATTTTCGCTCGATTTTCCCTGGCCGGAAAGCACCAGGTGGTCCGGAAGATCGTTACGCTGCGACTCAGGGTTCACAAGCCCTCCGATAAGCGGAATCTCAAACGCATATACGAAGTGGGCAATCGTAGAGAACCAGAATTCCTGCTGGAATTCAAAGAAATCTTCGTCGAATCCCTGGCGATCCCCTTTGTGGCCCTCGATCTCCAGATAGAAAATCCGGGGCCAGCCAGGGTATTTTTCCTGGGCTTCCCGTACATATCCGAATGCTTCGTCAACCGCTGATTCAAAAGAATCATCGGCCGAAACACGCTGATATATTGACACCGTATTGTCGAAGTTCATAGCTATACCGGGTGCATCCGGGCGGTTGTAATCCGGAATGAACGAGGGGTTGCCGCCAGAAGTATCACCCATCAGATCGCTCCGTCGATTATGCGGTTCTCATTCTCTTCGTTGCTCTCCTCATCCATGTCATCCATGTCATCCAGATCGTCCTGTTCGTCGGACGCCAGGGCCTCCAGGTCAACTCTAACATCGACATTTTCAGCAGAAGATGCCCGCGCCTCCGGTCGCGCCAGTTCTACTTTCAGATAGGCACCCGTGTACGACTCGCTGTCGACAATCTCCTCCGGCGTTCCTGTGGCCAGTATGTGGCCTCCGGCTTCCCCCCCATCGAGACCGAGATCAATAATATGATCCGCAGTCTTGAGGACATCCATGTTGTGTTCGATGACAACAACCGTATTGCCTTTGTCTACCAGAGCCTGCAGAACAGCCAGAAGTTGTCGGATGTCTTCAAAATGCAGTCCGGTGGTCGGTTCATCCAGAATATAGAGGGTTTTCCCCGTTCCGGGTCGGGAAAGTTCCTTGGACAGTTTCACACGCTGAGCTTCGCCGCCTGAAATCGTGGTCGCCTGCTGTCCGAGTCTGATATACCCGAGACCCACCGAGTGAAGGGTCTTCAGCTTCCTTGCAATCCGAGGAATAAATTCAAAAAAGGAGAGGGCTTCTTCAACACTCAATTCGAGCACTTCCGCAATATTTTTCCCTTTGAAATGAACCTCAAGTGTTTCGGCGTTGTACCGCCTCGCTTGGCATGTTTCGCAATCGACGTAAACGTCGGGAAGAAAATTCATTTCGAGCTTCACGATCCCCGCACCTCTGCACGATTCGCATCGGCCTCCTTTGACGTTGAATGAAAATCGCCCCGGTTTGTAACCGCGAATTTGTGCTTCCGGCAGTTGGGCAAAAATATCCCGGATATTGCCAAAAAGACCGGTATACGTAGCAGGATTCGAGCGAGGTGTCCGCCCGATCGGGCTCTGATCAATTTCAATGACCTTATCCAGGTTCTCCAGTCCGAGGATTTCATCGTATGGCAACGGAACGACCTTCGTTCGATGAAAATACCCGGATAGAATCGGGTACAGTGTCTGGTTGATGAGAGTCGATTTTCCCGAACCGGACACACCCGATACACAGGTAAACGTCCCCAGGGGAATACGAAGGGTATCGCTTTTCAGATTATGGCCACTTGCTCCGAAAAGTTCAATCGAGTGCCCGTTTCCCTTACGCCGTTTTGCAGGAATGGTGATTGCACGCTCACCCCTCAAATAGGCCGTTGTCAGGCTTATATGGCCATTGGTTCTCAGGGGCAGTTTATCCGGCGCAGACGCCCCGATAACTTCACCGCCGAGCTCGCCGGCTCCGGGCCCGAGATCGATCACAAAATCAGCAGCTTCGATCATTTCCCGATCGTGCTCTACGACAAGAACCGAATTATCCAGATCTCTGAGCCTTTTCAACGAAGCAATAAGTCGACCGTTGTCTCGAGGATGAAGCCCGATGGACGGCTCGTCCAGGACATATAGAACACCGGTGAGCTGCGTGCCTATCTGGGTCGCGAGGCGAATTCTCTGGCTTTCTCCACCTGACAGAGTCCGGGCGGACCGATCCAGGCTCAGATATCCCACTCCGACATCCGTCAGGAAAGTGAGACGATCCCGAATCTCTTTGACGATAGGTTTCGCGATCGTCTTCCGCCGACCTTTCAGTTCAAGCCCATCAAAAAACTCCTGCAGCGAATAAAGATCCTTCGCTACAAGTTCCGCTATGGATTGGTTACCCAGCTTGAAAGACAAGCTCTCTTTTTTCAGCCTTCCGCCGTTGCATGATTTACAGGGCATCTTTCGCATGTATGCCTCAGCCCACTTTCGACTTCCCGCCGAAGTCGTATTCTCATACGTATGCCACACATGCCCGTTAACCCCGTTGTAACGGTGCTGATACGTCACCTCTCGATCTTTATACCGATACACGATTAAAAACTGTTCATCTCCCGCCCCGTCAAGAAGAACGTCGAGCTGTTTGTCCGTCAAATCCGAGAGCGGCGAATCGAACGAAAAGCCATATTGGTCTGATACCGCCCGAATTTGACTGAATACCCATATATCCCTGGGTTTCCCCAGCGGGGCCAGTGCGCCGTCGGCGATACTTTTCGAAGGGTCCGGGATGATCAGATCTGGATCAATTTCCTGTTTTACCCCCAGTCCATGGCAAACCGGACAAGCTCCATACGGGGAATTGAATGAAAACGTGTTGGGCGACGGATCATCGTAAGAAATTCCGTCTTGCGGGCAGAATAAATGCCTGCTGAACAGATGATCGTCCCTTTTCCCGTTCTCCGTGATGATTGCCGCGATTACGGTCCCTCCTCCCATACCCAAAGCAATTTCTACCGATTGGCTCACGCGCGGTCGAATTCCCTTTTTAATAACAATTCGATCAACCACCACCTCGATATCGTGCTTCTTGTACCGATCCAGTTTAAATCCTTTCTCGATCTCAACTACATCTCCGTCAACCCGCACTCTCTGGAATCCTTGCCTGGTAATCTGCTCAAACAACTCACGATAGTGCCCTTTGCGACCGCGCACAACGGGTGAAAGCAACATCACCTTCGAGCCTTCTGGAAGCGCGATAATACCATCGATGATCTCATCATCAGACTGCTTTCTCATCAGACCGCCGGACTCATGAGAGTAGGCTGTGGCAACGCGGGCAAAAATCAGGCGTAAAAAGTCATAAATCTCTGTGACAGTTCCCACTGTGGAGCGCGGGTTGCGACTGACGGTTTTCTGCTCAATGGCAATTACAGGAGACAATCCATCTATAAAATCTACGTCCGGCCGCTCCATCATTCCTATGAACTGGCGTGCGTACGCGCTCATACTTTCCATGTATCGCCGCTGTCCTTCCGCGTAGATGGTATCGAAAGCCAGAGACGATTTCCCACTTCCCGACAGTCCGGTCACCACCACGAGCCGATTCCTCGGAATGTCCAAGTCAATATTTTTCAGGTTATGCTCGCGTGCCCCGCGAATGATGATGCGCTCTTCCATGGTCCGGCGAAAATACGATGAGACCCGTGAGCGTGACAAGCTTGAACAAACGGTCTCGATTAATGCGACGACGGGTGATGGGCCGCCTGAGGAGAATTTGCCTCGGAAATCAAAGTCCAGAGTGCGCGAATCGCCCAGACACTGACCAACATCAGCGTGATCACTCGTATGCCTGTACCAACCGCAGGATCCAGGTCAAAGGCGGTAGCGATTGCCGGGCCCGAATACCAGTAATAGAGGGTAACGGACAACGTACCAAGAAAAAGCACAGCCAGGTCAATACGACTTCGCATCAGAAAAAATGCACCATGGAACAGCACTCCGGAAATTAACATATATCCCAGTATCTGGGCATAAATATTCGGGCCCAGCGCCAGAGCCGTGTTTTCAACTGTAAAATACCCGATGATAAAGCCCGGAAACCCTGCCGCAAACAAGCCGAAGGCCGTCGTCTTCCACTTTGGTCGAACGGTCCCGTTTCCGCGCAGCGCGAAAACAACAGCCTTTTCGGGCCCCAGGTCATAACACCCTTTCAGTGTACATGCGTCACATGGGACACAACGTGGATTCTTGATTGACAAAAGAGGGTGCTGTCCGTACAGTTTTTCAACCGGAAGTACAGGGCAAATCGAATTACAAAACCCTGCTTTGGAGGCATAAAACAGGCCGAGCACCAGCGATGCCACGGCGATCACTGCAATAAGGCTCCCGAGCACAACCCCATTTTCATTCAGAATGAATCTCCTGGCCGGCACCAGAATGATCAACAACGTAATCCCGATCACTTCTGCACGAAACAAATCCGTCTTCCCGATCCGGCGTCTCGATACCGCACCGTTACCGAGCATATTGAGTGTCGCCAGTGGACAAACTGCACGCCATAAAGCCGGAGAAATCAAGAAAGAGGCTGGAAGAAGCGGAATGATAATACTCCACAGAACAAGCTCGGTCTCATCCGGCCGGACAAAAAGACCCGCGATGACCAACACGGTAGATATCAAAACAAGGAGTTGAAATCCCCTGGCGAGATTCCTCGAAAAATCGGACACCCTTACGGAGTTTTCGTGTGTGTGAGAAGGGTATGTGAAAGTATCGTTCACGATTTCGTGTTGGTTTGGTTACGCAAAATTGAGCAGCACGGTGGAAATGCTTATTAATCCACCGTCAGTCTACAATCTGTCACGGAATCGGAATGTGGGGGAATTTTGACAGTTCAAAAAAAAGCGGACCCGGGGTTTCGGGTCCGCTTCGTCCTGCTGCGTCTCATAAACTGTGTGTAAGGCTCTGTTTCCCAACATGTGCAACTCAAATTTCATTCCATCATCTCGCTCGCTATACACCGGGCTCGCTGGAAAGTAGAGTCTCATCTCCCTTCTTTCTGAAATAAATATCTCCCTGAATCATTTCTTCAATGGCTCGTTCCGTGGCCTCAAGCCCCGTTTCGTACTCGAGCGATACACGAGCCTGCTCTTCCTGAAAACGCGGGTCCTCGAGCTCCTGCTCAAATCCTTCAAAGTATGCCAGTTTGTCGTCCAGCTCCGACTTTGTGTTTTTAGATATCTGTCTGGATCTCTTTGCCAGAATGGCAACAGATTCGAAGAGACTGCCCGACATTTCTGCCAGAAGATTCATATCAATGGTCTTGATTGCCATTTCTTTTTTCTTTCGTGTAGGTCTGGTAGGGATGAGAACACCGCTGTACACAACGGTGCGAGAATATCTGGTCCGGGCATGTGGTCCAGGACTCAGGCGTCAGGCGCGTCTGCACTGAATGCGCGTGCCTCCAGAGATGTTCCCGTTGTAAAATATCACTGTTTAAGGCCTATCGCAGCGGGTCGATACTCCGGGTATCCATTTAGAGACAGGCCTAAAAACGCATGAATACCATTTCCAGGAACGCCTTATCCCTCCTGACCATCACTATGAGTGCTACCCTTCTCTTCGCTGGGTGCGACGCATTCAAAAATGAGGACACTTCAGGGACGATCGAACTGCGGGGTCAGGTAGTAAATATTGAGACCAACAACCCTGTCCCGAATGCATTCATTCGTGTTGATCCTCTGGATAAAATTTTCGAGGCGGATGAAAATGGATTGTTCAACCAGAGCCTGAAAATAGACAGTACCACCACGCTGATTGTTGAAGCAAGTAAGGACGGATTTTTCTCTTCAATCATAGAGATTCTGGCTATTGCCGGACGGACGATCGATGCACCTGTCTTCAGGCTCAGACAGTTCGCAGATGAAATTCAGGTGTCTGGAATGCCCGCAAACATATTACTTCAGGGCCAATCGGTAGAGAGTATCGGCGTCATTGAGTCGGGCTCTCAGGAAGTCGTTGAGATTTCATTCCTGATTTCTGATTCGTTGGGAATACCGGTCGTTCTTGATAACTCGACCCTGGTTCGTTTCACGTTTGGTGTGTCGCCAGGAGGCGGCGAATATCTTTATCCGACGGAATCACGAACGGACAACAACGGTATTGCCGTAGTTCACCTGTCCAGCGGGACAAAAGCGGGTGTGGTCCAGGTCGTTGCCGAGGTAACGTCTGGTGGAAGTATTATACGCTCGCGCCCGGTCGTTATCTCCATTCACGGTGGATTACCCGATCAGGATCACTTCAGCGTCGGACCCGCCAGATTCAATTTTCCGGGCCTTTTGACTTTTGGCCTGAGGAATCCCATCAGCGTCATTGTAGGTGACAAATTCTCGAATCCTGTCCGTATCGGAACCAGCGTATATTTTAAAACCAGTCACGGCATTATTCCTGGATCTATTCTCACGAATGAAACCGGCCAGGGCACTGTTGATCTGATCTCAGCGAACCCGCTGCCCGCAGACGGAATAGCTCTTGTAACCGTGGGTTCAGCAGACGAAAATGAGCTTGACGTTACTGGTTCGACCCCGATAGTTTTTTCTGGTTCACCATGGGTGACGGTAACACCGGGATTTGCAGCACTGAACCAGACGTATGAATTAACGGTCCGGGACCAGAACGGCAATCCGCTTGCGGAAGGAACGAACATATCGGTCGTCGTGGAAGGTGAAGCGGTCAAAGCGGTTGGCAATACATTAGTCACGCTTGACGATACCGTATTCAGCGGCGGCATATTGTACGAAAATGTGGTACGCGGATTCGGCGTTACACAATTCACGTTCCGCGCTGTGGACAATCTTGATCCGCTCTCAACACTCACACCGACTGTCGAAGCAATCACGATTCTTGTGTCTGGACCCAACGGGTCGCTTGAAATAGTGCTTTCTCCGGCGGGGGGCGTTCCCGCATCACCAACAGAGGGGTTGACTCTTAGAATGGGACTCGACAATACACTTGAAGCCACATTCGGACCTGTTTTTGAACAGTTTTAATCTTTCGGATCGCTGAGATTCGGAGTGACGTCAGAAAACGGCCTGTGTGTTTACATGGGCCGTTTTTTTATGACTGCACCAACTTTTCTGAGGCTCTCCCAGAGGACGATGGATCATGTCCCCGGGTTCTATACCGGGATCCTCCATTAGGGGTCGGTGTTATATTAGTCTATCCCCGGGATATTCCATCAATTTCAAGACGATTTATTATTGAGTCGTGATTGTTCGATCTATTTGGGTCTGGTTTTCTTCAGCGATTCTCGTGCTAATCTGGATTCCGTTGATGGCCGTTGTATCACTGTCTGATCGAGATCCGGCGCGATATCGTACAGGACGGTGGTTCCGACGTCTTGGTGTTGCGATGACGAAGGTCAATCCGGTCTGGAGCATTGTCACTACGGGAACCTATCCTGAGGACATGCGAAAGCCGTATCTAATCATCGGTAACCACCAGTCACTTGCAGATATCCCTGTGCTCAGCCGGCTTCCGTGGGAAATGAAATGGGTCGTAAAAGCATCCCTGTTCAGAATTCCGATTGTTGGCTGGATGATGAGAATCTCAAAGGATATTCCAGTCGAAAGAGGTGACCGTCGCAGCCGCGCACAGGTTCTCGTTGAAGCTCGAAAACGTCTCCGGGACCATGTCTCTGTACTCATTTTGCCGGAAGGAACCCGCTCTCTTGACGGTCGTGTGGGAAAATTTTCTGACAGTCCGTTCAAATTTGCCATTAAAGAACGCATTCCTGTTCTTCCCGTTGCACTCGATGGCACATTCTCTGCGCTCCCGAAAAAAACGTGGAAATTCAGAGAGAAATCTTTTATCCATATTCACGTTTTTGACCCCATAAGAACCGACAATTGGACGGGTTCAGGATCAGAGCTGCGCGACTATGTACGCGATATGATCGTAAATAAGATTGCCAGTTGGCGCGGCGTTCCCAGCGAGAAAGTGGATACCCGTTCCGGCATCGAGGTGGAATCTGTCCAGTCAAACCCGATTGATCTGCCGGACAAAATTGCGGATGTCGATAAAAAATAGGGCCTGTTAACGTTGATGGAAGCGCCTTGTAGCATCCTGCAAACGTGCGAATCAAGGCGTGAGGAGAGAAATTGGGTAGAATCAAATGAATGACGAACAACACAGAGTCGCCCGTTTTCGGGGGCTACCCACAGGGCCGAGCCTGTTTTTCACCCAACGGCGTTATCGTCAGACGCCTATGTAACGGTGTTGCAACTCGCGTCTTCTGCCTTGTCGGAAAAAAACAGTCATCGGCAGGGCATCTTCCATCCGTGTTAACAGGCGACAGTATGAGGAAAGCACTTCGGGGCTTGCCCGGGGCCGTTCTTGCTGGAGAAATCAACCATGTCGTCGTACCTTCTGGCCCACGAAACCGCCACCGACAGCGTGGCGTTTCGGGATATGTGACCAGGTAAATACATTGCCCTATAGCTCAATTGGCAGAGCGTCGGATTCTGGTTCCGAAGGTTCAAGGTTCGACTCCTTGTAGGGCAACACAACGTTGTACATAAGTCGTTAATTCTTAATGAGGTAACGGATTTTGTATTTTAAGGAATTAAGGTAACGGTTAAGATTATTGGTCGTACTCTGCGGATTTAGCACACTCACCGGGTCAATAAATATATTCTGATTCGAGGTTATGCGCCCGGCGTCCATGTGCCTATCCCGTAAAACAACACACATGAAACGCCTATTCTACCGAGCCCTCGAAGCAATCGCCGACCTGGCAGCTCTGGTTGTAACGAAGCTGTACGGCATCGTGGAAAGGCCATACTACGAATAAGCGCATATTATTACGCTGAAGTCAAGCGATTTGTACGATTCCGGAAAGAAAGTGATTGTTGAAACTGAAAGGGTAATGAGGCCCTCTCTTTTTGTTCAATCACTCAGCCTAATAGTATGGTTCTGAATCGCACCAAACACGGAGGGTAATTCTCATCTGACCGAAATTCTCTGACACCATACCGTTGAGATGGTTACCACGGTGTTGCACTCGGACCATTTCCGTAAAATCCTTGCTAGGGCCACCGCGCTTGTCCACCACTGCCGGTGACATTTAACAATCAACTGCAGCGATAAATTGGCGCGATATCTGACAGGGTTGTTGATTGGCCCTGTAGATCAACTCCGACTCCATCAATGGGAGATCTGCAGAGTGCCTTGAGCATTTATAGGATAATCGAAAATCCTGCACCAATAATTGAGTCCGGTGAACTTTTTGTGAGGCCAACGGCGGCGTGGAGGTCAAGTTGCAGGTTCTTCTGCAGTAAATACGTGAGCCCGCCGTGCAGCAGAAGTTCCGTCCCCTCACTGTCCTGGATCGTGGTAGCCAGTTCCAAAAACGAGCTTAATGATTCGGTAACAGGTCGGCTCACGACAATTGTTCCACCGAACACAAAAACGGTGCCATGATCACTGCCAGAAAGGCCCGCGAAAACCTGAGATCCGAGGCTATAGATATCATTGAGATCGGTACCTCCGGCCAGAATGACTGCGGCGCTTACATAGTCACTCCCAATGTCGTCTTCACCCGTTGGTAATTCTAGCGTAGCTATCGCTGCCGTCTGCCACCCATCAAAGAGATTCTTGATCTCGAGTTTCGCTCCCAACGAGGCATCCCCGATGCCACCTAGAGACTCACTATTTTCGTAGTTTGGAATACCTAAACGAAGTTCGAAACCGTTCTTAATTCCGATGCGAACAAGCGTTTCAGGTAGTGAGACCGAACTAAAGTTTCCAGAATCAACCCGCCCAATTCCACCCTCGATTTGGACTTTACCACTGGGCACGGAGACACCGCTTTCCGTGAAGTCTGGACGATCGGTGATGATGGCATCTTGGGCAAACGAACAAGGAATCACGAAGGACAGGGTTAGCACTCCGAGTGCCATCGGAAATACGTTAAATGGTTTCATCGATATGATCTGTAGAGCGGATTAAGATGACTGTTATTGTATTGGCAATCTTCATTCACACAAGCACCTTAATTTAGGCACGACTAATTAAATATTCAATTATAACTAATATTATACGGGGCATGAAGGAAGGCTTGATGCATGGCCTGGCGTAATTTTCGGGACATGCCAGATCATTCGCGCCGGCATCGACGTGCAAGCCGCGTTAGTACCGGAAAAAGGTCGATGACTTGATTACCTCTAAGATGTAGGGTAGAAAAGACGCGCCGCGGACCCTGTCCGCAGATCCGCCAGCTGTATTTTAGATATATACGGCGCTATCACGTGACTCAAATGATCGAAATTCTTTCTCTCAGCATTGTTATACTTGCCGGCCTTTACTTCATCGCGCTCGCGGGGGTATCTCTCTTCATCCCTGCCCAAGCCAATCGTTTTTTACTGGGATTCGCCGGTTCGCTGCAGAAGCATTTCTCAGAGCTATTCTTGCGCTTTTTGGCTGGCGGCGCACTCGTGATTCATGCTCCTCAAATGTATTTATCTGGCGTTTTCAGTTTGTTTGGATGGGTTCTGCTTCTCACCACGGCTGCCCTCTTGATGATACCTTGGAAGTGGCATCGTCGCTTTGCTCAATTTGCGGTTCCAAAGGCTACCCAATACATCAAATTAATTGGATTGGTGTCGCTCACTCTTGGGGGATTCATCCTGGCAGCAATAATTCGAGGAAGCGCCCTCTAACATGCGCATATTATTAGACTAAACAGATTCGGACCCTGCACTGATCGCGACGAAGCTATACAGCACTGTGGAGCGGTCGTACTACAGATAGCATACTTTTCGGTCAGTCGGCTTGTCTAATTCCGCTTTCCACGCTTTTTCTTTAGCACAGCCGCTCCTGCGTCGCAACAGTTGGTAACCCAATGCAAGCATTACCGCCCCTCTCGAACCTTTCCTGAATAACGCTTTGGGTCCCAGGCTTTACTCAAATCTTACATATGTCGGCTCACCCGACCTAACGGCCTTATCAGCCGCGATGCTGAAGGCTCCAATCACAGCATCTTTAGTCGCGTTCTCAGCTAAAGAAACCTCGAAATAAAGAATGGCAGCAGACGATGAGCCAGATGCGGCACACGTTACCATGATGTGCCATGGCGTATAAATGCCAAACGTGAGGATGCTCACGACCCCGTTCACAAAACTTTGTTCGGTCTCGACGATGGCCACACCATCGGGGCACTCGGATGCAGCTTCAACAGTCTTTGGGGGGACGAGTCCAAAAATCCAGCTCGTGGCAAAAGCATTGTCGATGACCGTTGTTCCTGGGGAAAGACCCGTGGTTACCGTAACGTGATAACAGCCAGTCATGGCAACAGCAAAAACGAATAGAAAAACACACTTAAGATTTTTCATGCGGTTATTGATTTAAATGAATTTCGATTGGATGGAAGTCTATTTCGACCGCGATCTAAACATTCATTGTCTTGGACGTACCAAGCCATTTATTACTTTCTACGCTACCCAACTTATCTAACCGAACGAGTTGTAAAAAACAATGCGTAGAAATACGTATATGATCGGGCTGCTTACCTATCCTCTGGTGTTCTGAACTGTCGCCCCGGATACTATTTCTTGAGTATGAACCATGGGAGAGCGACCGCAATGAGCAAATCACGTTCACACTACTCTATCCTTGAAGAACCCGGCCGCGACTGGACATTGATGACATTGGTATCTTAAATTATTGATTACTGCCTTTCACACAAAGACTTAGAGGTGCTCTCGTGACCAAAGCCAATATCGTTAAGAAAATCTCCGCCGGAACGGGCCTGACCGCGCTCGAAACTGAAGCCGTTATTAACGGATTCATCAGCATTGTTAAGGATGCCCTGCTAAACGGCGAACGCGTGGACCTTCGCGGTTTCGGTTCCTTTGCGGTAAAACACAGAGCTGCTCGTACCGCGAGAAATCCCAGGACCAACCAGCCGGTTCACGTACCGCCCACGTACATCCCGGCGTTCAAACCGTCACGCTCGTTCCGGAAAGAGGTTGATGATTCGATTAGCTCTTCAGGGATGTAAAGTCACCCGCTCGTCGTTCGCTTGAAGAAGAAACAATCGTCCCATGATAGATCGATACTCTTGCGCATGCGGTTGGCGAGGAGGAAGATTCTCTGCGGCAGCTGCATTATTGGCTGATATACGAAGGATTGACAATAATTGGAGCTGGAACCGTCGTTTGGTTGCCATACAAAATGGTGATGATGGCTTTAGTGGGGTGGCAGTAATCTTTACGCCATATATGCTTTGGCACCTGGTGAAGGCGAGGTGGATTAAATCGGTGGTCGTATTTGTCGTCGTCGTCATCGCGCCCTTTCTTGCATCTCGATTCGTTTCCGCTGATGCGTCGCTCACACGCTTTTTGCTAACGGGATTACCACTGGTCCTGTTTTATATCTATACATGGATACTTCGTGGCATGATCGGTGAACACCTGGCAGAGATGTCCCAAGCCCGTCTAATTGAATACGAGCACGGGCGAAGCCTTATAACCAGGGTATCTTGCGGAGCGGTTACCCGGGTTCGGGCCTTCACTGTGATCAACGTCAATAGTTATTCCTGTCTCCTCTTGCCTCATTAGAAAATGTTACCCAACTGAGGCTTCTGTTTCCTTCATATTCTTGGTGGTTTAAGTCCGGAACTCCGGACGATCCAGAGCCGCGAGAATCAGAGAATGAGGAAACGAATGAGTTTGAGAGCAAGAAGGGAATTATGTGATTCAATCAAGGAGCGATACCGAAAGTCTCGACGAAAAGAGAAGAAGAAAATCCTGGATGAGTTTGCCTCTGCTGCCGGGTATCACCGGAAACATGCCATCCGGACGCTTGGCAGAGATTCGGTAAAAAAGAGACCGGCGGCGCTCCGTGCGCCGCGACCTCCGTCGGGACATTATCAAATCTGGTTCGCACTGCGGCTAATCTATGAGAATGCGCTGACTGTAGTGAACCGAGCTTGAACGATCTGTCACTATTACCTGGTACCCCGCCCAGATCAAGATCAGTCCTATCAATTCGGTGACGTACAGTACCTCAACAATACCACCGCGGGCAAAGGAACCTCCTATGCCAGGCAGTATCGCACCCAGTGCGATAAGGACATTCCCCCACATTCGAGATCGATATTCGACTCCTGATCTCCAGTATTTCGAAGCTGACCAGATCGCACCTCCGATGAGAAAGATTACTGCGTATACATTAATGAATGGAGAAAATAAGCGCACCCACTGCCATTCGAAGACTTGACCGGAGAGTCGGTGTGTTTCGACGAGAGAAAAATTAAGCGGAGACAGCACAACACACACAGAGGCCACTAAAATAAAAGCCGTAACGATCAATGCGGAACGATCCGAAAAACGTTTCTGCATAAGTAGATATACCGTACCCTGGGCAAGCGGGACGCCCCCAAGCAACGCGCCGGAGATATACCAGGCCTTGAAAACGAATGGATTCCATCCAACAAGGGTTGTCAGGCTCTCCGTCAGCGTTCCTGCGGCATAGGTAATCACACCCAGCGTCCACCAGGCCAGATATACGGCACCGGGTTTTCTTCGCCAGTGACGAAATAGAATCACACCGAATGGGATGGCTACCAGAGTCGTCAGAATCGGTATATAGTGGACAATCGATTTCATGAACGCCTCCTGAATTGACCTGGTTTTATTTTATTACTCAAAGCTTCGAGATCCATCACGCTGGATAACATATTCGAATAAAATGTACCGCGCTTCAGATTCGGCCGTAGGCGTCTCAGGCATTCCCTTGTAGTAACTCAGTATTCTGAGCTTGGAATACAAACCCCCAGCAGTTCGAACAAGAATTACTCGTCCGGGAACAGGCGAAATGACCATTGTGGCTGGATTATAGTTGTACCAGCCTGCTCCCGAACCCGGGGTTATGGCAGGTGCTGAAACAGTCTCGACCTTCCACCCTGATTCAGGAGCCAGAAGTATCTCCTCAAACAGACCGTCAATGATCTGAACAGCTCCGGCAAGTTATTCCTTACCCATACCAAGCTGGACGACAAGCTGACGTTGCGTTTCTCGATCGGCGCAACGTACACCGAGCGCCGCCACGTCGAGCAAGCCTGGGCGTTGATTCAACAGACGGCGAGCGCTTTGGCCTAGGTTCTGTCTGATGGGTCAAGAGAGTGCTCTTCATTCTAAGTGGAACGGGCTTCCAGCCCGTCGCCTTCAGTTTTGGAGACGGACGGGCAAGATGCCCGTCCCACTTTTCGTCGAACAGAGCCGAGAGCGATCTGCTAGGAACCCGGTCGGCGCACGCGCACGATCAGCCAGTCCTCGAATTCGACCGCGGTTCCGGTATCGCTGAGTTGAGCGGGGATGGAGAAGGCGATCGCGTCGCCGAGTTTCACGGTGGTGGCGGCGGAGACGGTTCGCATGCTGCGCTTCGTCTGGTCGATCGAGCCGTCGCCGGAGGGTGTCCCCAGCGCCACGTCGCGGGATGAGATTTTGGTGCTGGGCACCCAGGCCATCTGGACATCGATTGTCACTTGATCAGACTCCGGCGAAAGCAGCGGCAAGACGATGAGTTCGATCCCGGCGGTGATGGTGGCGGTTCGCGGTGCGAAGGCGTTCACGCCTTCCCCGACGGTTGCGGTCATACCCGAAAGCACATCGCGCTGGGTGAGGGCGCTGAACCAGAGTCGAGAGCCGTTGAATCCACTGGCGATGCCGCGGAAGAGCACGCCTTCTGATTGGGGCGACCACGCCAGCTCAGTCGCTTGCTCGGCGGTGAGGCGTGGGAAGCGCTTACCGATCTTCAGGCGCAACTCAGCGGCGCGATCGATACGCAAGCGAACCACGGCAACGTCCGCATCCAGTGTTTGAGGTTGACTGGATCGCAGCAGTTCAAAAAGATCCGCGATCTTCTGATGGCCGCGGAGCGTGTGCCGGATGAGGAATGTTGTCGCAAAGGCTCGGATCGTGGCAGTGTCGCCACCGTTGTCAACCCACAAGTCCGGATCGACAGAGTCAAGGATCAGATCGATGATCTGTTGGATCCGCTCCATCTCGGTACGGCGATCGGCCTCATCGCTGGGATCACCGAAGATTGATCCACCGCCTCCCTTCCCGCCACCGCCACCGCCTCCACCACCCCCGCCACCGAATCCGCCACCACCACCCGCACGTCGGA
>JACZYD010000070.1 GCA_022571255.1 Bacteroidota bacterium
CTTAAAGTGGGTATTGTAATCCCTACTAAACATATTGGAACTCGTGCTGGTTTTGGTATTAACCTTAAGTTTGGTGGCAAAATTGAAATTGATGGTCATAAGGAGAAATGTGAGATATGCTGTGATGATAAAAAATGGAAAAAAAGAATTAGGACTCGTGCTAGAGTTCGTGCAGGAATTTTTATATCTGCTTCAGGTGGCTATCTAATAGAGTTTGGACCAGTTTCAGGATATATTGGATTAAGAGGTGAAGCTTGGGGCTTTTTTGAGGGTCAATTGTCAGCTGAAAAGAATGAGTGTGAAGAGACCCTAAATGTGGTCAAGGTGTGTGGTGTTGCTTCAATTAGGTTGAGAGTATCATTAGGTGCTATGCTAAAAGTCGAAGCTGGATGGCAAATGTTTTTATGCTGGCTACGCCTTATGGTCGGCCGCGTGTGATGTCGAGCTATTATTTTGAGGATACGAGCGACGGCGCTCCATCAGAAGCGGATGGTACCATTCTCCGGGTTCATGTCGGCAGGGAAGATCGCTGCGACGACACGAACTGGGTCTGCGAACACCGCCGACCAGCGATGGCGCAGATGGTGGTTTTTCGCAGCGCGACCGCCGCTTCCCCTTCGGTTACCGGGTGGTGGTCAGATGGCGACGACCAGATTGCATTCTCTCGCAACGGACTCGGGTTTGTAGCCATCAACCGCTCTACGGAACCCATGTCTGAACGATTGCAGACGGGTCTTCCCCCTGGCGAGTATTGTGATATCCTCTCGGCGCTGCCAGCCGATCAGAAGTGTGCCGGCGAGAAACTCCTCGTAAATGATTCGGGCGCGGCAGACATTCACGTACCGGCCATGAGCGCTACCGCTTTCGTGCTCGAGAGGCAAGCACCGCAACGATAACAAATCCAGCGACGAGCAGACCTTCTATCCAGAAAACCTGAAGCGCCGGCTCGAAATACCAGAGCGCAAACACCCCGGAGGCCGCAGCGACCATCAATCCCACGCGACCCCACTGGTAGGAGACGTGATAGAAACGTTGAGAGAAAACCAGAAGCAGGATCGACATCACCGCATAACTGGCCGATGTGGACCAGGCTGCAGCAACCATGCCGTACTGAGGGACGAAAAGGATATTTGCTGACAGCGCCACCACGCTGCCCGCAAGCGTGCACGTCACGAAATATCGGGTCTTCTTCTCGATATACAGACCCGCGGAGAACGCGTAATACCATCCCTGGAAAATATACCCCACGAGCGCAATCGGAATGACGGACAGTCCGATCCAGTAGGAGGGAGCGATCAGTGTGCGGTCACCTGGAACCGGAATCGCGACGATGTCATCTGCAAAAAAGGAAACCGCCAGAAAAACGATCAACAGGCCGGCGGTCAGGAATGTGAAAACTCGGGCGAACAGTTCTCGCGCATCCGTGTCTTTGGCATGCTGAAGGAAAAACGGCTGCCAGGCATAACGAAACATCTGCACGACGAGGGCCATGAATACCGCCAGTTTTATGATACCGCCGTACGCGCCAACGATAAAGTTTGCGTATACCGACGGATCCTCGGCGCCTCCAGAGTCGGCGAGACGTTGAACGGCCGGGTGGTGCCCATACAGAGCGAGGATTTTCTCCGGAGGCAGGTGTTCGAGAAAAAAGATGTTGACCCGCTCAGACAACGCGTAACCCAGACCACCTGGGACAAAAGGCAGGCCGAAATGCAGAAATTCCCTTATCAGTTGTCTGTCGAACTGCCATCGATATCGGGATATGATCGTGGGAAACAGAAGCAGAAGGGTAACGGAAGAGGCCGCCATATTGGCGATGAATATCGCTTCGATACCCATGTCGAGGCTTAGAATCAGAAACAGATTCAGTCCGACAGTCACGAGGATACCGCTGGTGCGAATGAGCGCGAAACGCCACGGCTGATTCCGCAGGCGAAGTTCGGCGTAGGGCACAACGCAGAGCGTGTCTATGAGCAGAATTCCGGCGGCATAGGCCAAAAGAAATTGATGGGTGGAATCCAGTCCGAGCATCGTACCGGCTCCGTCCCGGAATAACATCAGGGCTCCGGAGAACAGAAGAGAAGTGACCGTCAGCGATCCGATTGCTGTTGAAAAAGACTTCCGGCGTTTTTCCTCCGTTTCTGCATCCGCCGCATACTTGAGATAGGCAGACTCCATACCGTGCTGATAGAGGACATTCAGGAAAACGAATGCCGCGTAGATGACTATCACCGGTTCGTAGACATCCGGCAAAAAGACATTGGAATAGAACGGGAACAGCAGAAAACGGATGAGCCGCCCGAATATCGAAGACACGCCATAGATGGCGGTCTCCGAAGCCAGTTTCCGAATTCTGGAGCCGCCGTTCATGTACGGGACTCTTTTCGGATGCTACCGCCGCCTTCGTCGCTTTTGTCGCTGTCGCCGCCGCCTGTGCCGCCGCCGCCGTTGTTGCCTTTGCCGCTGTCGCCGCTGCCTGTGCCGCCGCCGCCGTTGTTGCCTTTGCCGCTGTCGCCGCCGCCTTTGCCGCTGTCGCTGCCTGTGCCGCCGCCGCCGTTGTTGTCTTTGCCGCTGTCGCCTGTGCCGCCGCCGCGATCTGCGAAAAATCTCACCGCGATGGCATATCCATCCAACCCGAAGCCTGAGATTTGTCCGGCGGTCGGCCCCGATGTCACCGAAACGTGCCTGAAGGATTCCCTGGAGGCGATATTTGTAATATGGACTTCAACAACGGGGATCTCGATGGCCGCAATCGCATCTCGAATGGCAACGGACGAATGTGTATATCCCCCCGGGTTAAAAACGATTCCCGAAACCCCATTTCCCGAGGCCGCCTGCAGTTGATCGATGAGATCGCCTTCGTGATTGCTCTGATAGAAGGACAATTCGATCAAGGGGAACTCGGCCGTCAGGTTTTCCTGCAGTAAAGCCAGCGAATTGGATCCATACTGCTCGGGCTCACGCGCACCGAGGAGATTCAGATTCGGACCGTTGAGCAGCAGGAGTTTCATGAAAGGAGCCGCAATCAAAAAGGAGTACTGTGGATTTTCGATATACGGGAAAGATACGGCCTCGAACTGTTTCACTCTTATCCGATTCTTTCAGGAACGAACGCGCGTCGTCGGGTTTTCATTTCCTGACTGGTACGATTTACCACTTCATAACCTGATTCCCCGGACTGTTGAGCTCAAAAGGTCGCGTCCTTGTTGCCATGAGCGGAGGAGTTGATTCCTCGGTTGCCGCTGTTCTGCTGAAAGAACAGGGTTACGAGGTCGTGGGAATAACCATGAAGACGTGGGACTACAGCGAGAGCGGCGGGCACAATGGCAAAGTGGTGGGATGTTGCACGCTCGAATCCATGAATGACGCGCGTGCGGTCGGCATGAAATTCGATTTTACGCACTTCATTGTTGATATCCGTGAGGAGTTCGGTGACTGGGTGATCGATAAATTCACAAGCGAATACATGGCGGGTCGAACGCCCAACCCGTGTGTTTTGTGCAACACGCATATCAAATGGACGGCACTGATGCGCAGGGCCGATGCTCTTGACTGTGACTTCATTGCGACGGGCCATTATGCCAGGGTGCGATATGATGATGAATTGAAGCGGCATGTGCTGATGCGCGGCCTCGACGCCAACAAGGATCAGAGTTATGCCATGTGGGGAGTGAGCCAGGAAAATTTCGCCCGGACTCTGTTTCCCCTCGGTGACCTTACGAAGCCGGAGATCAGGCAAATGGCTACGGACTTCGGACTGGATCATGTCGCGTCGAAACCTGATTCTTATGAAATCTGTTTTGTGCCGGACAACAATTACCGTCGGTTCCTCAAGGATCGTGTCCCGGATATGGATGAACGCGCCGGACCCGGAGCGTATGTGTCTGCGTCCGGCGACGTCATTGGGACGCACGAAGGATATCCGTTTTATACAATCGGGCAGAGGCACGGACTGGGTCTCGCGCTGGGTTACCCGGCGTACGTAACCGCCATCGATGCGGACACCAACACGGTGACGATCGGGGAACGTGATGATCTGCTCCGGCATCGCCTGACGGCCAGCGGATTTAATCCGATCAAATATGCAGATCTGTTCGAAGAGCGCCCTGCGGAAGGCAAAATCAGGTACAATGACAAAGGAGCATCCTGCATCGCCTGGCAGGACGAAGCGCAGACGTTGCACGTCGCCTTTCCCGAGCCCAGAACGGCGATTACGCCCGGTCAGGCTGTGGTTCTGTATGAGGGGGACGATGTGCTGGGTGGGGCGTGGATCGACCACGTGTTGTAAACGACAATTTTGCAGTAGCCGTGCGACCGGCATTCGGCGTTAGCCGCGCGACCGGCATTCGGCGTTAGCCGTGCTACCGGTATGCGCCCATGCGCCCTTCCGGCCATGCGCCCGCTTGGAATCCTCTGCGCCCTTCCGGGATCCGGCAATCGTCACGACTGCATCCGCCTGCGTTTGCGCAAAATGGAAAACGCCAACTCCAGACCCTGCTCTCCGTTCAGGCGCGGATCCACATGGGAAAGGTAGGCCCTTCCAAGATCAGAGTCCTGCAGGCCGCCGGCGCCGCCCGTGCATTCAGTCACATTTTCTCCCGTCAATTCCAGGTGCACGCCACCGAGAATGGATCCTTCCGAAGCGTGGATATCGAAGGCCTGCTCCATTTCTCCGAGAATGCTCTCAAAGCGTCGGGTTTTCACACCATTTGGCAGCGTTATTGTGTTGCCGTGCATGGGATCACAGCACCATAGCACCGTCCGGCCTGTTCTCCGGACAGCATCAATGAGAGACGGAAGAACGCCCTCGATATTGCCGACACCAAATCGCGTCGTAAGCGTCAGGCGCCCCGGAATTTCGTCCGGGTCCAAAAGATTCAAAAGTGCCGGAAGCTCTGATGCCGCGGTATCGGGACCAAGTTTTACAGAAATGGGGTTGGCAATGCCCCGCATGTATTCCACATGGGCTCCGTCCAGATCGGTCGATCTCATTCCAATCCACGGGAAATGCGTCGAGAGGTTGTAAACGCGGCCGGACATGTTGTGAAGCCGGGTCAGCGCCTCTTCATAGGGGAGTAATAACGCCTCGTGACTCGTGAAGAACGCGACACGTTCTACTTCCCCGATGGGATTCGGCGCGATCGCTTCCATGAATTTTACTGCATTCAGAATGGAATCGACAATCTCCTGATATTCGTTACGAAGCCCTTCATTTGCCACAAAACCCAGATTCCAGTATTCCGGATGGTGCAAATCGGCAAAACCGCCTTCCCCGAGAGCGCGGATATAATTTAGCGTAGCCGTCGAATGGCGGTACGCCTGTATCATTCGGTGCGGGTCGGGCTCCCGATCTTCAGCGGAGAAACCGGGACCGTTTATGATGTCGCCTCGATAGGAGGGAAACTGAGAACCGTTTTTTTTCTCTCTCGACGCAGAGCGTGGTTTAGCGTACTGTCCGGCGAAACGGCCGACCCTCACGACGGGTGTAAACAATCCGTAAATCAGCACGAGGCTCATCTGCAGGAGGACCTTCAGGCGGTTTGCAATGAGATCCGGCTTGCATTCGTCAAATCTCTCTGCGCAGTCACCTCCCTGGAGCAGAAAGCGATTTCCGACGGCGGCGTCCGCGAGTTTCAGGCGCAGACGGTCTACTTCCCAGGGTGTTACCAGAGGCGGGGCGCCGGAAAGCTCAGCGATCACTTTTTGCAGCGCAGATTCATCCCGGTACTCGGGTTGCTGCACGGCTTTGAACATTCTCCAAGATGCCGGTCTCCATGAACCGGGTTCAGGGGAATCAGGAATCGTGGTCTGCGCTGGGATATGCGAGGACAGGGCTGCCAAAGATCAGTCTATCGCGGGATCAACGCGCGCACGCCTCCGGCGGTCTTTATACAGTTTTCTGGTCTCTCGCAGTTTACGTTCAGCCGCGTGAACCACAGCCGTCAGGGCTTCCGGAATTGCCGGAGAGCGGTGTGTGACAATAATATGTTCTGGACGGTGATAGAGCACGATTTTCGCTTCGTAATCGTTGACGGATTTTTTCCCGGACACCTGTTTCAGGGAGAGATAAATATTGGCGATATCGTGGTGTCCGTGCGTCCAATCTTCAAAATGAGCGCGAACTTTGTCTTCGAGTTGTTGGGTGATTTTGAGATTGTCGAGATAGAATTCAATCGGCACTGGCATAAGCGACGCTCTCCATTTTTGATGGATGAAAATCTTCATGCGGCCATACCGGTGATCAATCAGTGGCCGTACAACGTTTCGTACTTCTTCTCTATGTAATGGATCCAGCTTTCTATCGAAAGCTCAGAATTGGTTGTCTCGCGAAGGATTTGCGCAGCCGATTTTCGTCGCCCGAACACGTGGATATGTTTTCGCAACCATGCCAGTAATTCTGAAAATGAGCCCTCTGCGATCTGGTCAGGCAAATCCGGGATAGCGACTGACACCTGATCATAAAGCTGCGAAGAAATCAGGTTGCCCAGCGCGTAGGTGGGGAAATAGCCGAACGCGCCGAGCGACCAGTGTATATCCTGAAGTACTCCGTCAGAGTCTGATTTCGGGCGGACCCCCAGGTAGGATTCCATTCGGTCGTTCCATGCGCTCGGTAATTCGGCTACTTTTATTCTGTCTTCCAGCAGTTCGATTTCAAGTTCAAAGCGAACCATGATGTGCAGGTTATACGTCAGTTCGTCCGCTTCAACACGGATCAGTGATGGTGCAACCTTGTTTACGGCCCGGTAAAAATCTTGCTCCGAGACGCCGGAGAGCGCGCCGGGGAATGCGGCCTGAGCCCTTGGATAATAGTGGCTCCAGAACTCCCGGCTCCGCCCGATGAGGTTTTCCCACATTCGGGACTGTGATTCGTGCATTCCGAGGGACGTGCCATCGGCCAGGAGGGTGCGTTCCAGTTCGTGCGAGACGCCCTGTTCGTACATTCCGTGACCGGATTCATGCAACGTCCCGAAAAATCCGGGATTGAAGAAATGTTCGTCGATCCGCGTCGTTATGCGGACATCAGAGATGGAAAAAGTCGTCGAAAACGGGTGCGCAGAATAGTCTTGTCGGCCGGTATTCATGTCGTACCCGAAATCTTTCGCCACGTCCAGCCCGAATTTCCACTGCGCGTCGCGGGGGAAAAAAGTGTGTAAAAAATCGTCTTCCGGAGCCGGTTCGGTCGCAATTTGTTGGACGATGGGTACGAGCTTTTCGCGAAGCTCCTCGAATATCAACCGCACTTTTGCGGTAGACGTGCCCGGTTCAAATTCGTCAAGCAGTGGATCATAGATCTCGGTTTTATACGTGAGCGCCTCGGCTTTCTGTCGGCAGAGGTCGATGATTTTCTCAAGATGCGGGGCGAACAGCTCGAATTCATTTTGCGTCCGCGCTTTCATCCACGCACCGCGCGACAGGGCAGCCGTTTCGGCAAGTTGTGCGACCAGATTGCCTGGTATTTTCGTGGCCCGCTCGAAATCCTTGCGCACAATGAGAACGTGATCGGCCTCGATCGATCCGGGCTTCAGGCCATCCGATTCAAGTTTTTCGACTAGCGAGGCGGTCGTGTCGGACGTCAAGAGTTCGTGGGACATCTGACGAAGCGTGGATATCTGCGAAGCCCGCGAGGCTGCCGCACCGCTCGGCATATAGGTTTCCTGATCCCACTCGAGCAGCGCAGCGCTGTGATTCAGGTCGCAGATTCGAGCGATGTGGGTATTGAATTTGGATACGGATTCGCTCAAAATCGTGTCATTCATACAGTCGTGTCTCTCATTAAATCGTGTTGCTCATAAAGTGTGGTTGATCAGGCAAGTATAAATTCGGATGGAATCAAATCACTTGTTCAGCCTTAACCCGCGCGGCACGATCCAGCGCTCGGCGACCGAGAGCGCCAGCTGGATCGCGAGGGCCAATAGGGCCGCGGGCACTGCGCCTTCGAGTATCAGCACGGTGTTGTTGAGACGGATTCCGGTCAGAATGGGTTGACCATAACCGCCGGCTCCAATTAAAGCTCCGAGCGTTGCCGTGCCTATGTTCATGACTGCGGCCGTACGGATTCCCGTTAAAATGGATCTTGACGCCATGGGGAATTCGATTTTCCATAGCCGCGTGTGATCATCGAGTCCCAGCGCGTGCGCCGATTCGATCAGTTCATCGGGAATTGTTATCAGTCCCGAATGGGTATTGAAGACGATGGGCAGCAGGCTGTAGAGAAATAAGGCGACGATGGCCGGTCCGGCGCCGATTCCGAGCAATGGAATCATGAATACGAGCAGAGCGAGCGACGGAATGGTATAAATGACTCCAACGACACCGAGGATAATTCGGCCAGCCGTCGGCCGACGAAAAGCAACGATGCCCAGTGGAATCGCGATCAGGATCGCGGTGATCAGAGACACCAGCACGAGGAAAAGATGATCGAGGGTATTGCGAAAAAGACGATCGATCCACGTTTCGGGTGGTGTCGTTTCGAATACGACTCCCAGTTTGCGCAAAAACTGCGAGGCGATGGCAGACTCGGGTACGGACTCAAGTTTTGCCAGCGCATTCATCCGGATCATTTCGGGTTCGCTGATGGACGATTCAAGAGTTTCCAGGAGTTCGCGTGCCCCGGGTTCAATATTGATCCGGTAGAGAAAAATGGCCTGGTAATCGGGAAAATGATTGCGATCGTCCCGGAGCTTGATCAGATCGTAATACTCAATTTCAGCGTCGGTCGAATAGAGGTCAATAACATCGATAGAGCCGTTTTCGATTGCCCGATACGCCAGATCATGATTTATGCCGCGCACGTTGTCAGGGTTGAGGTTGTAGGCATCCCTGAGTGCAGGCCAGCCGTCGCCGCGCGCCATGAATTCATTCGAAAACCCGTATCGTAATTCTTTATGCTCTCGCAGGTCAGTGATTGTCCTGAGATCGAATTCCTCGGCGGTATCCCGCCTCGTGCCGAGCACATACGTATTGTTGAATCCGAGGGGGCGGGTCATACCAATTCCGTGCCGGGCGAGCGCGGCTTCGATCTCGGCCAGGGAGCCGTCAACGAGTTCGCCGCGTGCGGCGCCGCTGCCGCTCTCGTCACCCAGTTCGGTGATCAGGATTTCGCGAATAATCGTACCCGTGTATTCAGGATAAACATCAATGTCGCCAGACAGGAGCGCTTTCCAGAGAATGCGTGTTCCACCAATTTCGCTCCGATGCAGGGCCTGCAACCCGTTTGACTTAAAAAGCTGCGTAGCAATCTCTCCCAGAATGACGTTTTCGGTATCGCTTTTTGACCCGATCAGGATCTCCTGTGCGTGGACGTTGCCCACAGCCGAAAAGAGTAACAGGGTCAGGGTGGCAGCGGAGATTCGATTCATGAATTACCTCCGCCATTAAAAGACCGCGGTGATGAACCATGTGGCGCGGACAATAACGGCGCGACCCGATCGATCTGTGCTCCGAAAAACTTCGTCACGAAAGGATCAGCAGGTTTTTGCTGCAACTCCTCAAAGGATCCTTTCTGTACGATCTGGCCTTCGCGCAACAGGACAATTTCATCGGCGAAAAAAGCGGCCTCCGCCAGGTCGTGAGTCACCATTACAACGGTCTTGCCGAGTGATTCGAAAATGTCCTTCAAGTCGGCTTGTAATTCGGACCGGATCAGAGGATCCAGCGCGCCCAGGGGTTCATCCAGCAACAAAACATCCGGGTCAAGCATCAAGGCTCGCATCAGACTGACACGCTGGCGTTGACCACCCGAGAGTTGCGCCGGATAGGATGCCAGCTTCTCGACGGGCATCTGCGTAATTTTAGCAATCTCCGCAATTCTTGCGGAGATTACGGCCTCGGTCCAACCAATACTGCGTGCGAGGAGCGCGATATTCTCTTTTGCCGTGAGGTGCGGGAAAAGACCACCTTCCTGAATCACATACCCCGTGCGTTGACGGATCTGTTGAACCGAGCTGTCCGACAATTCAACGTCATCGAATCTGATCCGGCCCGTGTCCGCCGGAATCAGCCCCAGAAGGAGCTTCAACAGGGTCGATTTTCCACATCCACTCGGACCGATCAGAATACTGGTCTCGGCACGCCGAAACGTCAACGATATCGGCTGAAGTGCAACCTGACCATCAAAACTCTTCGAAATATTCTCGACGTGAATCATATCGGAGTTTACGTGTCTCCGCGATCATGAACAAAAGTCCGGTGCAGTATCTAATGTCGGTCTGATGCCACGACGATAACCGAAGAAATCATGGCACTGATCACGATGCCGGAGTGAAATAACAGTGAGAACCACTACTAATGCACGGATCCGCACCCGGATGCTCCCGGAATTCTTGCGTGGAGGGACGTCCCACAGTAATTTGTGCACCTGCGAAAAAGCAGGAAAAGCCAATGTAGCTCAGCTGGTAGAGCAGCTCATTCGTAATGAGCAGGTCAGCGGTTCGAGTCCGCTCATTGGCTCAGGTGAAATCGCTTTGATTGACGTCCAATAGACCAATACTGAGGCGGTTTTCGTTTGGTGCGCTTGTGCGAACTTTGCAGGATTATGCAAGGAAATGCAAATCTATCTTGCACCAATCTTGCACGGCGTGCAAGATGTGTCTGGCTATACTTCCTTTTACGGCACTGGGGACGGGTCGAAAACCTGCTCGACTGCGGCCACAAGATTATCTGGACTAAGATGAGCGTATCCCATGGTTGTTTTAATATCAGCATGACCAGCTAGTTCTTTTACCACAGGGATAGACACTCCATCCTGCACAAGCCACGATATATACGAATGCCGAAGCGTGTGGAAGCAAGCGTCGTCGGGCATGTTGGAAAGCCTCACAAAGTGCTTGAAGCGACGTGATACATATTCAGGATTGAGTCCTGAATTATCCCCAATGCGCTTCCGCCGACTCTCAAACACAAACCCGTCAGTTTCAGATGTCCGATTATTAGCGAGACATTGGAGAACTCTTAGGGCATCTCCTCGGACAGGAAGACTTCGCTCGTGACCGCTCTTTGTGTTGAAGTGCTCAGTTACTTTCACTGTAATTCGCCGATCCGATAAATTAACCGCACTCCAGTGAAGGGAGCAAAGCTCACCAAGACGAAGTCCAGTCCCGACGGCAAACTTGATCACATCAATAAGCCATACAAGCTCACCAGTTTTTAACGATGATTTGTTCAATATTGCCTCAGCCTCGATACCTCTAACAAGTTGCGCCACCTGATCACGCGTGAGATATAATTTTTCTTTTCGATACAGCTTTGGCTTGCCTATGCCCTGGGTTCTTCTTTGTCTTTCATGTCAGCGAAGTGCTCCAGCAGCGTGCGGTGAATGAATATGTGACCCGTACCGGCACGACGTAAGAATACGAGTGACACGGCGTGGTTTAAGAACTTCTTCAGACGCAGGGGAAGTTTTTTCTTTGCAGTGAGAAATATTCGTAATACGTAGTGCTGAATAATTTCCATACCGCCATACCAGATAGCTGCAAGCGGGCCAAATGTCCCGGCAGCCATGGCAAATGCTGTCACAATCTCGCCAGCGTCGAAAGGATTCGGATCGCCTTCCCAGAGTGCAGTCGCGAAAACTAAGACTGATGTCGTTATTCCCCCGACCATCGCAGCTACAAACCCGCCTAGTATGGAGCTTCGTACTGAGTGGCTGAACCCCGAATCATTCCCCGTTGCAGACCGCAAATGTCGTTTCCCCAATCCTCCAAAAACTGCTCCTAGTGAACCGGCAAACAATACTCCTCCCGCAGCCATAAACAATGTATTGGTGAACACTTCGCCTGTGCGAGACGGCACTGCTGGTAGTGCCCACACACTGATAAGAACCCCAACTGCGAGGCCAGCAGCAGAAAAAGGAACTGCGAGTTTTCTTGCCGCCTTAAAAGACCAATTAAGGGATTCAACAGGTCGAATATCATCCTCAAAGGTAGTCCGAAGTCTTCGAGACCCGAATAAGAATCCAAAAAGAAGCCCGTGGAGCGTTGCGTTAAAGACTGCGGCAGAGAACGGGAGCTTCAAAAAGGGACCTTCAAGCGGCATAAAGGTTTCGTACTGATAGAGGGTGCCTGCGGCCACTGCGGCAAGAAAAACTGAGGCCACTTTCATTGGCCTAAGTAGTTTTTTCGGTGGTCGCTTTTGGAGAGTCGCCTGCTTTCTCTTGCTTAACTGATTCCATTCAAACTGACCGAGCGTTAGACCGACAAATCCTCCAACTACCGTCCACTGGGTGGCGTTTGAGAAATCGTGAATCGCTATCGCCAGTCCGGCGAGAAGTCCACACACCGTCCTAGAAATCATCACGTATTGCCATCGCCCACGTCTCGATTCGATCCAACTTGGCTGAAGCTGACTAATCGAGAAAACGGATTGCGCTTCCGAGTACATCTTCGAGGCAATCCACTTAAGTCGGGCGATTGTATCGGCCGGGTCAAACGACGATGTGTTCGTACCGCGACGCGCGATCATCTTCTCGACATACGTGTCAAATAGCTGAGTACGTCTAGTATGTACATCATCAGCAGAATCGATGACAACATCCTCTGCGGTTGCGTCCTGATAAGCAAGGGTCATAACATCCAGCATGAGAGGTGTTCGCGCCATCTCCTGTAGAGAATCATCGTCCCGAATGGCCTCATAGAGACCCGATACGGCTTCTCCAGAAGACTCTAGATATTGGATGACCTGCTCGGTGCTAAGAGGTTGTAACCTGATAGCTGCGAACAATCGAAGACGTTCACTAAGAGCCGTGTAATCGTTCAGGCGACTACAAACAACGAGTCCGGAAACTCCGTATTCCTCCACGTAATCGTTAATGGCGACAACGCACGCGGATCGATAACGATCAGACACTTCATCAAGGCCGTCAAGCAGGAGAATGAGCCTGTTCTGCGTAAGCCATTCATGCCCCATCTTTCGAGGGATGTGGTACTTGGTGGCGAGTTCTTGCGTTAGCCATTCAATAAATGACGTTTTTCTTAGAGAGAACGAGCTAAGATTCAAGACTACGGGAATAGGCTGAGCGGCATCTTCTTCAGCCACAGCAATCAACTGCTGAGCCAACTCAAGAAGGGTAATCGTTTTACCAGAACCCGGTTCACCTAGAATAAGAAGTGACCGACCGACGTCATCGAATACGTCGCGGATACCTTTGTCTTTTGAAATCGATTGGCTTTTCTTACCCGGAAGCTCCAGCACCTGCTTCCAAGGATGATCAATGGCGTCGGATTGCTTCTCCATACCCAACTTCAGACGTGCCTCTGCATGTACCGACTGCTCAAGCACACCTTCGATCCAGAATTGGTGAACCTTTTGAAGCAGAATCATTAGATTCGTTTGATCGACCGCGTCAAGGGATGGCAGTGCGTCTCCCTTCTCAAGAGATGCATCAACGTTTGCGTGCGCCCGTTCGGCTGGCATGGTAGTGGTAGCTGTCAAAGCGTCCGCTGGCCATAGTGATGCAATTCTGAGGCTCTCGGCTATTTCCTCTGCGTCTGCAGGACGCCTCTCGACCCTTTTGTCGAGCATTTGGTTCACAAGATCATCGAGCGACTTGGGAATGTCAGCGCGAATGGTTGAGAGAGGTTCATGGGCGGTGTTTACGACCGAATAGATAACCGCTGCCTCGACTGTAGCCGCAAACGGGCGCTGACCCTTTAAGAGTTCGTACAAGATGGTTCCCAAGGCCCAAATGTCGGCCCTGTTGTCCACTTCCTCTCCTTGAATCTGCTCAGGCGCCATGTAGGCTAAAGTGCCGAGCGTCGTGCCTGTCTTTGTAATCTCAACACCCGACATCTTCGCCAATCCGAAGTCCACGATCTTAACGACACCTTCGGCGGTCAACATGATGTTGGCTGGCTTTATATCGCGGTGAATGATCCCTGCCTTGTGGGCGACTGAGAGACCATCTGCAATTTGTATCGCGTATTGTATAGCATCGTTTATGGGTAATCCGCCCTCAACAATCTTCTTCTGGAGTGTTCCTCCAGAGTAGTAGGCCATGGCGATGAAGAGTTCACCTTTCTCGGTTTCGCCGATATCGAAAATAGTCCCGATGTTCGCATGATCGAGCGCAGAAGCGGCCTTCGCTTCCTGAATAAAACGGGTCTTGGTGTCAGGATCGACCGAGAGCGACGGACGGAGGATTTTAAGGGCAACCGTACGGCCAAGCCGTGTGTCTTCAGCCTTGAAAACGGAACCAAATCCGCCTGCGCCAATCTGCTCAACGACACGAAAGTGAGAAATAGACTCGCCAGTCAATGCGTTACAGGGTGGGTGAGCCTAGAATTAAAGGGATGCAAGGCGAAAAGGCAAAAGAGGACTCGGAAAGCGGCAAATCTTTCAGAAGATGGTCGCAAATTTTGGGCCCCGAATCACGAGCCCAACAATGGGACGTGGGTCGTGTACCCCTGTTTGCGGCAGTAGCCTTGACCTTGCGCACGTAGCCTCGTAGAATGGAAGTCACACGGACCCTGTCCGCAGATCCGCCATACATCCTTTGTGTAGCGGACAGGACTACTCCAATCTTAATGGGAGAATAGTTATGGAAGTCGCGATGATGATTGGGATCGGAATTGCCATCCTTACAATTTCACTATTTGTCTTTCTCTTAATCGATTGTCTTCGGCGAATCGAAGCAGAATTTCCCACACTCGTATATGACGGTAAAACGGTCAGTCAGAGGGTTATTAAAAGGACATGGACTTGGTTTCTAATCCTGTCGTTCGCACTGGGCCTTTCTACCAGCCAGACGATTTGGGGGCACTCCACAACAGACTCAAACTTTCAGTCGTCCGGTGTGGTTGTAACTAAATATCAGTATCTATCGCCTTTCTTCATCTATAAAGTGGAGACGGCGGAGGGTGGGGCCAAGGGAAAGATCCACCAGGTGTACCGGGCGGCGACGAAGCAGCAGGCGCTGGAAGCCTTCGACGACTTCATGGCGCTCTATGAAGAGAAGTATCCAAAGGCGTGTGCCTGTTTGCGGAAAGACAAAGAGGTGCTCTTCACGTTCTACGACTTTCCGGCGGCACATTGGAAGCATCTGCGCACGACCAACCCGATAGAGTCCACGTTTGCGACGGTGCGGCACCGGACGCGTCAGACGAAGGGGTGTGGCTCTCGGCAGGCTACGCTGACGATGGTCTACAAGCTGGGCCGAGAAGCGGAGAAGCATTGGCGGCGTCTGGACGGTTCACGGTTGATGGTGAAGGTGCTTCGCGGTGTTCGATTTATCGATGGCGAAGAGCGGGTTGACGACCGGTTAGCCGCATAAGTGGTTGCCCTTGCGTTTCAAACGCTGAGGCATGTATTATATCGTGCGTCCTCGGAGTGATAGGCCCACTGCAGGCGATGGCGCTTTACCCGCCGAGAGCATGGCCTACCTTTCGCTACTTTTGGTACAGACCTTGGAGATGAACATGTCTCGTCGATTAATCACGCTGCTGGGAGTGTTGCTGCTAGTGACTCTGAGCGGACGCACGGTGCAGGCCCAGGTGGCCGAGGCCGACTCGCTGGCGCTCGTAGCGCTCTACAGTGCCACCGACGGCACGAACTGGACCGACAACACGAACTGGCTCACGACGCCGGTGTCGCAGTGGTTCGGTGTTACCGTTGACGGCGACCGCGTGACGGAGCTGAACCTCGGCGGCAACCAGCTTACGGGTTCGATCCCGGCAAAACAGGGCACCCTCGCCAACTTCGCTTTACTGCACCTCAACACCAACCAGCTCACGCGGGCGATTCCACCAGAGCTGGGCAACCGGGCTAAGCTCAACGAGCGGGTCCTCGGCGACAACCAGCTCACGGGGTTGATACCGCCGGAACTGGGCACCCTCTCAAACCTCGGTGGCCTGGGCGGCAACCAGCTTACGGGTTCGATCCCACCAGAACTTGGCAATCTCACTAACCTCACTAACCTGACCCTCGGCGGTAACCAGCTCACGGGCGAGATCCCACCAGAACTGGGCAACCTCACCAACCTCACCGTCCTGACCCTCGCCGACAACCAGCTCACGGGGTCGATGCCACCAGAACTCGCTAACCTCGACAGCCTACAGGTGTTGCTCCTCTTCGACAATCAACTTAGTGGCACGATCCCACCAGAACTCGGAAATCTCGCCAAACTACAGGTCCTGGTTCTCTTCAGGAATCAACTTAGTGGCACGATCCCACCAGAACTCGCTAACCTCACCAACCTGGAGTTCCTGGTTCTCTTCTTCAATCAACTTAGTGGCACGATCCCACCAGAACTCGCTAACCTCACCAACCTGAAAGAACTATTCCTCTCCATCAACCAACTTAGCGGGACGATCCCACCAGAACTCGGAAATCTCGCCAACCTGGAGTTCCTAGGCCTCAGGGCTAATCAACTCACGGGGTCGATCCCACCAGAACTCGGAAATCTCGCCATACTACGGGTCCTGCTTCTCAATGACAACCCCTTAAGCGGGACGCTACCTCTGAGCCTGATCAACCTGTCGATGCTCAATACCTTTTTTTTCAACAACACGAACCTCTGCGTGCCTATCGACGCGGCCTTCCAGACCTGGCTCCAGGGCATTACCGATGTGAGGAGCACGGACTGTACCAACGTCGCCACGGAGGAAGCCGCTGAGATCCCCACAGCCTTCGCGCTGGAGGCGAACTACCCCAACCCCTTCAACCCTACGACAGTGATTCGCTATGCCCTGGCGCAGCAAGCGCCGGTTCACCTCTCGGTCTACGACGTGCAGGGACGGCGCGTGGCCGTGCTCGTTGCCTCGGAGCAGCCAGCGGGTCGGTATGAGGTGGCGTTTGAGGCGGGCGGATTGCCCAGCGGCGTCTACTTCTACCGGATAGAGGCGGGCGCTTTCCGAGCCGTGCGCCAGATGCTTCTGCTGAGGTGAGCGACCCTTGTTATTTCATCAACCACGTAGATCACGGTACGACTTCCAACCTCTCATCCACAACATTTTGATATATCTCATGGCAAAGCCCCTAAAGTGGTGCTCGAAGCTACTCACGAAAGAACCTTGGATATAGTCAGCATGGACGAGCTAATTGAACATGCTCATTACACAGTAGAAAA
>JACZYD010000189.1 GCA_022571255.1 Bacteroidota bacterium
CGATATGAATCTGACATATGCTCTTGCAGCTACTGATGAAAACAAAATACTACGAAGTTTTGCGCAGTACGTTGCTCCGGGCGTGCAGACATCGGGAAAATACTACGGACAATTCAGGAATGGTAGCACAAACTTCATACCAATCGGTAGAGGCCCTCTGTCAGAATATTCAGGTGTCGCAAATTTTCGCATGAATATTAATTCAGCACTCAGACCAATCGAACTGCCCTCAATCCGGATTTGTTCGGGCCGAAGTCGATATATTTCGGGTGAATGCTCCCTCCTCGACGCGGCACGTTTCTTGTTGGAACGACCCAGGTATATGAATACACGCAGACCCTCCCTGGTGGGGGATCGTTCTGAATTCCCCTCAACTGAATCGATAAATTCATCATTACATGCGACCTCAACAGCATTCGATGAACAAAATGACCGTCGTCGCCGAGCGGATTGGCACAACGCCTTCGCGGGTCCTGGCGACACTGACCATTTTGATGGGTCCCATTCTGGGACTCTCCTGCAGCAGCCTTGTACAACGCGAAGCCCCGTCAGAATTCGGATGGGAGGAAGAGCAACTTCAGGCCAACGTGGGCGCGAATTTCGAAAAAGCAGCATCCCTTCGTGATCTCGGCGTCATCTATCTTCGTACCGGGCGGCACAAGGAAGCGGTTGCACCGCTTACGCAGTCTATTAACGAAGATCGATCTGACCCGAAAACGTGGTTCTATGCTGGGCTGACCCGTGAATTACTGGGCGATCCGGTGCAAGCTCTCCGCATCTACGAACAGTCGCCGCACCGTTCAGGATCGACCTTGTACAGTCATGCCGTCAACGGTCGAATCGGCCTCCTTAAGCTGGACAATCAGCGACGTTCATTACAGTCAATGTATGATGAGCGTTCGCTTCCACCAGTTAACAGTCTCAGAGATGGAACGTTTGCGCTTTTCCCGATTGTATGCCGGGGGCCATCTTCTCGAGATACAATTCTCGGACTGGGTATCACCGACCTCATCAATTTTCATATCGATGAACTCCGTGATTTTTCGGCAATTGATACAGATATCACCGAGCTGGCATTGAGACTAGCCACCAGCGCGGACACAGCACCCGAGATGTCAAAACCAGAAACAGCCGCACGGGCTCTGAAGGCCGGTTCGCTGCTGGGTGGCACGTGTGTCCTGGATTCCAACAATCAAATGCAGGTAGATCTTGTCTTTCGCGACCTGATCAATAATACAACTCTCACGGTAAGTGCAAGCGAATCCGTAAACAACGTACTCGCTCTGGAGAACACGCTGGTGGACAGTCTCATATTTGAACTGGGTGTTTTTGCCCCTAATCGAAATCGGAACATCACTACCGTTCCGGGTGGATATGATGCGATTATTGCGTTCAGTCAAGCGGTCGAGCTGAAAAGAAAGGGACGCTGGACCGAAGCGATTCTGTATCTGCAGCAGGCTCTTCTTCACAGTCCGCGACTGATCATCGCAGAAGCACGCATCGAAAATCTGAGTAATTTTATTCTGGCTGAGGCCACGACAAAAAAAGATTTGCTCCGCCTGCTTCTTCGTCTCGAATCCCGGATGATTCTTCCGGAATTATTGGATGCCAGAATGTATGGTCACGCCTGGAGCGCAGGCTACGGTGTTATCCCGGGTCAGGGATCCAGACGGCTTCCACCTGGAAATGCGGGCGAACTTCCAGCGCCGCCTACACCGGTCAGAAATTAATCGTTATGCCAACAGGGAAGACGTGGGGTGATCCCTCGCGTCACTCGTTCCGGACACGCTAACAGATATTGTTTTTTCTTATGAAGGTATTTTTCAGTCTACTCCTTTTTACTTATGCCGGCCTCCAGCTTGCGGCTGCCCAGCAGAATATCACCGTAACGCCGGAATCGTTCAATTACGGGTCGATCGAACTGGGCAATCAAAGAGATCGGGGGTTCGTCATAACCAACACCGGAGATGTCGATCTCGTGATATTCGGCACGCAGTTGACAGGCCCGAGCGCATCAGAATTCAGAATTGTAAGTGGCGGAACTCCTGCGATTATCAGACCCTTGAACACCCGTATCATTAATGTTCGCTTCGACCCGGATACTCCTGGCGCAAAAAATGCGACGTTTGTGATCGATAGTGACGATCCCGATACACCTTCGCTCGAGATTCCATTATCGGGTGTTGCGACGGGTGTCCCGAACATCAATACCAATCGGACCAATTACAATTTTGGAAATGTACCGGTCGGTGAACTCGCCGAAATAGAGGTATTGATTTCCAACACTGGAACAGCAGACCTGTCCGTCACCAATGCACAATTCGGAGGCAATGATCCCAATTTTTTCAGCGTCGTCGACCCGGCATTCCCGATACTGATTAAACCGTTTCGCCAGGATACACTTCGCATTCAGTTTGATGCTTCCTCGCTGGGTAACAAGATCGCCGTGCTCGCGCTCTCGAGCAACGACCCGGACGACGGAACACTGATCGTTGGTGTTTCCGGCGCAGGTGTGCTGCCGGGCATTTCAGTGGATCCGGGAGAAGTGGACTTTGGCCCCGTCACGGTTGGTGGACTGGGAAATGCCACGGTTCGAATCACAAATACCGGTTCGGGAATACTGGTAATTTCGGCCACTGAGATTCTGGGCACGAACGGAGACCAGTTCATTATCACCAGCGGCGGGGGACCCCGAACCCTCAATCCGGGGTCTGGTCAAAATATTAATCTCCGATTTTTGCCCACATCTGAGGGAGACAAGGAAGCCTCTTTTCAAGTCACGCATGATGCTCCCGGAGCCAATCCCGTGATTGTCGATCTTCGCGGATTGGGATCTGGAATTCCCGATATCATTGTGAATCCGAATAATTTGAACTTCGGAAATGTGAATCCGGGCTCTGATGAAACTCTGAAGCTGTTCATCGCCAATAACGGAACGGGTGTGCTCACCGTCGAAAGCGCCGAGATAACCGGCATCGACGAGTCGCTGTTTTCACTTGATATTTCGGCGTTCCCGATGACACTGGTCCCTCTGGCACTCGACAGCGTCGAGGTGACGTTTGCGCCGCTCGACAACGGAAATAAATCGGCCTCGATCACGCTCCTGAGCAACGACCCGGATGAATCACCCACGATCGTGCCCCTAACAGGCGCCGGCCAGAGCGCCTTGATCGCGGTCGACATGGATTCGTTTGACTACGGCGACGTACGACACAACACCAGTATCACTCAGGTCTTTATTCTTGCGAATCCCGGAACGTCCACACTGGTGGTCGACACCGTTCGATTTTCAGGCCCTCAGTTCGATCAATTCGAAATTACGGGTGCGCTTCCGCCGTTTAATATCAATGCGGGAAACACGCGGTCCCTGACCATTCGATATAACGCTGAGGGGGACGCACCTGCATCTGCCCTGGCCACGGTGGTGAATAATTCTGGTAATGACCCTGAACTGACGATTCCACTCACGGGCCGATCAGTCACTCCTCTGATCGAATCGGATTTTCAGTTATTGGATTATGGCGACGTACTTGTGGGCCAGGATTCAATACGGGCTGTTCAACTGACTAATTCTGGCCCGATTGATCTCAACATTTTCGGTGTGACACTCACTGGCGCGGATTCTCTGGAATTCGGTTTGATTCTGGATGCGCTGCCCATCGTTATTCCTCCATCCGAGTCGGTCTCCTTTGGCGCTGTGTTCAGTCCGGATACTCTTGGCTCACGGTCC
>JACZYD010000005.1 GCA_022571255.1 Bacteroidota bacterium
TTTCCGATGCAATTCGAACCGCCGCATCAAGCTTCGTCGGAGCCTTCTCGATACGGTCCTCGAGCGTTTCCCCGTCTATATACTCCATCGCTATGAACGGGCGCAGCTCCTCTCTCGACGCGCCCTCGGGAACCGCTTCGTCTACCCCGTGAATTACCGCGATGTGCGGATGAGTAAGAGCTGCCGCCGCTTTAGCTTCCCGGTAGAACCGTGCTCGGTCCGTTTCGCTTGTCAGCGCAGCCGCAGGGAGCACCTTGATCGCTACGGTACGATCGAGTCTCGTGTCCTCGGCTTTATAAACGATTCCCATGCCCCCGCGCCCGAGCTCGGAGATAATGCGATAATGAGATAAGGTTTTGCCGATCATTGAGTATCAGCGTGATGAGCAAAGCAATAAACGGGATTCATACTGTAAGAATAAGGATCAGCATGGAAGACCGTACTGCAAACCCGGGTAAAACGTCAGACGAACAGAAAGATAGCCAACACTCCCTGCAGATCGGGTCAGATAGTGTAAATCCGCTACCATTTCGCTGAATACAGTGATTTCGTTACTATTTCGCCAAATACAGTGAATTCCTTACTATCGCTGCCAGGCGCGCCGACCCAAACGTCAATCCAAGCGTCGACCCTTTCGTTTTCCCTTGCGCAGCCAGAAATAACTCACTGGCAACCCGGTCGCCACAAACATGAAGTCGATCGCTGACTTTTCCGGCTCGAAAATGATGCGGGCCACAAGCAGCCCGACAATGCCCATCAGATAGATCGCCGGGAGAACAGGATAAAACGGCATTCGATATATATCTGCACGGTCGCGGTCTTCACCGTTGGTGTCACCCCGCTGCCGGTCATCATGCTCCCTTCCGACCGCCTCTCCAGGCCGCTCCCGTCCGGCCTCTCCATGCCGCTCCCGTCCGGCCTCCTCGTTACGCTGCCCGTTTCCAGACGCCTCTTTGCGTTGCTCCTCTATCCGCTCTTCCCGCCGCATCTTGAAGAGCGACAACGTCGTCAAGGTATAAAAAATCAGGATGGCGAAGACCATTCCGGCCGCGATGTTTTCGAATGAACCCCGCGCGATCAGGATCACTCCGGCCCATATACAGTGAACGATAATCGCTCTGGACGGCGTTCCGAAAGTGGGATGCACGTAATTCAGACCTTTAAAAAATAATCCGTCTCGAGCCATGGCGTAATACACACGTGATGAGGCCATCATCGTCCCGTTAATGCTGCCCACGGCCGAGATGATCGCAAGCAGCGCCACCAATGCCGCCCCTACGGTACCCACCATCAGATCTGCGACAGCCGCCGCCGGAGTAGCGGTTGCCCGAATGCCCTCCATCCCGAGGGCATAATGATAAATCGTGTTCGTCGCCCAGTAAATCACAATAATGATCGAAAGACCAATAACCATTGCCCTCGGAATCGCGTGGCGAGGGTTCCTGTACTCGCCCGCCACGTATCCGAGGCGGTCCCAGCCCGTGTGAGAGAAAACAATCAACATCAAAGCGGCGACCAGATTCCCGGCGGGGCCGAGGGCCCGTGTGGGCGGAGACACGCTGCCAAGCTCGCTGGATATCCCGGAAAGCAGCCAGACCCCGACGGTGGCGAATAAAACAAGGCCTACGACTTTGATCGAGGTAGTCACATTCAGAAACGCCGCCGATTTTTTTACGCCGACTACATTAAGAACACCCAGCAGGGCAATGATTGACAACGCAACGCTCATGTGCGCCACACTGCTCATCGGCACGAAATAGCCGACGTAGTCGGCGGCGATGATGGCCAGTCCTGCGGCCGGGCTGGTCCGGATGATGAAGAGTTGCGCCCAGCCGAACATGAATCCCGCAAACCGCCCGAAAGACCGGCTGATGTACATGTATTCGCCGCCCGTTGACGGCATGCGCGTTCCGAGTTCCGCGTACACGGCTCCGCCGATCAGCACAAACGCGCCGACACTCACCCATGCGATGATTACGGTCGTGAAAGAAGGGAAATACCCGGCAATGATGGACGGGGTCGAATAAATACCCGAACCAATCGTGATTCCAACCAGGAGGCCGATACCGGAAAAGACACCCAGGGATCTTTTCAGAGCAGGATCGGTGGTTGTTACGTTATCTGACTGGAGCGACATGACCGCAGAATACACCCGCTTTCGCACACCGCCAAAAACGCTGCACAAAGTCAATAATGTACGTTCGGAAAGTTTCTGGTATCCATGGCAGTTGCGATGGCCGATATTATCTTTACGACTGACCGTCATCCAGATCTGAGAGGGTATATTATGAGGCCTGTATTATTTATCCGCATTGCTGCCGTACTTGCTTTCGTATGGACGGGAATGGCACCTGCGACTGCGGCGCAGTCGACCGGTGCGGATTCCTCGTATTCTGCTTTTCAGTCGTTGTCCAAAGATTTCTGGGCATGGCGAGCCATCAGCCAGCCACTTTCCGGCGACGATATCACGCGCATAACAAGACCCGTAGGCTGGCTTCCCGACTGGTGGCCTGCAACCGTCGAAACAAATAGGCAGTTTCTAATCCAGTTCGAGGAGGGGTTCGCACAGTTTGACACGTTTGATTGGTCTGTTTCGAGACTGGTCGATTACCGGCTGATGCGCTCAGCCGTAGCACGAGTTCGATGGGAATTGGTTGTTCTCGCTCCGTGGCGTACGAATCCACTGTTTTATGTTGATCAGACGCTGGGATCACTTTTTCGCCTCTTTCTTGTGCCGCTGCCCTTCGATGAGGCCAGAAGTGACAATATCATCGCTACGATGGAGCATATCCGAACCACCGTGGAATCGGCAAAAGTGAATCTCAAAGAGCCGATCCGTCCATTTGCGGAGCTCGCAATAACTGAATTAGGCTCGTCAGCGGAACGTCTGCATACGATCCGGGATGAAATCAGACCCCATTTGTCGGGGAAACAGATCCGTCGACTGGACTTTGTGACGGAAGTGGCGATTGAAGCCCTTGACGGATTCGTGGAGTGGCTGCGGGAGGGATTGAATGGAATGAAAACGCAAACTGCCGTCGGCGCTGAAGATTATGCCTTCTTCCTCCACGAAGTCGCGCTGATGCCGTATTCGACCACACAGCTCATTGATATGGCCCGCCAGGAATGGGAGCGAGCGGTTGTGTTTGAGACTTTTGAGGGCCGGCGCAACAATGGCCTCCCGGAGCTGGATCTGGCCGCATCGATAGAAGCTCAGATCAACCGCAATGCGAGAGTCGAAGCTTCCGTGCGGGTTTTTCTGGAAGAAAATGACATTTTATCGGTTCCGGACGGCCTGGCGCATTATATCAATGCACCTCTTCCCTCGTATCTGGTCCCGCTGGCGCATCTGGGTGTTGTGGATGATCTGACATCCGAGCGACGTCTCGACGAAAACGCTGTCAAATACATCCTGGAGCCTTCTCCCGATCTGGGCTACTTCTGGCTGGCGACGGCGAAAGATTCGCGCCCCATCCTGGTTCACGAAGGAATTCCAGGGCACTATTTCCAACTGGCTCTCTCCTGGAAACATGAGAATCCGATTCGGCGACATTATTACGATTCCGGAGCCAATGAAGGGATCGGTTTTTACGCCGAAGAGATGATGCTGCAGGCCGGTTATTTTGACGACAGTCCACGGACGCGCGAAATCATATATAACTTCATGAGGCTTCGCGCTCTGCGTGTGGAGGTCGATGTCAAACTGGCGATCGGTGAATTCACCATCCAGGAGGCGGCTGATTATCTTGCTGGCGCTGTTCCCATGGACCAGGCCACCGCGCTGCAGGAAGCGGCTTTTTTTGCATCTTCACCGGGGCAGGCCATCAGTTATCAGATCGGGAAAATCCAGATCATGAAATTTTTAGCCGACGCCCGACGTCTTCAGGGAGATGCTTTCAGTCTTCGTGATTTTCACGATTTCGTCTGGTTGAACGGAAACGTCCCCATCGCTCTGCAGCGAATGGAATATCTCGGCCTGCGTGAATAAAGGAGACGGCAGGAGGGTGTGCAACCACGCTGCACACCCTCTCTCTTTTAAACACCAGTCTCTTTTGAGCGGAGATGTCTACTGGAAAGCGATTTCTTGTGAGCGGCGATCTTTCGAATTGTGAAATCTTGAGAGCCACGATCTTTTGAATCGTGCTGTCGTACATTCGTGATCCCGATATCCCCATCAGAATTTATTCCGGGCGGTCAGAATCGCCGGCTGCCCCTAATATCCCCAGTTATGAAATCAACCCGTATGCTCCTTGCGGCAGCAGCCGTTGTTATTGCAGTCGTCGTTATTCTCAACGTTAACGGCACGAACGATCCTGCTTCAGAAGAAGCAGACCTTTCATCTTCCGCAACTACCGGTTCTATGACCCCGGATTCGACGCCGACGGAGATGGTCACCTTGAAAGATCCACCAGCCGTCGGCGACGAAGCTCCGGCCATCACGCTGGAATCGAATGAGGGCAACATGGTAAGACTGTCTGACTACAAGGGCAGTTGGGTGGTGCTGTATTTTTATCCGAAAGATTTCACCCGGGGGTGCACAATACAGGCGCAAAAATTCCAGAAAGACCTCGCCGAGTACCATGACCGAAATGCCGTGATTCTGGGAGTCAGCCTTGACACGGCTGATTCGCACAAAGAGTTCTGCGCAAAAGAGAGCCTCGAATTCAAGCTTTTGGCGGACATCGGTGGCCATGTCTCGGGCGCCTATGGCTCGCTGAATGTCGGTGAAGAATTGTCCTATTCCGCCCGTAACACGTTTGTTATTGACCCGGAGGGCGTCGTGGCGAAGGTCTTCATGAAAGTAAATCCAACTCCACACAGCCAGGAAGTCCTTGCTGCGCTTGACGAATTACAGACCGACTGAGAGCCACAAATAAATGGTCGGCTCCACCCTATCCCACTATAAAATCACCGCCGAGATTGGCCGCGGTGGAATGGGGATTGTGTACCGCGCCGACGATACGAAGCTGAACCGAACGGTCGCCATCAAGGTGCTTCCTTCTGCGGCCCTGTCCAGTAAGGATGATCGCGCCCGGTTTTACCGGGAAGCTCAGGCTGCCGCCCAGCTCCATCACGCACATATTGCGACCGTGTTTGAGATAGACGAGGCTGTTCCGAACGATGCTCCGCACGGTACCGCGCCCAGCCCTTTCATCGTGATGGAATTTATCGATGGAGAAACGCTGAGCACTCGTGTATCAAAAGGCCCATTAAAACTGGCCGACTCTATTCGGATCGCTTCGGAAATGGCCTCTGCGCTCGATGCCGCACACGAGAAAAACATTGTGCACCGCGACATCAAGTCGGCCAACGTCATGCTGACCTCTAAAGGAGATGCCAAGGTGCTCGATTTCGGGCTCGCTCAGACGGCGCAATCGACGAAACTTACAAAAATGGGATCGACCCTGGGCACGATCACCTACATGAGCCCGGAGCAGGCCAAAGGCGAGGAAGTGGACCGCCGAACGGATATCTGGTCGCTTGGGGTCGTTCTGTACGAAATGATCGCGGGGCGCGCGCCGTACGCCGGAGAGTATGACAAGGCCGTCATCTACAGTATTCTGAATGAGGATCCCGAGCCGCTGACGGCTGTGCGCACAGGTGTCCCGATGGGACTCGAGTGGATCGTTTCGAAAATGCTCGCCAAGAATGCGGCGGATCGCTATCAGACCGCCGCCGATTTGCAGGTGGATTTGCGGACGGTCGACCTGGCCGCGACAACAACGATGAGCCGTGTGCCGACAACGATCGAGGGCACTGCCGCGGCGCCGGCGATGCAGGCCGCTCAAAAATCAAGGCCCAGTGCCATTCCTTATATCATCGGAGGCGTGGTCGGGGCCGCGCTGGTTTTTCTGGCATGGGTGCTATATCCGACGGAGCCAGCAAGGCGCGCAATGCCACCCATCAGAGTCAGTCACTCCATCACTTCATCGGTAGCTCCCACCAATCTCGCAATTTCACCTGACGGAGTCGATGTCGCGTACGTGTTACCCGACGGAGTTCATGTGCTCAACCTCACATCTGGACAAACGCGATTGCTGAATGGAACGGAAAACACGACGGTGATCGAATTTTCTCCGGATGGCGATGATCTGCTTCTGACAAAGACGGTTTCCATCGATCGAATTCCAATGGCTGGAGGCGCGCCGCTTGAGATCGTACGTACGATTGAGGGCTCCCCTCGGGCTTCCTGGGGGCCCGATGGCTGGATCATCTATGAAGACGAACAACAGATATTCAAGTACTCCGAATTCCGGGGAGAAAAAAGGCAGCTGACGTCACGAGATTCTCTTGAAAAAGAGTCCGACTATGACTGGCCGTCGATGCTTCCGGACGGAAAGACCATGATGGCCACACTAGAAATCATCGGGCGGCCCGCTAAAGTCCGTTTTTTCGATTTCGAGACGGGAGAAGTAAAGAGTACCATTAACTTTTCGGGATACGCTGTAAAGTATCACGAACCAGGATTCCTTACGGGAATCGTTGATAGAGAAGGACTCGTTGCCGTACCCTTTGACCTCGAAAGCCTGACGATTACCGGTCCGCGTCGCTCAATTCTCGCCAATGCAACAGTTACTGTTACATCCATATCGGCAAATGGGACGATCGTCTATTCGGACAGAGATCCGTTTGGAAATGTGGCGCTTCCCGAGTCACGACCTGCCATTCTGACCTTTCCGAGTTTCAAAGAGTTGCTTGCGATCCCGGAGGGTTTTTACAGCGACTTCAGACTGAGTCCGGATGAAAAAAGGTTGGTCTACCTGAGACGCGGTGGTACAGGAAGTACGATTCAGCGTGAGGTAGTTGTGTACGATTTTGAAACGGGTCAAAACAGGCCAATCACGAGGAGTGATCTGGTTGATTTTCCGGTCTGGACTGTGGGCGGGGATTCGGTTGCGTACCTCACAAGCGTAACGATTGGTAGTCCGCACGAAATTCATGTGCGCGCTGCAGACGGATCCGGTGATGCAAGACGAATATTCGGCGGCTCGTCCCGATACAGGGAATTCGATTTTTCTCCCGACGGATTAAAAATGGTACGAGTAGCCGAAGTCGGGCCAGGGGCGGGTTTGCTGCGAACCACAGATCTTTAAAGGGACGAATCCTTTACCATCGCAGGAGAGGACGCGGCAGCAGATATCCGCCGACCCCGGATTTCACCCGATGGAAAATACGTCGTATATCAGAGCGGAGAAGCTGCGTTCATGAGCCGCACGGATGGCTCCGGAACAGCCCTGAATCTCAGCAGTGGTTTTGCGGAATTCCCCCAGTGGAGCGAAGACGGACGATATTATTTTCAGGTCACCTTCCAGGGAGCTGTCCAGCGATTCAAAGTAACCACATCAGGGACCGGTATTCCGTTTCTCGCTGCCTTCGATGAAGTCGCGATACTGGGAGCGAATCCTCCATACTTCGACGTGTTTTCTGACGGTCAGCGAGCCATCGTCGGGGGTCTCGTCACCAGAAACTCATTGTCCGGTACCGACTCCACCGTAGCCAGCAGCTTCCCGCTGCATTTCATTTTCAACTGGTTCGAGGAGCTCAAATAGCGGCCGGTGCCGCGCTGACACACCGTCTGCAGTCTGTCTCAAGGTCTGCTGGCGCCAACAAAAAACGGCCTGCGATAAGATGGTACCCGATACTGCCGACAATCGTCGACAGAGCCATCTATCGCAAGCCGTAAAAACGAGTACCATTCGACGCTGGAGTGCGCGACACCAAGACCGTTTCCGTCGCACTTATGAACAGGACTCGGTGTGAAGTATCGGAAGCCGATAAGCCGATTATATGGGTATTCTTACGTAATTCGTCTTCCGCATCAGAATTTTCTCACTGGCAGTCTGTCGGACTTTCGATGTAAGTAATTGTTTTTATTGAATTAGTGTTTCGGCCAAATTTAGCGTAAACCTGATAAAAACAATTGGAGATTCTTCTTAGTCCAACAGACTCTTAGCCGATGTTTATCCCGAACTCAACATCGAAGGATCCGCTCGTAACCGAGACATCAGCTCCATCTGAAAAGCGCGTTGCTTCGAAGGAGAAGGTTCCTTTGACTTTGTCACTGTTGATTCTCGTTCAAATCACATGCGCCCAGCGTAAGCGCAAAAGCGAGGGTTATAATCTGAAATAATCTGAATTTCATGGTAACATTCTCTGAGAATTTGATTTTTCAGTTACGCCGCAACGATTGTAACCAAAAACACATCTTTTTTCTGTTGAGGCCACCATTTCGGCGACTGGCCGCGCGAAAATCATCCCGATTGAATACGGAAATGAAAACCCCGGAAACAGGGTGTTTTCAAGAAGTGTTATCGGACCCCGATCCAACGACTACTGACGGTCTCCAATCTCTACGTTAAATGTGCCGCTTTTTCCTGTAATCGACTGACCGTCACTGGCCCGGGTCGCCTCAAAAGCGAACGTACCCTTCAGCCTCATCGTGCTTATCGAGGTAAATGTAACCGTTCCCGCAATGGTAGCTACAAACGCTTGATCCTGAGACGCGCCGAAATCCCTGAACGTAATGTTAACGAGACGCCCGTTGCCTACGATATACGTGCGCGTTTCGATGTCGCCCTCAAAAAGAATAGTCAGTTCATCTGCCAGCGCCGTCATTCCGGTGATCTCCAGAATCGGGAGACCGTTTACTCTGTCTGTAACAGCCGTCACATTTATTGCAGCCCAGGATTTCCCCTGAAGGATCATAATCATGGTAGACGGAATGACGGACTCTTCTTCTTCCTCCAGCTCTCCCATCGGATCCTCGACGACCATGGCCGTATCCGTTGAATCGCAAGCACCGATCAACAGTAATCCGGAACAAAGCAGGAGAATTGTGCAGGTTTGTCGCATGTCAGCTGACCCCGTCTGATTGAATCCGTTCCTGGCAGCATAATATCCACCCTAAGTTAGTGACTTTGCTCAGGATTCGTTTCATGCGTTTAAAAAATAAGTCCCGTTCCTTCGATTTGGTGGCTTTCTTCGAATTGGTGGGCTCCTTCGATTTGATGGGTTCCTTCGAATTGGTGGGCCCTTCGTCTTGATGGGTTTCTTCGTCTTGATGTTCGTTCTATCCGAATGGAAATTCTTGGCGACCCCGGAGAAAATAAAAATGATCGGTGGGACCGTGCCCGCTGCCTATCGGCAGACCAGCCCTGATGGCTTCTGTCACATAGCGCTTCGAGCGAAGCGCTGCGTCCCTCAGCGAGTGTCCCTTTGCCAGATTGGCGGTGAGCGCCGAAGCAAATGTACATCCAGTTCCATGCGTATGCCGTGTATCGATTCGCTCGGAGCGCAGAATCAGAAAATCATCCCCGTCATAGAGCACATCAATCGCGTCTTGCTCCATGTCAAAGTGCCCTCCTTTTATCACAACCGCTGCGGGTCCCATCTCGTGAATCAGAACGGCTGCTTCGTGAGCGTCTGTTTCATCTCTAATCTCCATTCCAGCGAGTAGCGCAGCCTCATGCGAGTTGGGGGTCAGAACGACGGCGAGAGGCAAGATCCTTTCGCGCAGGGCATCCATGGCATCTTCCTTCAGCAACCTGTACCCACTTTTCGAAATCATCACCGGATCCACAACGACCGGACCCACGTCGTTATGCTCCAAGCGATTGGCAACGGCTTCGATGATCTCAATAGACGATAACATGCCCGTCTTGGTCGCTGAAATCTGCATATCAGAAACCACAGCATCGAACTGCGACTCGATCAGAGAAACTGGAAGATCCATGGCTGCAGTCACAGCAGTCGTATTCTGTGCGGTTACCGCAGTGATTACGGAAGTCGCGAAAACTCCGTTGGCTTGCATAGCCTTGATATCCGCTTGGATTCCAGCCCCTCCTCCAGAATCGCTGCCTGCGATTGTGAGGCAAACCCTGGTGTTGTGCATTTTATTATGTGGATTGTCCCCGACCGACCAGGTATTCACGAGGCTGGGTTACGGGATATACGTGTTGGATGGCCGCAAGGTATCGTTCGACCGTTTCCGGAATATGTTCGGATTCCAGAATTCCGGATAATACCGCCACGCCGTGTGCACCAGTCTTGAGACATTTTGCAGTGTTTTCTGCGGTAACGCCCCCCATTGCAATAACGGCTATATGTTTTGCGGATTTGACTGCTTCTGCCAGATTCTGGATACCCGTTCCCTTGTGTCCAGGCTTGCTCTTTGTTGGAAATACGGGGCTCCAGAGGAAATAATCGACCTCCCCGCTGCAGATTTGTCCGATGGAATGAACGGATATTCCAACGGGCGTGCCGGCGCGTAACACACGGCGAGCTTCCTCTACCGAGGGGCCTCGCTTGCCCACGTGAACTCCGGCGACCGGACCGTCCTCTGCCGAAAACATCGATGCAATCCGAATTCGCGTGTTGATTGAAATCAACACGTGGCGTGAAACGGATCTGATCCGGTCAACCAGATCGAAAGCCGCCTCGCTGAATAGTTCTTCTTCGATTTCATGATCCCGAAGCTGGACCCACATGACACCAGATTCAACCGATGTGATTATTGCACCGGCAACTTCCGGTCTGGAAAATCGGTTGCCGATCAGAAGCAGCCTGGGTATCGGAAGCGAAGGAATCATAGGTCAGTTCACATCAGGAATCCTCAGGATGTGATCGGGCATTGGCTGATACGCGACCGGTCATGGACGACGATGCCCGGGCATAAAATCTCCTCGGAATACGACCGGCTGTGAATGCAAATCGTCCGGCCTGCACGGCATTACGCATGGCCGCAGCCATTTTCATCGGATGTTTTGCCCGTGAAATTGCCGTATTGACCAGCACGCCATCGTATCCCAGCTCCATCGCCCTCGTGGCATCACTCGCAGTTCCTATGCCAGCGTCAACGACCAGTGCACACTCCGAAATCTGATCTCGAATCAGCTCCAGATTGTAAGGGTTGACGAGCCCCATCCCGCTTCCAATGGGAGATGCCAAAGGCATAACGGCCGCACACCCCATGGCAGCCAGCTTCTTACAGGTAATCGGGTCGTCATTGGCATAGGCCAGCACCGTAAAGCCAGAGTCGATCAACTGTCTGGCAGCTTTCATGAGTTGTTCCGTATCAGGCAACAACGTTTCGTCGTCACCAATGACTTCCAGTTTGATCAGATCTGTTTCGAGCGCCTCGCGGGCCAATTCGGCAACCAGCACAGCTTCTTTCGCCGTATAACATCCGGCCGTATTGGGAAGGATTTGAACCGGTGCAGCCCTTAACATCCCGAGCAGGCTCTCTTCACCACTTTCGTTAAGGTTCACCCGCCGAATGGCCACAGTGACCATCTCCGTAGCGGATGCTGCAAAGGCCTCCATCATGGTCAGTGGATTCGGAAAACCGCTGGTTCCAAGTAGAAGGCGCGACGTGAGTTTCCGACCGCCCAGATACCAGAAATCTCCGTTAACTCCCGGCTCCGGTTGGCTGAATTTTGTTTTTTTCATGTCGGTCGATAGCGGGATTATCCTCCCTGCTGTGCGGTTACAACCTCAACTCGATCTCCGGTACTCAGAATCATACCGTACCAATCATTTCGGCGAACAATTTTTTCATTGACGGCCACGGCAATTCCTTGCGCCTCATCGGGATCAATCGCGATGGACGCCAGGAGATCGTTTACAGAACTGCCCTCTGTCAGGCTTCGAGACTCTCCATTTATTGTCAATTTCATTAAAAAATCCGATTACGCAAAACGTTGCGGTCTGAAATCCGAAAACCATTCGGACTCGACCGACTCGCAGATTTCCAGAGCGATCTCCTCGGCTGAAAGCGCCGAATGCAGAATACCGTGCCGAAAATGTCCCGTAGCAAAATACACACCGGGCACATCCGAAAAACCCATGATGGGATGGTTGTCACGACTGCCCGGACGCAGTCCCACAAAGATCTCCGTCAGGGATAGATCATAAATGCCCGGCACGATTTCCCAGCCTCCCTCCAGAATCTTGTATATTCCTCCGGCCGTCACGCGCGTGTCGTAGCCCATTTCCTCGCTCGTTGCCCCGACCATTATCCGCCCATCAAGATGAGGAACCAGGTAGGCATTCGGTCCGCGAACGACGTACTTCAGGTCGAAAGGATTTACTTTTTGCAGTTCGATGATTTGCCCTTTTACCGGTCGAACAGGAGGTTTTTTCCCGTTTTCCAGGCCCTTGATCTGATTTGACCATGCACCCGCCGCGATAACCACCACATCCGCATCGAAATCTGATCCATCATCCATGACAATTCGAGGTCGGTGCTCATCGGGCCCCACATCGGTCACCAGACTGTTTTCAAACAGTTCGCCGCCGGCTCTTTGAAACGCGGTCACCAACGCTTCAAGAACGGCTCGATTGTCGACAGCGTGATCGTCCGAGGCCAAAACCGCCCCTGTAATTCCCGGCGCCAGAAATGGCTCTAAATCCCTTGCTTCCTCGCCGCTCAACCATGAAACGTCAACTCCTTCACCAAGTTGAAAATCAAACATTCGTCGCAGCGCCTCTTCGTGATCTCTATCATTGGCCACAACGAGAGTCCCCTGGTCCTGATACCCTACACTCACGCCGCTGTCCTCCTCGAGAAGGTGAGCAAAAGCGGGCCATCGACCGAGGCTTTCTCTGGAAACCCGATACAGTTTTTTTTCTTCGAATCCAAGCTCGGCGTCGGCGGTCAACATTCCAGCGGCCGCGAATGAAGCACCCCGGCCCATAGAACCTCTCTCAAAAATACGCACGGAGATTCCGCGTCGCGCAAGTTGCCATCCTGCCGCCAAGCCGATGATTCCTCCACCGATGATATTTACGCTGTTTACCGACATGATAACTTGTAACGTACTGACCGCAGTGTTTATCATTTCGGGTTCTTGGGCATAGAAAAATGAATCTTTCATTCGATACGGTCATCGTAGGATCCGGAGTGGGCGGAGCCGCCGTTGCTGCTGCTTTATGCAGCGACGGATCATTTACCGACGGAGCGGTTCTCGTCGTGGACGCCGGCGCCGGGCGTGACGAAAGGGCCGGCCATGACGAAAGGGCCGGGCGTGACGAAAGGGCCGGCCATGACGAAAGGGCCGGGCGTGACGAAAGGGCCGGGCCTGCGGAATCTGAAGACCGCGAGGGGTCTGCGGGCCGGAACGGGACCTTTGTCGGAACGCGATTCTCCGATGTCTATCCGACTGCTTCTTCCATTGGAAGCGGAATCAGCAGCCCCTTGATGTCGCGTCGCGCCCGGCCAGTCTGGCGAATGGAATCGGCCGTTTCGGCTTTGAAACATTTGATGGATATTACCCGCGCAGACGCGCTTTTTTCGAAAAAAGGCATCCTTAAACTGGCTCTGAGTGAGGAACAGGCCGCGCATTTCAAAGACGCTGCCGGGAAGTGGCCCGTTTACGGTCAATGGATTGACACGATGGATGCCGGGCGCCGATGGCCTGCAATTCATGCCCCATTCGGGGCCCTGCATGTATCAGAGGGCACGAGTGTCTCGCTTCCGGCGTGGTCCGAACATCTCATTCGTTATGCCACTTCGCGCGGCGCGCACTGCATGACCGATGCGCGTATGCTCTCGTGGACGGAACGTGGCCCGAAGATCACAGTCAGGATCAGAGTCGGCAGAGGCAAAAATGGCCGGATAGAGGGCATCGATACATCGAGGCTGATTCTGGCGCTCGGAGCCGATTACCTCCGATTCGCTGAACTCGCAGCACTGAATCTTCATCCCATCAAGGGACAGTGGGCGCTTGTCGAGTGCCCGCATTTCGAGGACGACGTAATTCCCGTTTCCGGCGCAGGGTATGTCGTAGAGGAGAAACGTATTATCGACGAGAAGCCGTTCGGCGGTCAGAAGCAGTTCAGCGGTCAGAAGCGGTTCGGCGGTCAGAAGCAGACAAAAGACAGCCCCGGCCTCTCGCTCGGCAGCACTTTCGAACACGCTTATCGGCATCTGCGCACCGACAGGGGTTCCTTATCTGGAATGATTTCCAATGCGGCCCAGATGATTCCGGCTGTCGAACAATCCAGAGTCCTGGCCTCCGGCGCTGCCATCCGAGTCACCGTTCCGGGAATCCGCCTGCCCATGGTCGGACCGCTCCGTCGCGATTCGAACGTATGGATTTTTACCGGGCTGGGCTCAAAGGGCATTCTGATGGCACCGATGCTGGCGCTGGAACTACCGGATTATTTCTCAGATCCAGGTTCCATTCCGAAAGAAATTCGCGTTACTTATAGGCTGTAATTGGTTCAAACAGTCTGTATTTTTCGACGCTGTATTTCTTGATGGTGTATCTTTCGATGCTGCATTTATTGACCGTGGATTTTCAAACGCGACATTTTTTGTCGGTCATGTCAACGCCCTATTCTGGAGGATTTATTGATGTCCCACCTGAACGCCACTGAAATCGCCGACATCCTCGGAGATCAGGCTGCTTTTCTCCTCGAACACACATCCGCGACGATCCCCGCCGGTGACCTTCATCTGCCCGGCCCTGATTTCGTGGACCGAATATTTTCGGACTCGGATCGTCATCCGCGAGTGCTCCGATCTCTGCAGAGCCTGTTCAATCATGGCCGCCTTTCGGGCACCGGCTATCTGTCCATCTTGCCGGTTGATCAAGGCATTGAGCATTCCGGTGGGGCTTCGTTTGCACCGAACCCCCGATATTTCGATCCCGGAAATATTGTCGAACTTGCAATCGAGGGAGGCTGTAATGCGGTCGCGTCCACGTTCGGAATTCTCGGTATCATTGCCAGAAAATACGCCCACAAGATTCCCTTCATCCTCAAATTCAACCACAACGAGTTACTGACGCATCCGAATACGTACGAGCAGATCAGTTTCGCCCGCATCGAGGATGCCTGGAACATGGGATGCGTGGCCGTCGGTGCGACGATTTATTTTGGATCAGAAGATTCGGGCCGACAAATCGTCGAGGTCTCAGACGCCTTCAGCGCGGCCCATGAGATGGGTATGGCGACCATTTTGTGGTGCTACATGCGGAACAGCGCCTTCAAGGTGGATGGAGTCAATCACGAATCAAGTGCAGATCTGACGGGTCAGGCCAACCACATCGGGGCCACCATTGAAGCCGACATCCTCAAGCAGAAACAGCCCACACAGAACCGTGGATACCCGGCGCTGAACAAAGGGGATGCCAGTTTCGGCAAATATGACGAGCGAATGTACACCGAGCTCTCCTCGGATCACCCGATTGATTTGACAAGATATCAGGTGGCCAACGGGTATATGGGTCGGATCGGACTCATAAATTCCGGAGGAGCATCGGGAGACAACGATTTTCAGCAGGCTGTCGCAACCGCAGTCATCAATAAACGTGCGGGCGGTATGGGCCTTATTTCGGGGCGCAAGGCATTTCAGAGGCCGCTCAAAGATGGCATTAAACTGCTGAACCAGATTCAGGATATTTATCTGTGTGACGAAGTCACGATTGCCTGAACTCTATTTTGGCCCGGAGCGCAACCCTGAGGGGTCCGGCCACCGTATATTGCCGCTCGTTCAATATTTCATGATTCAGACGAGTTGTTCTCATGGCGGAAGACAGCGTCGCCACTGGCGCGAATGATACGGGTACGGACGCGAACGGTCAGGGCACAAAAAAGCGGGGCTCGAAAAAGCGAACCGTGCGGAACAAGGTCGAGCAGAACCGAGCCGCCCCGGGTACAGCCGCCAAACAAACGACCGCCGACCGAAAAGGCACCGGGAAAACGACCGCCGACCGAAAAGGCACAGGGAAAACGTCCGCCGACCGAAAAGGCACCGCCAAACAAACGACCGCCGACCGAAAAGGCACCGCCAAACAAGCGACCGCCAACCGAAAAGGCACCGGGAGTTCGGGTGATTCCTCCGAAGGCGTGGTATCATCAACAAAGCTGGCTACCGTGACACTTACTGTGCCTTCACCCGAAACACCGACCCTTCTGGAACAATACACCTCCCATTATCCGAAATGGGTACAGGAATTTGCACGGAAATATTTCACAAAAACGCTCTCCCAGTTTTTGCTCTACGGAAATGTGCGTGATCTGGTGCCAACGCTCGACGAGCACGGTAAGAAAACCTACGTCTCTTTGCGTGACTTCATGACATATGATCTGTTCGCATCGAGGGACATCATCATTTTTTATGATCGGTCAAGCGGAATTCATTTCGCGGACAAAGAATCGCAAAGAGACTTCAACCGCGCGCTCTCCGGATACGACACCATATTCGGTACCGACTACGCTAAAAAACTACCGAAAGACCCCGTTCGCGTACTTTCTGTGCTCGAGAACTATTTCCGGACCCGGCTGGCAGATGGCAAACGCATCGCATGTGTGATCGACTATGCCGAAACGGTTATTCCTATGGCCGAGGCGTCGCACTACTCTTCAGAGGACCGTAACTCGCTCGTATTCCTGCAGAAATGGGCCCATGACCCTCTCTTTTTGTCCAGTGATTTTACCATCACCCTCATTGCGGAGAATCTTACAGAACTGAATCAGCAGCTTGTTCAGAGCGCATACACAGCAGAAATCAAAATCCCTATTCCCGATGGGGAGTCGCGAAAAAAGTATGTCGACTATTATCTGGAGGGGCGGGAAGATCAGTTCGACCGACACTCGGAGGTCAAACCGGCTCGACTCGCATCAAATACGGCAGGACTCGGGTATATCCAGCTTCAGAGTATTCTTGCCGACGTACTCGAAAACCGTCGTAAGTTGACGTACGAAGTGCTTTCATCGATGAAAAAAGAGTTCATCGAAGCGGAAGCACACGGCATGCTTGAATTTGTGGAAACCGACTGGAATCTGGATATGGTTGCCGGCCACGCGGAGGCCAAAGCGCATCTGCGTGATGCTGCTCGAACACTGAGGACGGGCAATCCTGATGTAATGCCCATGGGATATCTGGTCAGTGGCCCGGTGGGATGTGGAAAGACGTTCCTCATCCGCTGTTTTTCGGGCGATATCGGAATACCCATGGTAACTCTTAAAAATTTTCGTTCTCAGTGGCAGGGCCAGACGGAAGCGAATCTGGAGAAAATCCTGTCATTGCTCGAAGCCATGACCCCGGTCGCAGTCATGATCGACGAAGCAGACGCGGCGCTGGGCAGTCGTGACTCCGGCGGCGATTCCGGGGTTTCACAAAGGGTCTTCGGGCAGATTGCCCAGTTCATGAGCAATCCCGCTCATCGTGGCCGGGTAATTTTTTTCCTGGTTACGGCCAGGCCCGATTTCATGCCGGTTGACCTCAAGCGGCAGGGTCGAGCGGAAGAGCACATCGCCCTTTTTTATCCGTCCACGCCTGAACAGAGAGAGGAACTGCTGCGAGTAATGCTGAAACGAACCAACGTGCAGATTGAATTCTCCGACGTGCCCGAGTCACTCATGAATGGTGAAAGGACTTTCAGCGGCGCCGATATGGAAGCATTGTTGACCCGGGCCAAGTTTCGAGCTGCTGCAGAGGGAGGAAATAAGGGAAAAGTAACTGCGCGTATCCTGCAAGAAGTTGTTGACGACTTTATTCCTCCCACATACCCGTTGGAAATTGAATTGCAGACGCTGGTCGCCGTTCTTGAGTGTACCAGTCGGCAGCTTTTACCGGAGCAGTACAGGGAAATGGACCGAGAAACGATCGTTCGGCGCGTCGAGGAATTGAAACAGCTTGTCGCGTGAAAGAGTTATCTCTTATCGAGATTTTTGACCCTTTCTGGAATTTCCATCCTGAGATCGGATGAGCTTTTCGTATACGTCATAACTGATCAGAACAGCATACGGTTCATTGTTTTTCTGTATCAGAATGCCACTTTCAATGTCCTTGGCGTGTTCCAGAAGTTCTGACGTGTTCGACCGAAGTTCCGTTATCGTCGCTACGGCTTCGATTCCTTTGGTGAAGTACATTGTGGGAGCAGTACCTTTCGTTCAGACGCTGTTCGTCCGGTGTGAATTACGGGAATACGGTCTCGCCAATCTGCGATGAGGAACACACGGGCTGTAGTACCGAAGAGAAAGGATATGAAAGAGTACACGAATAATACCACTTTTTTGTCCATTTATTTATTAACAATAAGTCCGGCTCATGATCTAGCTTATTGTTTTTTGGCCACTTACGTGTCACAATTTTTCTCTGCAAACAGACGAATCAATGCAACTTTGTAAAGTAACAGGGACGATTGTGGCGTCGATAAAAGCAGAAGCACTTCGAGAAGGCAAGCTCTTGATCGTGCATCCGATTGCCCTCGACGGACAACTTGATGGCGAAAGGGACCAACTGGCCATTGACCCGGGCTACGGAGCGGGAGTCGGAGATGTCGTACTGGTGGCCAGAGAGGGTTCAGTTGTGCGCCAGATCATTGGCCGAGAGGACATACCGGCCAACGCGATTATCCTCGGGGTGGTCGACGACTGGACGGCGGATATTTAGGGTCCGGTCAGCCGGGGCGTATTCCCGTGTATTGCGCCGTCGTCAACAGACCAATATCTTGGTGGTTCATCCCTGTTTTTTCTCGTACCCGTTTTTTCTCGTACCTGTTATGACATCCTCGCATCCGCGCGCGCTGTATTGTAGCACCGCGTCTGTTTTTGCCGCTTTTCTGTTGTTCCTCCCGGGCACTGCTGCCCTCGCTCAGCGAAATGCCCCCGATATCCCTGCAGTCTCGGGAGCTTTCGCGATCGAAAATGCCCGGATCGTACAGGCGCCCGGCCGGGTCATTGATTCCGGCACAGTAGTGATTCGAGACGGCCTTATTGAGGCCGTAGGAGCCGACATTGCCATCCCATATGATGCGGCGCGAATCGACGGAACAGGAAAAACGGTTTACGCCGCCTTTATCGATGGACTTTCGATGATCGGTGTTCCGAAACCCAAGCAGAAAAACGACTTACCTCCGGTACCGGATCGATCCAATCCACCCGACGATCGGGCGGGTATTCAGCCGCAGCGAGATGTTCGAACCCTTTTAGCCTCAGATGAAAAATCGATTGATGAATACCGGAAGGCAGGATTTGGCGCCGCGCATATCGTCCCCCACGGGCGAATGCTTCCTGGCTCGGGCGCCATCATACTTCTTGCAGGCGAAAATGCGAACGCCATGGTATTGAGTGGCGATTATTCCATGTACGCTCAGTTTGAGGGCGCGCGGGGAATGTACCCGGGAACGCCGATGGGAATGACGGCGAAAATGCGCCAGTTGTACCGGGAGGCCGAGCGCCGCAAGGCCATGCAGATGAATTACGATCAGGATGCTGCCGGAACCACCCGCCCCGAATTCGACGCCGTCCACTACGCTTTTTTTCCGGTTATCGAAAACACCAAGCCTGTTTTCTACTATGTGGATGATGTTCTGGAAATATACAGAGCGTTAAAACTGCGAGACGATCTGGGATTCGAACTCATGCTGGGAGGGCTGAACGAATCCTTCGATGCCGTCGATATTTTGAAGTCTGCCGACGTACCGCTCTTTGTTACGCTTGATCTTCCGGAGAAACCCGATTGGATGAAAGAATTCAAGGCCGATTCCATCCAGTACGTCCTCGATAACTACGATCCCGAAGAAAGAACGGCATCGTACAGGGATCTGGAAGCCGAAAGGCGTAACCTTGAGGCGCGGGCTTTCCTTACGCGAAGTCGCTACGCCGGCGCGGCAGCCGATTTAAAAAAAGCGGGTCTGCGATTCGGATTTACCACGAAAGGAGTAAAAGCAAAAGATCTTCGAGAAAACATCCGAGAATTGATCGAGAACGGGCTCTCAGAAGACGATGCGCTGGCGGCGCTGACAGTCGACTCGGCCGACCTTCTGGGCCTTGGCAGTTCGCTGGGAACCATAGATGCAGGGAAAATCGCCAATCTGATTATCGCCGACGGCGACTTGTTTGCGAAGGAAACGCAGTATGAATTCGTCTTCGTGGACGGGCACAAGTATGCGTACCCGAAGAAAGACGAAGAGGACGAGTCGAAGGAAGGCGACGACGAAAAGACAAAGACAAAGACAAAGACAAATCGAAGAAAGATAAACCCGAAAACGAGGAGATGAGACTATGATCTTTAAACGGTTATCCCTTTTTTCAGGACTCGTGATGACGCTGGGACTTTTTTCTGCAAGTCTGTCGTCTGCGCAGTCGAACGTGGTCAATGACGTCCTGATCAGGGGCGCCACGGTGCTGACGATCACGAACGGAACACTGCAGAACACGGACGTCCTCGTTCAGGACGGGGTTATCACCGCAATCGGTACGGATCTGCGTGCACCTGGAGGCATCAAGACGATTGATGCCGACGGACAATACCTGATGCCCGGAATCGTAGATGCGCATTCGCATATTGCGCTGAGCAGCGTGAACGAAGGGTCGTCGCCCGTCACCTCTGAAGTGACGATGGAAGATGTGGTCAATCCGTATCACATCGGCATTTACCGGGCCCTCGCCGGCGGGGTGACGACGTCTCACCTCATGCACGGCTCGGCCAATGTGATCGGGGGGCAGAACGAAACGATCAAACTTCGATGGGGGATGATCAATCCGGACGATCTTCGGTTCAAAGGCGCTCCGCGAACCATTAAATTCGCACTTGGCGAAAACCCGACGCGCAATCACGGACGGCGAGGAAGCAGTGGTAGCCAACCGGGAATCCGGCCGTCGAGCCGGATGGGTGTGGAGGCCGTCCTCCGTGACGCTTTTTCAGAGGCGCGGAATTACATGCGCGAATGGGCTGACTATGAGTCAGCGAAACTGAACCATCCTCGCCAAACATCCCCTCCGTACAACGAACGGCTGGAAGTCATTGCAGATATCATGCGCGGAGAAATACTGGTTCATTGTCACAGTTACCGCGCCGATGAAATCCTGATGCTGATGCGGGTCCTCGAAGACTTTGGCGTACACAACATCACGTTTCAACACGCGAACGAAGGATTCAAGGTTGCCCCTGAACTGGCTGCCTTCGGCGCCGGCGCATCGGTGTTCGCGGACTGGTGGTCCTATAAATTCGAGGTCTATTATTCTACCGCATACAATGCGACGATATTGACGAGAAACGGAGTGGTGACGTCCATCAACTCAGATTCCGGCGAATTGAACAGGCATCTCTACCACGAGGCCGCGAAGACTCAGCGCTACGGCGACCTGAGCGATGACGAAGCCCTGTCGCTCATTACGATCAACCCTGCCATGCAGTTGGGAATTGCAGACCGGGTCGGGTCCATCGAAGTCGGTAAAGATGGAGACCTGGTTCTATTTGACAAACACCCGTTGTCCGTTTATGCGATCGCGCAGAAAACGTTTGTTGATGGTGTGCAGTATTTCGACCGGGAAACAGATCGGGATGACCAGCGCCTCCGTGTAGACCCGTCGGCAAAACTTGACACGTACATGGAGCAGGAGACTGGCGTGCACCGCTTCGTCAAGAGTGAATACGTGACACTGGATATTCTGTTCGAGCAAAACTGAATTCAAAATGAATCTGATTCTTTCGCTACTCCTCGCAACCACAACGCTTGTTCATCAACAGGATGCCGAACAACAGACTGCAAAACCGCGCCAGGGAACGTATGCGATCACCAACGTGCGCATTGAAACGGTTTCCGGGGGCACGATCGACAATGGTACAATCGTCATCAAGGCAGATCGTATAACAGCCGTAGGTACAGATGTTGTTGTACCAGAGGGTGCCCACGTGATAGACGGCACCGGACTGCGTGTTTATCCGGGCATGATCGATTCCGGGACCCGACTCGGCCTGACGGAAATCGGAGCGGTCCAGGAAACCAACGATTCCTCTGAACTCGGAGATGTCACGCCCCAGATGCAGGCGCTCTCGGCTATCAATCCGAACATTCCCCAGATTCCCGTCACACGAGTCAGCGGCGTGACCACGGTAATCGCGGAGCCGTCCGGCGGCCTGCTGCCGGGAACAGCGGCATTGATCAATCTGGTCGGATACACACCCGATCAGATGCACGCCGGTGGCGTGCTCCTTCTTGTCCTCTCGTTTCCGGTAAATCGTACGCCGCGATTTTTTCGAGGTGGATCTCCGCCTGACGATTTTGATCCGGATAAAAAATACCGAGAGGCTGTCGAGAAGCTCGACGAGATATGGGATCGAGCCGAACTGTACGACAGGATCGATGCTGCATACGCCGAGAATCCGAATCTCAGTACGCACCCCGAATACGTGCCCGAAATGGCTGCTATACTTCCCGTGTTGCGGGGCGAAATGATTTTGATGGTTAAAGTCAACGCCAGAAAAGAAATTGAGGCGGCCATCGAATGGGTACAGGAACGCAACATAAAACGCGTCATTTTCAGCGGCGTTTCCGAAGGCTGGCGCGTTGCCGACAAACTGGCCGAGGCCGGAATTGATTGCCTGGTGGGACCAATTTTTTCGACGCCGACGCGCGAATCTGACCGCTATGACCGCGCCTATGCAAACATCGGAATGCTTGCGGATGCAGGAGTGAATGTGGCCATCAGAACGGGTCAATCTGAAAATGTACGTAATTTGCCGTTCAACGCGGGTTTTGCGGCGGCATACGGCCTGGGAAAAGAGCGGGCATTACGCGCCGTCACGCTCGGGCCCGCCGAAATGTTTGGAATCGCCGACGATTACGGATCCATTGAGGTCGGTAAAAAAGCGAATCTCATGCTTACCAACGGGGATCCTTTTGAACCGGCCACACAGGTGCTTGGCGTATTCATCGACGGATTCAACATTCCTATCGACAGTCGCCATATCCGGCTTTATGAAGAATTTCTGCATCGGGATGAAGGCCGCGTGCAACCCGTACAGGTACAACCGGCGGTGAACTGAGGCCTGTTGACACTTTCTGAAAATGTCCTGTCAGTTTTCTCTGCACAAGCCCTGGATCAAATCTTGCGGGCTGGAAACAATTCCGCGCTTCGCACAAATAAGGGACAGTTTCTATTCGATTCCGCTTTTCGGATCCAGATGATATTTTGCCGGCTCGCCTTTATACACGGATTTGGACTGCTGTTTTTTCTTGTCCTGCCCTTTACGGTAGTCGCGCAGGACCAGGACTCAACTGCAGTGGCCCAAGATTCGCTTTTGCAAGCCCTGCAGAAAGAAATGGCCAGGTTTGCAGCTCCTGAGGACCCGCCGCCGCAGAGAGGTTCGACAAGCCGCTCGGCACTGACAACGAACCCGGATATCAGCGTGATCGGTGACCTGCGCGCCCTCTACACCTCGGAAGGAGAGCGCAACTTCGACCTGCAGCTCGAAGAAGTGGAGCTGGCTTTGAAATCGGTCGTTGACCCGTATGCCCGGGCCGACGTGTTCATCTCGATGGCCAACGACGACGGCGATATTGTTTTTGAACTGGAAGAGGCCTACCTCACAACGCTCGCTCTCCCCTACCGACTTCAACTGAAGGCCGGAAAATTCAGAAGCAATGTTGGAAAAATCAACCAGATCCACCCGCATTCGCTTCCTTTCCCAGATTTTCCTGCCGTATACGTTAATTTTCTGGGTGCCGAAGGACTCAACGATCAGGGCGTCTCGCTGAGCTGGCTCCTTCCGAACGCTTCATTCTACCAGGACGTCACGGTGGAGGTAACCCGCGGTCCGGGCGAAAATGAACGTTTTGTGACCGATGAAGTGAATCAGCTCCTGTATACGGGACATTCCAAGAACTTCTGGGATTTGAGTGAAAACACGACGCTTGAAATAGGACTGACTGGAATGTTCGGACCCAATGACACGGGAAATACGACCCTGATCGGAGGCATCGACATCACATACAAGTGGAAGCCACTTCAGTTCAATCAATTCCGATCTTTCACCTTCCAGGCGGAATCTTTCTTCAGCCGGCGGAATAATGACATCGGACATATCAATGCGTCTGGATTCTACGCGCTGGCCAGTTACCAACTTTCGCAGCGCTGGAGCGTTCTCGGTCGCTACGACCAGTCCGATAAACCTGATGACGGTGATTGGAATGAGAGGGGCATATCGACCACTCTGGGGTGGCTTTTGACAGAATTCCAGAAAATTGAATTCGGTTTCAGGCGGTCCTGGGGAGACAAAATCGATACGTCTTATCAGGGCATCGTCCGTGTCGTTTTTGTCATTGGTACGCATGGCGCACATGTTTACTGAAATCCCGCGATCATGAACAGATTCCATTTTCGACGAGCCGATTCAAAGAAAGTCGTCGCTGTTTTGCTTCTTGCCCTATGTTTCACGTCGTTCACGTCGTCCGCGTACGCACAGAAGAAACTCAACGTCGTAACCACGCTGACGGATCTGAAAAGTATCGCGCTCGCCGTTGGAGGCGATCGGGTCGACGTCACGACGATTGCTACCGGATATCAGAATCCGCATTTTGTGGACCCGAAGCCCAGTTTCATCATGAAGATGACGCGGGCAGATGTATTTGTGACCATCGGTCTGGACCTGGAACTCGGCTGGGTACCTCCGCTTCTGAACAGCGCCCGAAACCCCGACATTCTGAAGGGATCCGCGGGGTACGTGGATGCCTCCGAGAATATTCCGCTGCTTCAGATACCGGTGAGCATCAGCCGCGAGCAGGGCGACATCCATATTTACGGCAATCCGCACTACTGGCTGGATCCGCAGAACGGCAAAATCATCGCACGTAATATTTTAGACGGCCTTGTTCGTCGGCAGCCGGAAAGCCGCGACTATTTCAACGCCAATTACAACGCTTTCGTCGATGAACTCGATCGAAAGATGGCTGAATGGGCTGCGGCCATGGCTCCATACCGGGGCCGGCGATTGATCGCGTATCACAATCAGTGGCCGTATCTGGAGACGGCTCTCGGTTTTGTCGTACTGGATTTCTTAGAACCGAAACCGGGTATTCCTCCGACCCCGTCGCAGCTCGCAAAAATCATCGGACTCATGAAGCGAGAGTCCGTACATACGCTGATCATCTCTCCCTATTTCAGGGTGGACTCGGCCGAACTTGTTGCTCGAAACGTAGACGGATCGGTCGTCATACTGGCGTCCTCGGTAGAAGCATTTCCGGAAGTCAAAACGTATTTCGATCTGTTCGATTATAATGTGGCCCGCCTCAAAGAGGCTTTCCAAACGGCCACCCATTGATTCTACGCTCGAGTTCCACGTCCAAGACCGGCCATGTCCGATATTTTCGCCCTTGATTTCGTCCGAGCAGCGCTGATCATCAGCGTATGCATGGGACTTATGCTGGCGTATCTGGGTACACACGTGGTTAGACGGGGAATTGTTTTTGTGGATTTGGCTCTGGGTCAGATTTCAATGATGGGGGTCGCACTGGCCGCCTATTTCGAACTTAATCCGACGATCATCGCCATCGTTTTTACGTTGATCGGAGCCTTCCTGATGTCGTTCATCAAGGTGTCGGACAAACGATTGAAGGTGGAAGCGATCATCGGCATCATATACGCCGTAACCTCTGCCATAACGGTACTCCTGATATCAAAGGGCGCGCACGGCGACGCCGATATCCAGGAGGTTCTGTTCGGTAGTTTTTTCACGGTCACGACGTCTGAAATAGGATGGCTCGCGGCTGTCTTCACCATTCTCGCAGTGATGCACGGAGTTTTTCGCAAGCAGTTTTTCGAGATCACAGAAAAATTTGCCAATCACGACACGGAGGATCTGGGGGTCTTCAATCTCTGGAATTTCCTTTTCTACATCTCCATCGGACTTGCCATCGTGCTAGCCGTTCGCGCCGGCGGCGTTATTCCCGTTTTTTCTTTTATTGTGATTCCCCCCGTAGCGGCCATATTAGTGACCAGGAGCAAAGCGGGTGTGGTATTGATCGCACTTGCCCTCTCGGTGCTGGGCTCTTTCATGGGTATTTATTTCTCTGTCCGATTCGATTTTCCGGCAGGCTCCTCCATCGTAGCCATGCTGGGTGTCTTATTTGTCGTTGCCGCAGTCATCCGTTTAATTCGTCGCTGAGCCTGGTCGCCGTGGCTTCGTCGCTGAGCCTCCTTCCAGTGGATTGGCTTCCAATAACTTGGCCTCGTCCCAGTACTGCTGCATCTGCTCCAGCGGCGCATCTACAATCGAGCACCCCGCATCTGTGAGGCGACTCTCGATATGCTGGAATCTCCGGATAAATCTGGCATTCGTATCACCAAGTGCATTTTCCGGATTGAGTCCTGACAGGCGGGCGTAATTTATTATCGCAAACAGGAGATCGCCCAGTTCTGCCTGCTGCGCGTCGAGCGGATTTTTATCATTTTGAGAGGCAACAAACTCGCCCAGTTCTTCCTCAACTTTCTTCCAGGCGTCTGAGGCATTTTCGAAATCGAACCCGACACCGGCAGCCTTCTCCTGAATCCGGAACGCGCGCAAAAGTGTGGGCAACCGGCGAGGCACTCCCTCCAATACCGATTTTTTTTCACCCTGCCTTATTTTTATCGACTCCCAGTTTTTCAGCACGTCCTCTACGCCTCCTACTGTGACATCACCAAAAACATGAGGGTGGCGCCGCACGAGTTTGTCGGTTTCACTCTGAATTACATCACCGAGGTCGAAATCGTCGGTTTCATTCGCCATGACGGCGTGAAACACGACGTGTAAAAGCAGATCGCCGAGTTCCTTTTTCAATTCCTGCTGATTACCATCGTCGATCGCCTCAACCGTCTCGTACGCTTCTTCAATCAACAGGTGTTTGATGGATTCGTGCGATTGCTCCCGGTCCCATGGACAGTCTCGACGAAGCTGTCTTACGATAGCGACAAAATCGGCAAAACGTTCGAGTACATCGGACGCGGTCTCGAATTCGGAATCGTAGATTTTTTCAGTCATTCTGGAAATGGTTCGTACATGGAATGTGCAGCGTTAAAACCGCATCGAGTACGGGCACACGAGCGTACCATGATGCGGCGAGTATCGAGCCTTGGCGCATCAACGTTGTGGATAAATTTTTGTTTATTCCGGGTGGTAGTGAAGCAACCGTGTCAGTGGACGGGAGTATCTTGATAGGTCCAAATCAGAATACTGGTACAAATCAGAATGCTGTTACAAATATGAATCTGGTGTCTCTATGTCGGGGCAGCGGGTTTATCATCGTCCATCCACATTACATCTCCTGGTGAATTAATAGGACGAAGTCAGAACAGACCGGACATCCGGTGGACTCGTATGTAATCGCCAGGGGCTCGTATAAAAGACTAACATCTAGGAGGTGTATATATGGCACGTGGAATTAACAAAGTCATCTTGGTCGGAAATGTCGGACAGGATCCGGAGCTTCGCTACACAGGGTCCGGTACGGCTGTCTGCAACCTGAGACTGGCTACGAATGAATCGTATAAAGATTCAAACGGTGAATGGGTAGAGCGCACCGAATGGCACAGCGTTGTAGCTTGGGCGCGGCTCGCTGAAATCTGTAATGAATATCTGCACAAGGGTTCGCAGGTTTACATCGAAGGATCGCTTCAGACGCGGAGTTATGAGGACAAAGACGGAATCACGCGATATACGACAGAAATCAAGGCACGTGAAATGATGATGCTTGGTGGTCGCGGCGATAACGGCGGCTTCAGCGGCTCATCTTCCTTACATGCGACAACTTCATCGTCGGCCTCAGAGACCCGTGGAAGTGAGGGTAATGACAGCGCGGCCAATGGAAGCGCGGGTAATGGCAGCGCGGAAAGTGTCAATTCCGACAGCGATTCAGGCGGCATGTCGTTTCAACCAGACGACGAACTCCCCTTCTGACGTTTCCAAGTCTTCTGTCGATTCCTTCAGAAGTTGATTTCAAAGTAGGATCTGCGCCGCCCCGACCCCGGGGCGGCGTTTTCTATTGGTCTGAGTGGGACAGTTCGCCATTCCTTCTTCAGGGGACCGCTTGTTCGACTCACGGCCTCGCGACATTCGCGATCGTGCAACCGGAAATACCCCGATCAGCCATTCTATCGGCGCATCAATTTTCGGGGATCATCCGTACCGGCGTGGTTCATTGTCAACATTATCGATCGTGGGTAAACGTTTATCATGCTGAAAAATTACCTCGTTGTTGCACTTCGGAATCTGACGCCTACTCGACATCCATCGGCATCGCAATTTTTGTGATTACGTTTTTGGCGACCATGCTGATTGCATCTCTGACTGTAGGATACCAGGCCGTAAGAGCAGCTTTGGCCAATCCCGTCGATGCGCTGAAATACGAATAATTCAGACTGTTCCCCACCTTTCCTGCTTGCATTTGGACATTTTGTGCCAGTTATTGCGTGATTCGCATAAACAGGCGGTTTCCGTTCCATATATTTCGGCGGATCCGCAACGTCGAGTCGGATCGAAACCAGTTAATAACTCATTACAACACAGGAATTTTTCATGGCATCAGCAAGCCGGGGACAATGGAGCGGAAAACTGGGATTCATCATGGCAGCGTCAGGATCCGCGATTGGCCTGGGAAACATCTGGCGTTTCCCTTATACGGCTGGAGAAAACGGAGGAGGCGCGTTCGTTCTTCTGTATCTCATTTTTGTGGCGCTGATCGGAATACCGCTTGTGCTCGCCGAGCTCTCGGTCGGTCGAGAAACAGAGTTGAATCCTGCGGGGGCTTTTGAAAAACTGAGCCCGGGATCCAAGTGGCCCTGGCTGGGACGCCTCGGCGTTTTGACCGGTTTTGCCATTCTGGCATTTTATGCGGTCATCGCCGGCTGGACATTGTGGTACCTGTGGGAAGCCTTGACGGGAGCGTTTTCGGGTGAGATCACACCAGAAGTAAGTGCTCAGATGTTTACCGATATGACGTCGAATCCGTTACTGGCTATCGCTTTTACCGCAGCATTCATTCTGCTGACAATCGTTATTGTTCAGAGAGGTATCTCGGCCGGCATCGAACGCACGACAAAAATCCTCATGCCGCTTCTTCTCGTGATTCTCGTGGTTCTGGCTGTTCGTTCCGTAACGCTGCCTGGCGGAATGGATGGTGTGAAATACCTCTTCACGCCTGACTTTTCGAAGATCGATTTTCCTGTGGTCATGAGCGCCATTGGCCAGGCTCTGTTCAGTCTGTCTCTTGGCATGGGCGCGATGATCACGTACGGATCCTATTTCCCGAAAAATGAAAATCTGCCCCAGTCTGGAATAATCGTAGCTTTCTTTGATACTGCCATTGCCGTGCTCGCCGGTCTTATCATTTTTCCGGCTCTTTTTTCGGTGGGCATTGCGCCTGACGGCGGCCCGGGACTTGTCTTTATCGTACTGCCTACGATCTTCAACAGTCTTCCGGCAGGGGGGCTTTTTGCCGTTGCATTTTACGCGCTCCTGGCAATCGCCGCCCTGACCTCCACCATCAGTCTTCTCGAAGTGGTGGTCACGTATTTCATCGATGAAAAACAGTGGCCCAGGAAAAAAGCCTCGTGGGTACTCGGGGGGCTTTGTTTTGTAGTGGCCATTCCGTCGGCCCTGGCTGCGGGAGGCTCGCAGTTTTTTACGAATTTCCTGGGTTTCGGTATCGATTTCCTTTCGCTTCAGAACATTTTCTGGGGTAATTATTCCCTCAGTATCGGAGCGATTCTGCTGGCGGTTTTCGTAGGATGGTCGTGGGGGGCACCAAAAGCCATCGAATCTCTCGAATCCAGCGGTATCAAGTTTCAGGGCAGCGGGTTATGGACTGTGCTTATTCGTTATGTCTGTCCGGTGGCCATCGGGATCGTTCTCATCTACATCATCGTTACCGGACAATATTTTTAAGGCGTATTATCGGTTTTTTAGGCGTATTATCGCCTTCGCTTGTGAAATCTGGAAACTCGAAACCAGAGCAAGTCGTAAAGAGATCTGTATATTTGCCTGAAGACATGTCTCACTTGACGAGGAATTTTCCTCACCGCATTGGACCCTGACCAATCCGCATCATTCCGTTCGGGTTTGATCGTTTTTTTACTGGCGCAGGAGATGGTCCTCGACGCCGATCCGTTTATTATCGGGGGCGTGGTCCTTATCGCCTTGCTCTTTCTGTCGGCCGTTTTCTCTGGATCGGAAGTGGCTCTTTTCTCACTCTCTGCTCCTGAATGCGAGGAACTCAAGGCTTCCGGTGACCCAACCTCCAAACGTGTGGTTCGCCTTCTCGACTCACCGCGCGAGATCCTGATTACTATTCTGATTCTCAATACGCTGACCAATGTGATGGCAGCCATTATCACCGCCATCATGATGCATGATCTGGCTGCGGCGTATCAGTGGAATCCGACCCTGACGATCTTCGCAGAAATCGTCGGTCTCACATTTCTCTTGCTCATTATCAGCGAGATCACTCCAAAACTGATCGCCACCCGGCAACCACTCGCTTTTGCTCGCAGAATTTCTTTTCCACTGTATATCCTTCACCGCCTTCTCGGCCCGATTTCCAAAGTGCTCGCCCGTTCCATGAGCGCGTTTCATGGCCGTTTTCAGAATTCCAACGCTCGCCTCTCTGGAGATGACCTTAAAGCAATGGCCGATATCGGAAAAGCCCATGGTACTCTCGAAGAGGATGAATCTGAGCTCATCCATTCGATCGTTGAATTTGGAGATACGGCAGTCCGCGAAATCATGATCAGCAGAATGGATATTGTCGCTCTCTCGACGGCATCTACCATTGAAAGCGCGATGAATATTATTCGAAAAACCGGACACTCGCGGTTACCACTCTACGTGGAGCACCTGGACAATATCCTGGGGGTTGTCTATGCGAAAGATCTTCTCCGACACGTAGCGCAACATAAAGCGGACACAAGACTGGACTGGACCCACCTGGCCCGCCCCCCCATGTTTGTACCTCTCGGGAAAAAGTTGGATGACCTTTTAAGAGATTTCCAGGGTCGAAAAACACATATCGCCCTGGTGGTGGACGAATACGGCGGCACCGCAGGACTGATTACGCTGGAAGACGTGCTCGAAGAAGTCGTTGGAGACATCCGCGATGAACACGACCTGGCCGAAAGTGATCTTGTCGAACAACTCGCTCCTGACCGATACCGCGTCGACGCCAAGATCGACCTGGATGAACTCAATGAAATAACCGGTACCGCGTTTGATACGGATACGTCCGAATTCGAAACACTGGGAGGACTGATTCTTCACCTTGCGGGTAAAATTCCGTCAAAGGGAGACAATTTTGAGCACGAGAATATGCGTCTTATCGTGGAATCCGTAGAGAATCACAGAATCAGAAATGTACTGGTTACGGTTACCGGTACAAAATCCATTCAGAATTAAACAGGTGTGGAAACCACGTCGACAGCGCAGCATTCAAACCGTTTCACCGTACGTTCTGCACACCAATAAACTCTCCCTTCAGATGCGCAGCATCAAAGAGTTCTGTGGGATCTTCGGCATATACAACGCCGAAAACGCGTCAAATCACATTTACCTCGGCCTGCACGCTCTCCAGCATCGGGGGCAGGAGTCTGCAGGGATCTCGACCTCTGTCTACGACGAGTCCAAACGCCGGATGATCATGCCCACACATAAGGGCAACGGGTTGGTACTGGATGTATTCAGGAAACCATCCGTGTTTTCTACCAAGCTGCTCGGCATCTCTGGAATCGGACACAACCGTTATTCTACTTCTGGATCAGCCAACAATCGCGCCAATATCCAACCGCTTGTGGTGCATTATCGCGATGGAAACCTGGCACTGGCTCACAACGGTAATCTGTCCAATGCGAGAGAATTGAGAACCAGTTTTATCGAAAGAGGTACGTTGTTCTCCACTTCGAGTGATTCGGAACTCATATTGCACCTGATCGCTCAAAGTACACGCCGTAAACAAATTGATAAGATCCTCGACGCGCTGACGCAAGTGGAAGGCGCGTTTTCCCTGGGCATCCTGACGGACGAGTCATTGATCGCTGTCCGAGACCCGAATGGATTTCGGCCTCTCGCGCTGGGCATCCTGGACAGTGCTGGTCCCGGAGGAGGACCCGCGTACTGCCTGGCAAGCGAAACGTGTGCGTTCGATCTGGTCGGAGCAAGGTATCTGCGCGACGTAGAACCGGGAGAAATCGTTGTCATCGATAGAGATACCGTGCAAACCGGGGAATTCAAAAGTTATCAGCTTGCCCGACAGCACGGTATCAGCCAGTGTGTCTTCGAATATGTTTATTTTTCCCGGCCGGACTCAAAAATATTCGGGGAAATGGTCGACAAAGTCAGGCGTGAAATCGGGAAGCAACTTGCTCACGATGCTCCACCCCCCAGGGTCGAGGAAGGTGAAATTCCTCCTATCGTGATTTCAGTCCCTGACTCTTCGAACACCGCCACGTTAGGCTACGCCCGTGAATGCCAGAAAATCGGCTATCCGTGCCTGTACGAAATTGGGCTGATAAGAAATCATTACATAGGTCGTACATTCATCGCTCCTGGCCAGCAGTCTCGAGAGCAAAAAGTCCGCAGCAAATTCAATCCTGTCGAGGGTGTGATACGCGATAGAGTCGTCGTCATGGTAGACGATTCCATCGTAAGGGGCACTACCGCCAAACAACTTGTCCGGATGATTCGCAATGCCGGTGCAAAAGAGGTGCACTTTCGCGTCGCATCGCCACCTGTCGTCAGCCCGTGTTTCTACGGAATGGATTTCCCGAGCCACGAAGAATTGATGGCGAACCGGCATGATGGGAATCTCGAAAGAATGAGAAGCTGGTTGGACGTCGATACACTTGCTTATTTATCCATTGACGGTCTTGCCTCGGCCGTATCTTCAACGAACGCGAGCACGCACGGATACTGCAACGCATGCTTCTCGTCTGAATATCCGGTCCCCGTTCAGATGGGCATCGAGAAAGATGAAAACGACTGGTAAATTCTGCCAGTTATTCTTCAGTTATTTGGACAGCTCAGATTTCTTTGTCACCACCGACCAGCGTTGATACGTACCACAATTGAGCTTAGGCGATGTTTGTTTCTCACGATACATGTACAGACAGGCTGTTTTTATGCAACATTTGTTATTATGAACATTTGATGAATAACATATATGTGTGCTTATTAATGCCTGTATTCGTTTTGATAGGGTATTCAGGGCGTTACATTGATCAGCAACCGAACCAATACCCACCCGAAAGCATGAGAAATCCTGTCGACCGAGCGATCCGGGCAATGACGCTGAGCGCAGGCATAGTTGGTTTGATTGTTCTGATCGTGTTTCAGTTACTTTAAATTTTTGCCTGAATAAACGATTCCTGATGCCAGACACTGAGTAGTCTTTCGTCTGCTCTACGAAAATATTTTCATTCTGATGAAGCACGGTTTATTGAAGCCGTGCTTTTTTTATAGCATATTTTCGCCGGCATTTTCTTTAAATTCAGTCTCATATTCAGTCATAATTCCCGTACATATTTTCTTGCTTTCTCCTGATTCTATATCGCTGCTGGTAGTGGTTAATGTCGTTCGGCCGGATCTGGGAGGCGGCGTACTTTTTTCCGATCTGTTTGAAGGTCTTGCCGCAAGGGGCATTCGTGTTACTGTAAAATGCGCGTACTCATACTACCCTGAGTGGCGCGATAATAGCGGTAAGAATGGTTGGAATATCCGTCATTCCACAGAAAATGGTGTTCGAATCGAGCGCCACGGCCTCTTCATACCACGTAATCCCAACAGTCTTTGTCAGCGACTGATTTACGAGGCATCGTTTTACCTGTCACTAAGGCGTCATATGCCGGACAAAGATGATTTTGACGCCATTCTGGTGTTTTGTCCTCTTGTCGGTGCCGTCGCTTATGCCACTGCTGTTCGCCGGCGACTGGGCGTGCCTCTCTGGTTGAACGTCCAGGATCTATCGGCTCAGGCGGCAGCGGCCAGCGGTATAGCCGGAAACAAAAAGGCAAGGGGGCTTCTTCTTCGTATTCAGAATTATCTGTTCTGCAAAGCTGATCTCTTGAGCAGCATATCTGCATCGATGATCGAGACGCTGCAAGCGCACAATCTCAAGCAGATCCCTGTCCGCCTGATGCCAAACTGGCTTCACCTCTCCCTGGCCGGGCACATCGAGTCCACAATCTCAGGGCAACCGGTAAGGGCAGTGACGCAGCCACTGAAGCTGCTTTATTCCGGCAATATCGGATCCAAACAAGATCTGATTGGCGTTTGCCGTGAGTTCTCTAAAACAGACGCCGACTTCCTGTTTCGTATCCAGGGAACCGGTGCACGCGCTGAGGAAATTGAGGAATGGATCCATTCGAGCGGTGACTCCCGATTTGAATTACACGCTCTCACAGATGAAAAAGGTCTCGCAGATGCCCTCTCCGCGTGCGACTATTACGTTATTACGGAACGAACGAACAGTGGTCACTCATTCATTCCAAGTAAACTTATCCCGTCCCTGGCGGCCGCGACTCCCGTGCTTGCAATATGTGATGCGGATTCTCCGCTAGGATTCGAGATGGAGGAGTTTTGTCTCGGACCAAGGATCGACTGGTCCGATCTGTCCGGGATTCCGGCATTGCTCTCGGAAGGCGCCGGGCGCGAAGAACTCTATCGCACGTGGCAGGAAAACTGTAGAGAGAGAAGCAACTATTATGATCGGGAATCTGCCATAACGCGGTCGGTTGATCTGATCGTGGAAATGATCACTCTACATGGAGGCAGAGAGCGAAGTCACCAGAGGTGATGATTTCTCACCACGCATGGCACTGGACAACGTAGTTGCCAGGACCATCAGCCCCAATTTTGAATTTATATTTCGGTCCACAAGACGATGCGCCTCTTCCACAGCTTCTATCATGCTTTCGATATTTGCATGCGGCAGATTTGCGACAAATTTTCTTATGGCGTCAGCCTGATCGACATTCAGAATTCGAGCAGTGTCGCCGAGTATCTTCTGAAGCAAAAGATCTCTCAACCAGAGAAGAAGCAGTCGATAGAAGAAACGTAATTGCTCGCGAGACAATCTCTGAAGTTCTTCCGCGTAATTCACGACCTCCGGAGCCTTACACGCGTATGCCATTCGCAAAAATGCCACCACATTCGAGCGCAACTCGATAAGATCAGAGCTGACGGCCAGATCCAGCGCTCGACTGAACGAGCCATCCGCCATGCGGGCATAAATGGCTGCGGAAGCGGCATCGATATCATTCCGTTTTTCGAGAGCAGTGACAATTTCATCATCGGTCAACCGATCAAATCGAATACCCTGGCACCGGGATCTGATCGTCGACAACAACTGATCGGGTTGTTCTGTAGTCAGGATCAATACGGTTCGAGGCCGCGGTTCCTCGAGTATTTTCAGAAGTGCGTTTGCCGCCTGAACCATCAAACGATCAGCATCAGAAAGGATTACGATTCGATATCCGCCTTCGACCGCTGTAAAACCCAGTGCCCGATGGACGTTTTTATGTATATGCTCAACGCTGTAAATCACTCTTTTTCCGGACGCTCTCCCGGAGCTGTTCAGTACGGGTTTTCTCTCGAAATCTGTGGTTTCATATGGATTTGCACCCAGAATCTGAAGGCGCTCCGCGAACACATCTTCATTCGTGTCGCCCGGCGCAGGAAACAGAAAATGCACGTCTGGATGAACCAGTTTCCGTACGCGCTCACACGAATTGCACGACGCGCAGGCACGACCGGCCTCCCGTTCTTTGCACAACAACGCCGCTGCAAAAGAGATTGCCATCGCGCGCTTCCCCGTACCTTCCGGGCCATGAAACAGATAGGCATGGGATACACGTTCGGATTCCAGGGCCCCTGCGAGCATGGATTGAACCCGCTTCTGTCCGATTACACGTCCTTGTCCAGATGTATCGAGTGATTTCATGGTCGCAAGGTAAGCCCCGCATCATCACTCAAAACAATTGGATGGTGAAAATGTATATGTTATTTTCGGTCCCGAAAAATGGCGAGTCGATCCAGAAAAATGGCGAGGTAGCTCAGAAGGTTAGAGCGTCGGATTCATAACCCGAAGGTCGGCGGTTCAATTCCGCCTCTCGCCACACACGGTGGTAGAATTTCTGACCCCTCCCTTTTAACGGATTAGGGGTTCGTTGCGCGTCGAAATTGTCAAGAAGGCCCCGCCCGGATATACGGAGAGGGGCTGTTTTTTTGTGATACAGCGTGTCATGTACCATAGAATATATGGGCATTCTTCAAGGGGAAACATCGTTATTGACCGGAATCGAACCGTTGAAATCTGATATTACAGCCAGGATAACCAGGCGACTGACATTACAGCCAGGAAATCCAGGCAACGGACATTACTCTTATTTCGAGGACTTCAAGGCTGTTTCTTGACCGGTATTTCCCGGCTCTCAGAGCAATCACAAGAATTATCGTTTGAGCATCCCAAAACGAGACAAAAAAAACGTATGTCCAACGAAATGCCCGACAAAACGCCCGTTCAGTAAGTTCAAGGCTTGTTATTGTAAGATGGCATGACTGTTGCGGAGGGTGAATCTGAATTTTTTATTCTCATTCCAGAACGGATCCACCTGATCCTTACCCCTCATGCAACAGACGATTCTTGCCGTTCTCGCCCTTTTGACCGTCGCGAACTTCACGCTCAATCAGAATAGAAGCGTTGTTCGTACATACAGCGAACTGGTCGATGACGAACTCGAGGTCGCAGCCAGTGGCGTCGCCATGCACGTCCTGGAGTTGATCAGTAATCGATCATTCGACAGTCGTACGAGCCCCGCACAGGTTGAATCGGGGGGAATGGCGGTCGGTACAGCCAGTTATACCGTGGAAAGCGCCTTTGGATCACAGACCAATTGCGATCTCGACGAACCGTTCAAAGATACTATACCTTGCCTGGATATCGATGACGCCGATATGGCTGACGACGAATGGCAGGACGTGCCTTTTCGCATGAGATATGGAAAGGAATTACCATTTGATGTCCAGGTTCAGGTCTATTACGTGGACGCCGCGGATATGGACACCCCATTACCCTCCGGGCAAACAAGCAATCACAAGAAGGTGGTCGTAAAGGTTCGCAGTAAACACCACGTCAAGCAAAATCGCTACCCGAACGGCTTTGTGACGCTTGAGCGCGTGTTCTCTTACAACGAAACGCGGGCAGAAAATCGCCACCGGCAAAAAGTTGGAGACGTTGTTGTTGTGCCTGCTGATGATGACGACGATGGTGATGACGACGATGGTGATGACGACGATGGTGATGACGAACCCGTCGTTGACCCGGATCCAGATCCAGATCCTAACGAATTCGTTACCGTCTGCCACAGGAGAGTCCGATTCGGAAAGGTTCGGTGGGGAACAAGAACTATCCAACAGAAATATCTTGCCAGGCATATTGGTCACGGCGACACGCTGGGTGCCTGTTAAAACCAAATCAGTTGATCCGGATCATCCCGAACTCACTATAAACACAAAGGCATTATGTGGTTCATATTTGACAATATCAGAGCACAATTGATGGCCGGAGTCGTCATTTTCATGTTGCTGACGGCAATGACCAGGGTACGGGAAGCTTCCGTAGAACAACTCTCCATTTACTCGGCAAAAAGCCATGCATTGGATCTGGCCGATTGGCTCGAAAATGATATTTCCACTCTTGGTTCAAATTTCGACTCCACCATGGTTCGATTCCTTCTACCGACGAAGCTCGACGGAAACACAATAGAATTCACGTTTCTTCGCGATACGATCGGTGTCGCTCCTAACTTTGACCCCGTCCGCATCGAAACCAGGTATCAGTTGATTGACACGGATATGGTAGAACTGGAAGACTCGATGGTCCAGATGCACCAGATAGTCCGGTCGATCAGGATTCAGCAGGGAGCAGGATGGACACCGTGGCAAGAAGACGGCCGCAGTTCATCTAGAATGTCTTATTTCATGGTATCCCTGCTGGACGCGGTAGGGCAGGATGTGGGTAATGAAACGGAAACAGTATTTCTTAAAATGGACTTTTCATTAATACCACCCTTCCGCCAGGGAAAACAATATTTAAATCAGCTCAGCTGGGGTACAACCATTCGGCTGCGTCCGTATTAGACTGTACGATTTCGCACCTTTGTAACCTCTTTAATCTTAATAACTTCAACAATTCATACTTCAGGTACCAGTCATGGGTAAAGGCCTACTTCTCATTGTTATAGGAGGGATCATGGCAGGATCTTCTCTTATGTTTCAAACCCAAAAAACGGCACTCGAAACCACAAAAGTGCAGACAGAATACCAGGAAACAGTTCTGGCGCGTGAGATCGCTCGCTCGGCATACAGTGTTGCATTCCGCAAAGCTCAGGCTGCCGGAAATAATCTCGATCTGGCGATCTCCAACGTTAACGGAACACTCCAGAGCGGCGAAGCCAATTTCGAAGGCGTAATGGCCGGTTCGTACCAGGGAGGTGCGTACGCGGTGCAGGCGTATACCCTCGATGGCCAGAACGTGGTGATTCGCTCCACCGGATATTTCGGAAACGGCGAGTTCACAATCAACGAGAATTATAACGTAAAGCTGCTGACCGTAACAAGTCACAGCAGGATTACTATCGATTTCCTTGAATCCATGGCCGGATACTGCTCTGCGGTGTTCATGCAGCGTTTCCTTCCCTACAAGGGTGAAAAGAAACCACCGATGTCAGGTAATTATGGTAACGCCGAGAAGAAAGGATATGCTCTTGGTAAAGCGCGGGTGAGCGACGACGAAAAATACTGGGTGATGCCTCCCGAGATGTTGCTTAATTCGGGACACAATCGAACGGGTGCCGAACTCCGCGTGACACCTGACGATTTGAGTCTCGCCCCGGAAACCCGCATCAACTTTTTCATAGGCGTTGACAAAAACTGCAGCGAGGAAGGAATCTGGGAAGACGAATATAAAGCATCGCGCTACGACTATATCCACAACGCCCTGGAAGAAGACACGCAGAATATGCTGGACCTTCAGGAGGGTAAATATGCCATGATCGAACAGAATAAGACTGACGATCAGCAGTGGCGCATTGCCTTTGAGGATCTGGAAGGCTTCTCAGACGCACAGCTTAACGACGTCAAAGCCAACAGTTACGGTGGAAACTGGAATGACGGCGATCAGACGTACGGTGGATCGGGCTGGACAGAAGAGGATGCCCTGGGTTATCACAAGCTGAAAGACTTCGGGAATAAACCTGACTTCAGCGACCAGGTCATTCAGGTTACGCTGACGCCGTGTGGCGGACCTTGCGCCCCTCCGGCATGACCTTTCTCAAATAGCGAAAACAGCAGGCCTTGGCGCCGGATCATCAATCTGATGATCCGGCGCTGTTTTTTGTTGTCGTATCTTCAGATTCGGATTTCAGCAGCAATCACCCTGGTAAAGCGCTTTCAGAATAACATGTCCAGTTATCCCAACGATGGCATCGTCCGAATCGGACGCGAGACGAAGGGACGCAGAGGAAAAGGCGTCACCGTCATCACGGGCCTTCCCGGAAACACGAAAGCTCTCAAGAAAACGGCGAGCAAACTGAAAGCGCGGTGCGGCGTGGGAGGAACCGTGCGGGGTCGCACAATCGAGATACAGGGGGACCAGCGAGACCGACTTGTAAAAATGCTTACCGAGGACGGTTACACCGTTCGTAAATCCGGCGGATAATCGCCGCTGTACCAGGACGAGAAACCGTACTGTACCGGGCGGGGTAAGCACACTACTCGACCCGGACCACGGACCCGTCGATCTCCTTGACAAGATAAAATGCGCCGGCTCTCGGGACGTCAACCGTAATGTCGCTGTACGAAGGTATCGCAATCACCACCTCGCTTCGCGCCGCAACAGGCGCGTGGGCATAGACGAGCCACTCACGCGAGCCTTCGTCGCCTCGTTTGAGAGCCAGACTGAATACGGGAATCTGCGTGTACAGATCCCAGGGCCATGGCTCGTCCAGACTGGTGTCGAGAAGAAACCATCGCGGAATATCACGGTAGTTCTTCGGAATACCCACTTGGTACGGGTGTTTGTGGGCGCTGTTTGCCACGAGTTCGCCGAATCGCCAGAATGCAACGAGCGTTTCGTTATTCCAGACACGATCTACGGCGTACACCGTTTCCATCCAGTACGGCTTCACGGCCGCAAGCTGTGTTGCGTGACTTCGAAATTCGCGCACGACACGAGGCCGTAACAACCACATTCCGAACTGCACCCAGCCGGCCACCCGCTCCGGCGGAAAATCTTGACCTTCAGCCATGTACTGAAGGGCCTTGGATTTTCTGATGTTTTTGCGTTCAAGCTGCTCGCGTTGCAATTGCGAGAGAGGTGTACTCGATAGATCGGCTATTTCAGAATCGGTGGTCGTTCCCAGGCCCTCTTTCCAGGCACCCACACTGTTTCCCTCCCAGGTCGACATCTCAAACCAGTGATCAGGATTCACACGTAATGCCTCGTCCTGCATATACACCCAATTCATGGATTCGATCTGTGTGGAGAACACCCAGTAGTCACGATTCTGATTCCAGTTGTGGGTATAATAGGACGGACTGCTTCCCTCCCAATAATACCAGCTGGGTGTCGTCCATTCGTCGGTAATCAAGGAATACACTTTCCACTGACCCCAGCGACCAAAATGTGGTGGTCCGAATGCTCCGTACCCTACGAATCGGACATTCTCCTTCCACGCTGGCTCGACCAATGCCTCACGCATCGCATCGAACATCACGTTGTAGCGCTCGATCCACCCCTCACCCATCACCCTGCGTTTGAATTCGCCTGTCCGCCCCTCACCGTACAGATCCATGTACCGTTTGGATTTCTGCTCCAATGAACCATTTTTCGCCCAGCGCAATGAGGCCGGCTCGTTGTTTGAAATCCAGATGATAAGCGGGGGGTTCGGATACATCGCCTGGGCTCGTCTCATGCCATCCGTATTGACATAAACGCTCGCGGGGGCTTTCCACACTTCAATACTGCCAAACGGACTGAGTTGACGTCCCTTTGAACCGTCTGGTTTAATGACACCAGCCCAGAATTCATCCGGACCGGTTCTGAACTGTTTCGATACCAGTAAATTGGGCCACTGTGTGCCACGCATTGATATGGGGAGGTTCAGCCTGGCAAAGAATCTGATCAGGCGATCCTGGTAGCTTTTTGCCCGACCGCGCGGCCACGCCATCCAGGGCAGGATGTGATGGCCGTCTTGGATCAGTCCAATCTGGTGATCGGGTCCGAACGTACCGCGAACCGTACCGACATTCCAGTGGCTGGCCAGCGGGAGGGGTCTGCCGGCCGGACCGCGCGGCGGCAGAATGGCTTCGCGCGTAATTTCTTCTGAGACACGAACAGCGGCTTCGGTCGGGACGTCCCGGCCTGGGTTCTGAGCGAAAGCGGTGGTTACGGCAGAGAAAACATCACTGAAAAGAACAAGACAGACCGCCCCTGTAATTACGCGCCACATCCGCCACCATTTTCTGAAGATCACATATCCTCCCAGTATTCTTCCGGCATATCCATGGCCAGTGCAAGCGCACCTTCCGCGCCGGCAAACAGCGGGTCGTCGACCACGGTGATGTTGAAGTCGCCGTACTCCTTGAGCGCCTCACGCAGCGCTTCATCAAGCCCGGCAATTTGACTTCCCCCGCCTGCGAGATATACGTTGTCTTTAACAGTATCCTGAAAATCTGGCTCATAAACAGAAATCAGATCAATCGCGGTCTCGGCAATGGCCGGGACGATGCCTTCGCAAACGTACTGCATTTCACGTGTGATATCGATCGGCGTGGTCACACCGTTGATCGGCACTTTTACCTTCACGCGTTTTCGGGACTGCCCGACGAAGCCATAATCTTCTTTGAAGCCCCGGACCATGGTTTCACTGAAAGAAGCGTCAGGGTATTTTTCCCGAAGCCGACCCAGAAGTTGCTGATCAATAAAATCTCCTCCGGTGGTCAGTGTTCGCTGATCATCCTCACCCGGCATCGTTCCATGCAGGATACAGAAATCAACAGTGCCGGCCCCGATATCGATAAAAAGAGCATTGTTCAACACTCCCACTCCGTAGGCGACTGCAAACGGTTCGGAAACCACCATCAGGCAGTCTGCATACTCCTTGACTGCATCTCGAATTGCTTCTTTATTGACACGCAATGCTTCCGCTGGAACTCCAACCGCCGCATAAATTTCCTGTGCCGAACCCGGGTCGGCAAATTCGATGAGATGATGGACCAGTTCACGAACGGCTTCTTCGTCCCGAATCGTTCCATCGCGAATAACGCCGTTTTCAAGTGGCCTCGCAAGGTGGACAGACAGTCGGTTTTCCAATGCTTCCTCTCCAAAAAGAATGGACTTGCCAAGCATTTTTTTTGCCACAAAGTCTTTCGGCCATCCAACATAACTCTGTTCCCATGCTCGTTTTCCATTGCTTGCGACAACGGCACTGCGGGATGTACCCAGATCGATTCCTATGTGGAGAATATTATTATTCTTCTTCTTCGGCGGCATTTCCTGTTGTGCTGTTGTGTGATACTTCGTTTTGAGTCAGATCGGTCAGGTAATTTACGATCCCTTCTTCCAAAAACATGGCAATTTGTTCGCGATATTCGGGAGTCCTCAGACGAGCCTCGCTCTCGAGATTACTCACCACCCCGATTTCAGCCAGAATTCCGGGGGCATCTGCACCCACCAGAACTACAAATGGAGCTGTTTTTACTCCCCAGTTGCTTACATCCTTGTTCCGTTCACTTGCATTCCCGAAAAGGCTTCGCTGAACGTAACGCGCAATTTTTCTGGATTCCTGAAGTTTTATTCGATCACCCATTCGCTGAATCATATGATTGAATTCAGCCACTGAATAATCCGAATTCTGATTCTCTACTTCAGCGAGTCGTAAGGCGAACCGATCGGCTTCCGGTCCGAAATAATATGTTTCCAGCGGGACCACACGATCATCCGGGATGGAATTGACATGAATTGAGACAAAAAGATCGGCATTCCGAGAGTTAGAAAACTCGGCCCGTCCACGAAGAGCGATCGTAGAATCTGTCGACCGGGTCATTAAAACCCTGTAGCCATACCCGTGCGCAAGTCTTCTTCGAAGACGTTCTGCCACGTCAAGAGTGATGTCTTTTTCTCGGGCTCCGGTAATTCCAATGGCTCCTGGATCCGTACCACCATGACCTGCATCAATGACGATCGTTTTTACTCCGAGGTCAAAAAGTGCGCGCAGTGAAGATGTACCATCTCCGATCGCCGCATACTCACTGGCCGTCGGAATGTCGCCCTCGTGAACCATCAAGTCTGGTGCAACCGACTGATCTGGCAGCAGAATCGCCGTCCGGGATAAAAACGTTGTCGCTTCGGTGACCAGAATCTGTGGAGCAGAATCACGAAACACGTAGTCCGCCGCCAGCAGCAAAGTTACCAAAAGGACAAAAAGACCACTTACCCCGGTCACATAAGGGTGAGCTGAATACGAACTGCCACGTGGTTGCCGATCGCGTATGCGAACATTGTCTTCGTAGATTTCCCGCAGGATATGTGCCCTGTCGGTATCAGGTCTACGATCATTCACGCTTTGTCTATCGGCCACGTCGACATCAGGTTTCAGTTGACTTTTTTACGCCGTACTCAGACCTCCGCCAGTTCTTCCGCCTCTGAGATCACTTTCTCCTGCACGTTCCGCGGCATCGCCTCATAGCGGTCAAATGTGGAACGATGCAACCCCCTTCCCTGGGTCAATGATCGAACCACCGTTGAATACCGAAAAAGCTCCGCTTCTGGCACATCGGCAACGATTTTTTGAAATATTCCTTCCGATTCAATGCCCTGGATCCGAGCCCGGCGCGTATTCATATCCCCCATGATTTCTCCTGTGTAGGATTCCGGACACAATACTTCTACGCGATGAATGGGCTCCAGAATAACGGGTACTGCAGATCTGAAAGCGTCCCGATAACACATTCGCGCGGCTGACTTGAAAGCTGCGTCGTTCGAATCCACCGGATGCATACCCCCGTCGTGAATCACGACGCGGACATCGCCAACCGGATAACCCGCTACCGGTCCCTTCTGGCTGGCTTCAAGGACTCCCTTTCGGATGGCACCAAAGAACCGGCGCATGTCAATAACACCCCCTACAACAGCATTTACGAATTCAATGGTTGATCCCCAGGGAGTTTTCTCTTCGTGAACTCCGCGTACGTTGATATCAGCTGGAGCATTGAACTCGCCGGTTAAGGGTTCGATGAGCATGGAAATATCGGCGAACTGCCCCGCACCACCCGTCTGTTTCTTGTGACGATATTTCGAGCGAGCCTGTGCCTGGACGGTCTCCCGGTAAGCAATTTTAGGACGTGAAAAAACGATATCAACACCGAATCGGTGTTTCAGTCTGTATTTGGCAATGGCCAGATGCATTTCGCCCTGCCCACCCAGCACCAACTGGCTCAAATGCTGGTCGTGTAAAGCATGCAGCGATGGATCCTCATGGACAAGCTGGTGCAGACCCAGTGCAAGTTTATCTTCATCGCCATCGTTCTCGGTCGTTACCGCCGAACTGTACCGGGGAGCCGGGAATTCGATCCGTTCCATGACGACCTTGCTTCCTTTGCGGTGAAGCGTATCGTTGGTGTGCGTGTTTTTCAATTTAACCAGCGCACCAATATCTCCGGCGGCCAATTTGCTGACCGGATCACGATCGTGGCCGTTGATCGCAAAAAGCTGTCCCAGGCGTTCCATATCTCCCGTGTGAGCGTTAATCAGATCAGTACCTCCTTCGAGTGTACCCGAATACACACGCACGAATGAATAGTCACCCACATGGTGCTCCGCCATCGTGCGATACACAAGCGCAACGGGCTCGGCGGAAGGATCAGGAGCAATCGTCGCACCATCCATCGTCGCAGGTTCCGGAACATCGCTTGGACTCGGACACACATTGCCTACGAACTCCATCAATCGGGAAACACCGATATTGGATGTAGCACTGGTGAGAAAGATCGGGTAAAGCTGCCTTTTAACCATAGCCTCACGCAAGCCGCCCCGCATTTCTTCCTCAGACAAATTGCCCTTTTCAAAATAAAGCTCCATGAGGCTCTCATCATTCTCTGCGATATTTTCAACGAGCTCGTTATGCAGGTCTTCCGCCTCCGCCAGGAATTCTTCAGAAATATCTGAATAGCTCGATTTTCCATGATCGTCAAACTTGATTTCTTTCATCAGCAGGACATCAATCACGGATCTCGACCCTTCACCCGCAGGGAGCTGGACTACAGTAGCGCCCCTACCAAATCGTTCCTTGATCTGAGCAATACTCGTCCTGAAATCAGCTTTTGGCTTATCCATGTGATTGATCACGAACATGACAGGTGTCCCGGCCTCTTCAGCCGCCCGCCATCCCAGTTCCGTCCCTACCTGTACGCCGTCGACCGCATTGATGACGAATATTGCAGTGTTTACCACGTGCAGAGATGCCGCCACCTCACCCACAAAGTCAGGATAACCCGGTGTGTCAATTACGTTGATTTTGATTCCGCCATATTCGACATGGACAAGCGAAGCAAAAACCGACATTTCTCGTTCATGTTCGCTGGAGTGATAATCACTGACAGTGGTACCTTCCTCAATGCTCCCCATTCTCTGCAGCACTCCCGTGGCATAGAGCATTGCTTCCGAAAGCATGGTTTTCCCGCTTCCCTGGTGTCCTACCAGCGCCACGTTGCGAATATTTCCTGACTCAAATACCTTCATATCTTACGAACCTTGAATACTTCGCTCTATATCGAATTGGCAAGACCGAAATATACATCCGGTCGCATAATTTTCAAGCTCGGAACCGATGCCTCCTGACCCTGTGAATATCGCTGCGAAATCGCATATGATCGCAATAGAAACGTCGTCTGATGTATGCAGTGTCGCCGCATTCTCAGACGGGATCCTGATACAGGAAATACGGACCGACATCGCGCGATCTCACGCAACACAGCTGGTCCCGATGATGGAACGGCTGCTCACGGAGTCTCTGGACACCCATATCGATGTCATCGCTGTCTCATCGGGCCCCGGCTCTTTTACAGGCCTTCGAATTGGCGTGAGTGCGGCCAAAGGATTGGCCTTTGCACGAAGGGCTCGAATCGTATCTGTGCCGACGCTTACCGGGATCGCACATGGCGTCATGAAACAGAGTTTTACGGTACAGAGCAGCCGAACTCGTTCGCCTGCCGAACAGGCCATCATTGTTGTTTCGCCTTCGCGTAAAGAGGAAGTCTACTGCGCAGCGTTTCGCGGATACTCTGGAGAATACCCGCGATGCGTTCTCACGGAAGCAGCCGTTGACATTCATTCCTTTGAGGACCTGTTCGCCCGAAATGGAATCAGAAATGCACAGGTGATTCTTTCCGCTCCAATTCCAGTATTTGAATCGCTCATGGAAAAAATTCCTTCGTATACCGTCCGTGTCAAGAAACCAAGCGCCGTCGATGTGGGTTACTGGGCGCTTCAAAAGGTATTCCGAGGTGAATACGAAGACACTTCCACGTATGAGCCGTATTATTTAAAAGCGTTTCATGCCGAAAAGCCGAGGCTTTCGGCACTGGACCGCCTTTCTTTCTGAACTATTCAGCATAACGAGAATGTCCTGGTTTAAAAGGCAAGCAAAAGGAATCAAGACTGCACTCAACGATCAGATCAACGTGCCCGAAGGTCAGTGGGTGAAATGCCCGGGGTGTTCCCAGCCACTCAACGCAAGAGAGCTGGGTAATAATTTATTGGTCTGCCCGAAGTGTACGTATCACTTTAAAATGACAAGTCAGGATTACTTTGAGCTGCTTTTCGATGACCGGAAGTTCAGAATATTTGACGATAATCTGATTTCTGTCGACCCTCTCGATTTTACAGACAAGAAGGCCTATACGACCCGCCTGAAAAACACCCGGAAGAAAACCGGGCTTTCTGATTCCGCACGGGCGGCTACAGGTAAGGTCGGTGGTCATTCTGTATCCATGGCCTCCATGGATTTCTCCTTTATTGGTGGATCGATGGGTTCCGTCGTCGGAGAGGTTATCACGCGCGCGATCAAGAGAGCCTGCAGAAAAAAGACGCCCCTCATACTGATTACACAGAGCGGTGGTGCTCGAATGATGGAGGGGGCGTTGAGTTTGATGCAAATGGCTAAAACTGCTGCCAATCTGACAAAACTCTCAGACAAAGGTCTCCCGTTCATTGTCATTCTTACCAATCCGACAACCGGAGGTGTGACCGCTTCATTCGCAATGCTTGGCGATGTCCATATTGCAGAACCAGGTGCTCTGATAGGATTTGCAGGCCCTCGGATAATCCGCGAAACGATGGGCCAGGATTTACCGGACGGATTTCAGAAGTCCGAATTCGTACAGGAGCACGGGTTTATTGATATGATCGTAGAGCGAAAAGATCTTCGCGGGCGACTCATTCATCTGCTGCATCTCTTCATGGAGGCGGTACCACTGGCAGACTGAACGGTGCTGTCAAAAAGCGCTAATGACAAAAAAACGTCCAGCGCACCCACTACGCTGGACGTATCGCAGCTACCTTTGCTTGATCACCCTTGGACATGCCTTGGGTAGCTCACCCACCTGATACTAAAAAAAATCGTGGGCTTTCGCTCTGTGACCATGCTGAATGGTTTGAGATCGCCACTGAATGGGTGAATCTGTATGACAAACCGTTATGTCCCGATAAAACAACTGGATGATCCAGCGGAAAAACTGTATTTTGGCAGTATTCCGTGTCGGAGGTAAGGTGATAAGTACGTTTTGACTTACCCACTGCGGATCCAGATCAGCGTAATCGATTTCAGCTGTTATTGAAATAAACGGACGCTCCCCGGGAAGCAGATCATCTACGACTGCGTCCAGCAGAGCCGGTTGGCATCCTGCCGGCGCGTCCGGAAAAGGACGTAAAAATGCCCTCAACTGGCCACTGCGAAATCTTGACTGGAAGCAAAACGAGAGCAGGCACAATCGTTCTCGCCCTTTCGGTGGGCGTTCTCCTCAGTGCCGTGTCAGAGGCTCCGCGACACGGGACGAGGTTCGAAGATCAGCCAGCGGAAAAGGGCGTTTCGGACGAATTCATAGTGGTGCGCGTTCTGTCATCGAGCGACCTTTACGAGATCGATGTCTTCGCGAACGATTCCCAGCTGTTGATCACTTTTGATAATGATCCATCTTCTTCCCGGGTGATATCGCGCGGCGAACGAACGACGATCGTTGTTGCAGGTGCTCGCGTCCAGCTTCGTTCCGGGACATCAGCAAAAAAGGCGGCTCGAATCAACGTGGCATCCTTGACCGGTCACGGCCTGTCCATCGGTGGACGGAATCAGACAACCCGCACGTACCGGGGCGAAATGGAATTCAGAGCAGATACAGAAACGGGAACGCTGACACTCCTTAATCGAGTAACCATTGAAGAATATGTATCGTCCGTGGTTGCCTCAGAATACGGTCTCCGGGATGTAGAGGGGGCAAAAGCGATGGCCGTGGTCGCCAGAACATACGCACTTCGATCCCGTGCACAACGCATTGAAACAAAGCTGTCCGGGGCGCAGCGCCTGAACGATTATGATCTTCTCGATGATACTCGAGCGCAGGTTTACAGGGGCGCGCAGTCCGTCACAGATCAGAGCCGTCGGGCAGCGCTCGAAACTGCGGGAGAGACATTATTTTTTGAAGGCGCTTTGATTCAGGCTGTGTATTCCTCCTCGAATGGAGGGAAAACAGCGGCGAACGAGAGTATCTGGGACGCAGAACCCGTCCCCTATCTTCGCGGCAAAGACGATCCGTACGATGGAATCTCACCGCATTCCAAATGGCAGGTAGATATTGATCGGGATATGCTTCACGAAGCGCTCTCGGATCGATTCGGCCTGCGCGTCGTAGCTCTGCAGTTCAGAAAGCCCGGTACAGACGGCCGAATCAGAGAGGTAAAACTTTTTGGAGACAAGGGCGACGAAAAAACAATCGATGGAGGCGCTTTCAGAGTCGTCGCGAGCGCGCATACCAGTCAGTTGAAAAGCACATTTTTTGAGGTTGAAGAGCGTCGTGACCACTACCGTTTCCATGGTCACGGTTTTGGCCACGGTGTCGGATTGAGTCAGTGGGGCGCACACGGTATGGCCCTCGGAGGTTCTACCTACAACAATATTTTGGATTTTTATTATCCCGGGACGACGCTGGTAGCGCAGCTTCCCGGCGAATTTGACCAGCAACCGGCCATAGCACAGGCAAATGCACAACCCGGTTCCACGACAGTCGCCGCCAACGATGACGACGCCGACTTGCCGGCTTCCGGTTCACACCGCGTACAACTTGGTTGGGGGGGTGGCTGGAGAGATCTGCACGCCGAGGCAACTTCAGTCGAGAGGGCATTGCCACCGTCTCACCAGACGTCCGACAGCACGACGAAAAGCCGGAAGCGTCGCATTGGGTGGTAAAGAAGAGCAGCGACAAGTTACCCGATCCAGATCACCCGCTGCCTTTTCCGAAAGACGGATTGACCCGAATCAGGCCGACTACCAGAAACCCGGGAATTGTGGCGAAAAGAACCCAAACGAAAAACAGCTCATATCCCAGGGATTCCTGTATCCAGCCGCTGACCATACCCGGAATCATCATACCGAGTGCCATGATGCCCGTGCAGATCGCAAAGTGAGACGTTTTATGCTCACCATCGGCGATGTATATCATATATAACATGAATGCAGTAAATCCGAATCCGTATCCGAACTGCTCGACGGCAATCGCAATGTTGATGATGGTGTAACTCACTTCATTCATGTAGGCGAGGAACACGTAAACCACATTGGGCAGGTTGATGGCCACGACCATGGGCCACAACCAGAATTTCAGGCCCTGTCGAGAAACGGCAATCCCTCCCAGAATTCCACCCGCGACCAAAGCGAGAACTCCTACGAATCCATACGCCAGGCCCAGTTCGGATGTTGAAAGCCCGAGTCCGCCGACCTCCGGGTCATCGAGCAGGAATGGGGCTGCCAGTTTGACCAGCTGCCCTTCGGCGAAACGGTAAAACAGAAGAAACAGAACACTCTTCATGATCAGGGGCTTCCGGAAAAAAGAGACAAACGTTTCCCGGATCTCAGTCATCAACGCCGGGAATGATTCCACTGAGCGCGAGTCGTCTGCCGGCGGCCTGGGCAGCGCCCACGTGTGATACGCACCGAAACCCATCATCAGCCCTGCGGCAACCAGAAATGTGATCGACCAGGCGTGTTCGATGGCATCGAATTTCGTTTCGAGAAAACCGGCGAGCATAACAAGACCCCCCGACCGGCCACCACGGATACTCGATAAAACGTACTCCTGATTCCTACAAAAAACGCCTGGTCTTGATCATCCAGCCCGAGCATATAAAAACCGTCGGCCGAAATATCATGCGTGGCCGAACTGAAAGCCACTAACCACAAAAACGCCAGGGAATAAGAGAAAAAGGACGAAAGTGGAAGTGTGAGGGCGACGCCGGCCAGACCTCCGCCAATGAGTAACTGCATGGATAGAATCCAGATTCTCTTGGTCCGAATCGAATCAACAACCGGACTCCAGAACGGTTTGATGACCCACGGCAGATACAGCCAGCTGGTATAAAGAGCGATCTCCGTATTCGAAATATCCAGCTTTTTGTACATGATGACCGAAACGGTCACGATCAAGATATAAGGCAGTCCTTCCGCGAAATAAAGTGGGGTATCCAGCTCCAGGCTCTGGTCCTTACGGATCGTCCGTCGTCGATACTTTCGCTCATCGGAAGAGATAATGTATGATCGATGACATGATGGCCGCGCGCGACACGTCGCCTGTTATCGTTTCAAACGGAAAACCGAAAACTACGCTCGCACCCGTACCACGAAAACCAATAGCGGCGCTGCTGTTGCTCTCTGCGTACCTGAGAAGTACTTCTCCTTCGTCCGTTTGAGGAAGAATGGCATCGGGCGACTCTACGCGGTACACGGACGCCGAAGGATCGACGTTGAAGTTCAATTCTGTCCCCAACGGTAACAGAATATCATTCGGACTCACCACCCGACCCGTTTCCGAGGCGTGATCTGTCTGGAATTTCATGTGAAGCACCTCTGAGGAAAATGTCCTGTCAGAATCGCTCGAATACGTTCCATGCAAATCGGAGCCCACATGTGCGCCCGATACGAAGAGGCGTCCACCGTTGACTGCATAACGTCGCAGTGCCACTTTTAAATCATCCGAGAATACTTCATATTGAGGCGCCCGACGGTTCCCCGCCTGCTCCATCCTTTTTTGTTCACCCAGTATCACATCGACCATGTCAAACGCGCCGAGCAGGATGTCGCCGCCTGCAACCGCTTCATTGGAAGCGGTCACAAACGCCACCCCGCTCGATAGAATCGCCCTCCCATGAATGGCTGCGTAGTCAAACGTGTTTCCCACGCGGGGCCAGGTTTCGAACGTGGCGTAACTGGCTCCGTGACCGGGAGCATCGTCGTCCAGATACGGCGACGACGTATCATAATCGTACTGGTTTCCGACGAAACTGACATCCCAGCCGTCAGCAACACCTTCGTCGACGAGGCTGGAGAATCCTTTGAACGCCCCGTAGTCCACCGTACCGGGAGCAGATATTCGATCAAACCCATTGATCACAAGCATACGTTTTGTTTCGCCGTCGCCGCCGGTCGAGGCGGCGAAAGACATTTCAGGAATACCCATCGACACCACTTCGGATGTTGCGCTTTCTCCCCCCTCATTGGTGGCCGCGACTCGAAAGCTGTATACCACGCCAGGGTCTAAAGCCTTGAATGACATAGTATTATCATTCGTATATACCCCGGTATCAAATCCCGAATCACCTCGCCGTCGATACACCACGTATCCGGTCGGCTCTGCGGTCGGCTCGAGAGGGTCAGAGCGAGGTTGCCACGTCAGAACGAATGATTCGCTCGAAACTTCGCCGATGGCGAGTGCGCGGACCGGGAGCGGCTGCACGGTATAAGGCAATCCATACTGAAAAGAAATAAATCGGAGCAGCGCCTTGTAAACAGACCGGCTGACATCAGATCTGAACGCCGGATCGAGCGCGAATTTCATATCTGTAAAATTTTGATGCGACAACAGTTCGAGGAGAATTCCAGGTACGTTCGGCCGAACGGCCTCGCTGTAATCCCTGTCCCAGATTGAGCGTCGTGACCAGGTCGAATCGTATAGAACCCGGAGATCGTCCACAATCTGCGTCTGCATGATGTCACCCAGGTCCCGATTGGCCAACCGTGACATTCCATCTGGAAACGATCGTTCGGCTTCATACCCCTCGCTGCTGTAAATCATCAGTGTACCAATCGTGCGATCGTCTGCGATTCCCGCATCCGTATGAAATGCAAGGGATACGTCAATCGGTATTCCGAGACCTGAATGCGACCGCTCTTTGTTGGGGCCGAGCGGGGCCCCGCGAAGGAAGTTGACCCACTCGGCACGTCCGCGATAATCGTCCACATAATCGTTCAAAGTACCGGTGACATTGTATACGAGTGTATCAGGCATTCCGGAAAACTGCATGTAGTAACGGGCGGCCTCGGTAAACCTGGGGCGCCCGCTGGCCGCCGATCCGCGAATTACATTCCCACGACCCCCACCGAAACGAACCGCATCGCCCGAGATCAATTTTCCGGGTTCACTGCTTTCATTTTCAAGAGTAACCATTCCGACTTCGGAGTCAACACCTCTACCGAAACGAAAGGTACCCAGATACGTCCATGTGGCACTTCCCATGGTCTGATTGACAAGAAACGTAGTTTCGCCTCCAAGATGATGTACGGTATACCTCGCATCGGACGCAGCGTTGGCAAGTTTCGCATACGACACGTACACGGCATAATCTCCGTTCTCCGGAATATCAGGAATCCACGCCGCGCTCGCGGTCGTTACGCTGTCGGTCGTGATCAGCCGGTAAGTCCCCTTCAGGAACGGATTATCGGCTCCTCGAAGCATGCCGTCACCACCAGCAAAGCCGGGGTTGATGCCCGTCGCCCACCGCCGGTATGCTGGCGCCAGATTATCTGACTCAAGATATTTCCCTCTCGACATCACGGATTCACCGTCATTGTCGACGATTGCCTCGTTGTACTGCGGGTCGCGCTCTCTGGGCAGGTAAACCCGCGCACCGGCTCGTTCAAGCATCGGAGCCAGATACCGGGCGACAAACGACATCGGAAGAATATCCTCAACGGTCTGGAAGAGCCTCGCTCGCTGCCATTCCCACCTGTTTTCGCGGGCTTCAAAATACCACCCGTGACTCGGCCATATGGCGATGTGTCGGCCTTGAAGACCCGAGATCGGAGCAACAGGACGGCTGATATTTATGACATGCGGAGGCGTCTGAGCCGGCGTTGTCATGCGGGGTCGTCTGCTTGAATCGATAGAACCGACATCGCTCCGGTAAATATTGGGAATGAGTTCGGCAAGCAGAATATTTCCATCCCTGACATCAATTTCAAACGAT
>JACZYD010000190.1 GCA_022571255.1 Bacteroidota bacterium
TCTGACCGCAAGCCGGGTCGGATGATGACGCGGTTGAACGACCTCATGCAGAAACAGCTGTCGGTGCAATCCGATCTGAGCCGTCCAGACACACCGAAGGATTTGGCGAGTACCAAGCCCGGGTCCCTTGAACTACCGCTCGCACTCATGCACGACATCCTGAAATCGAGCCCCGGGCGTCTCGTCGATCTTCAGAGTTCAACGCAAATCAGTGGATTTCAGTTGCCCGTGAGGATGGATGTAAGGCCGTTGTCTTCACAGCCAAACACCATGACTGTTTTACATTGTGGCCCAATGCACTATCGGATTATTCTGTATCGGCGAGTCCCTGGAAGAACGGAGAGGCTGATGTTGTCCGGGGGTGGTTCCTGATTATTTGTTGTCGTAGAGGGCACGATTAAATATCGTTGAGCTGAAATGCTCGGCTGTGTTTTCTCCGACAAACGCCCGGGCCGTTTCCTCATCAAATCCGGTGCTGTTTGGATCTCTGATGAATTGCTCCAAAGCACCTGCGATATCTTGGGCCGACGTAGTGTCTACTGAATAACCAAGACGATGCCGCCGAATATGTTCACCTATCAACCCGTAGTCCGGACCAAGGACAGGGATTTGTTCGGCCGCAGCCCGAATCAGTACACCGCTCGACCCCACGTGACGCTGATAGGTTACAAGAGCCAGACCCGCGCCGCGAATAATGCCCTGAACATCTTTATCATCAATAAACCTATCCTGCACTACGAGTTGGGTAGCCGTTGATTGCCGGAATGATTCGAAATGAGAAGTGATCCGCTGTCTCTCAGCTTCTCGAATCGCTCCCGTGAAAACCAGGCACAATTTATTCTGAATCTCAGGAGAGATGTGAACCACAGATTCCAGTACCTGAAAAAGTCCTTTTCTCTCATTAATCCCTCCGAAAAACAGGGCTACTATCCTGTTGTCCTCGACGCCCCATTGCTCTCGCACTGTTTCGCGATTGACGATCGAAGTATCATTATCCAGAGGACCTGTCTCGGCGGTTTTCGTTTCAATTCCATCCGGAAGGAAGATTGTGCGCGTACCGCGACTCCGGATGTATGGTACCACGTACGGATCCAGACAGTAGAGATCCGAGAAATGAGGGTTCCGTAATGCCGCTGCGAGGACTATTCGTTTGCGAAGCCGCTTCATTTTGTCGACAAGCCCCGGTTGATCCCGGGCAAAATGATTGTAATGAAACGAGGGACGAAAATAAATGCCTGAGAGTCGGACGGGAAAATCAAAACGTAAACCCTTCGCCAGAGAAATTTGAGCGTCATCAAACACCATGATCACGCAGTGATCCGGTCTGAGTTTCGCAACGTACTTCTTGATAAGTCGACCATGTTCAAAGTCGTTTCGAAGAAGCCGAAAGATGCGGGGATCTTCGACAAATACCTGTTCTTCGATAGAAATCAGATCGATTCCTGCTTTTTCACGATGTTGCTCGACAAAGGCTCTGAAGGTCGGATGGGCGTTTACAAAATGCGACGGAACGACGATATCAAGTTGTCCTCTAAGCTCGTTTCGAACCCAGAACGCAGCCAACTGGGAGAGGTACTGCAGATGGTGCCCGCTAGAATACAGATCGAAGAGCATTACCCGGCGAACGTTATCAGGCATTACTTTTTGATACGTGTTGGAAGTCTACTGGAAAGCTGGAAGTTAAGAATGCGAATCACGAATTCCCGGAACGTGGTCAGTTTCCAGAATCAGTCCGAAATTTTCCTGTTTCGCCAAAATACCATGAGCACCTGCCCGTATCAGCCAATTACCATAAAATCCTTACTATGTCACCAAATACCATGAAATCCTTACTATATCACCGAATACCATGAAATCCTTACTATATCACCGATTACCATGAGAGCCTTCCTGTTCCGGTAGATGATCTGGCCGAATGAGGCCATTTATCGTAGAGAAAGCGGGTAGGACCTCGGAAGATGCAAGGACGCCTCTCTGCGCAAGTCCAGGACGCCTCTCTGCGCAAGTCCAGGACGCCGCTGTGCAAAACCAAACCGATAGATTCACGGATATCACTAAGTATGAACTCGGTGGGATGACTGGCGCATGGTCGGACTAAAACAACGATTGGCTGGCGGAATAGTCGGACACAAAAACAACGATTATATTTTGCGGTGGAGAAGGGGTGGACTAAGTTGCACCCGATTCAAATGTCTGATTATAGCGTACAGGCTCAACGGTCGACTTGAGGCAAAAAAAGACAATCATAGTACTGGGAAGGTTTCCACCGCCGCATGATGGACAGTCCATTCTGACCGAAAGCTTCGCATCGCTGCTTGATGATTCTTACGAAGTGATCCGCGTGAACACGGCTCTACCAAATGATTCTCGCTGGTGGTCAAAAATCGCAGGATATATTTCGTCGGGATCACGATTCGCAGATCAGCTGGCGCATTTTCCGGACGCGACGGTTGTCTGGCATTCCATTTCTCCAAAGCTCTTTGGCCATGTCCGTGACCGGTTTACCGTTTTGAAACATGTCAGAGGAAGAAAGCTGATCGCTGTTGTGCACAGGGGCAATTTTGCTCATCTGTTCTCTTCCCCAGTGACGCGCGGCACGGCGCTGCGCGCTTCTGAATATATTTCCAGATTCGTATTCAACGACCCCATTCTCTCAGAAGCTTGCGCGGCATGGATCCCGGAAGAAAAGCGAGCTGTTCTTCCCAATTCGATTGAAGAGGCTCTGCGGGCGACGGACTCAGAAATCGCCTTCAAACGGTCCAGTCGAGACCGCAACACATTGCGCTTGCTTTATTTGAGCAATATGATTGAGAGTAAAGGATATCTGGATGTGGTTCGTGCCGCAGGCCTTCTTCGAGAGCGAGGAGTATCGTTCCATCTCGACATGGTCGGACACTGGTACAGGGAGGTGGATGAGAAAGCCTACGAAGCGATGATCCAGAGCGAGGGTCTTTCAGGTTGTATCGTTCACCATGGTCCGGTGTCTGATAGAAAAAAGATAAAGGCTTTTCATCTCGCCGCCGACGTTTTCCTGTTGCCCACGTATTACCCTACCGAGGCCCAACCGGTATCGATTATCGAGGCGTTATCCGCAGGGACTCCCGTAGTTACGACGGCGCAAGGAGGAATTCCAGGTATGGTTCGGGACGAAATCGAGGCCCTTATTGTAAGGCCCCGGAATCCGGCTGAAATCGCAAATGCGGTTGAACGTTTTTCCGACCCTGAGTTATGGGAATCATTATCCCGGCACTGCAGGCAAAGGTTTCTGGATATATATCATCCGGACGTCATCCGCGAACAGTGGATCGCGCTGATCGATGAAACAGAGCGAAGAGACAGAACGGGCGTAACGATCGAATGAAGCCAGCCAACTTTTTCGTAAACGTAACCTGGCTGACGGCCGGCAACCTGGCTGTTAAGCCTGTCTGGTTCGTCTTCATCACCTATGTCTGTATTCGCACCATCGGGGTCGAGCAGTACGGGGTGATGGCAGCCGCCCTCGCACTCATGAGTATCGTCGACGGTACGCTCATGCTGGGCACTTCCACACTTTCTGTTCGAGAAGTGGCGCGCCGGAAAGAACGCTCCAGCCTCTTTTTTACAAATTTCCTGGTCACGCGCGGTGTTCTTTCACTTGTTGGTATCGCCGCGGGTCTGGCTATAGCGACCTTACTGGGGAATCAATCCGTTCTTT
>JACZYD010000071.1 GCA_022571255.1 Bacteroidota bacterium
ACTCGGTCTGATCGTTTCGGCGATGATCTGGCTGATCGTTTCGATCGCTGAATCGCACGGAATCCTTGACCGATTGATGGACAACAAGGCTCCCTTGAGTGTGCTGATAGCCATCTCGTTGCTGGCCACTACCCTCCTGATGGTAAACAGTGTTGAGCATATTCATTGTGTACAATACATCATCCTCGATCTTCCATGACAACGATTTTGAAGTTTTTATCGACCCGAACGGAGACAACCATAACTATTACGAACTCGAAATCAATGCGCTGAACACGCGATGGGAATTGCGCCTCGGTCGACCGTACCGGGACAACGGCCCCGTCCTGGATCCAGACAACATGGACGGAGTACAGTCCGCGATTCAGCTTGATGGTACGCTCAACCATCCGTTCGATACGGATGTGGACTGGACCGTAGAACTGGCATTTCCATGGAAGGGATTCGCCTCCTACGGCGCGCAACATTTGCCCCCGAAGTCTGGCGAGCAGTGGCGGGTTAATTTCTCGAGAGTAGAGTGGGAGCTCCTGATTGAGGATTCTGTTTATAGGAAAAACCCGAACAAGCCTGAAAATAACTGGGTATGGAGTCCGCAGGGCGCTGTTGCGATGCATATGCCCGAGCGCTGGGGATTTCTTCAGTTCTCAGATTCCAAGAGCGAGGCGGTAGATTTTCGTCCAGATCCGACGCTGCGCCAGCGCGATCTTCTCATGGAAATTTATTATATGCAGAAAGCCTGGTATCGAATAACGGGTTCGTTCGCGGAGTCGCTTTCCGATTTGGGTCTTTCCTCCGATCATGACAATGTAAAGATCAATCTTATCGCTCTTCAAGACGGTTTTACCGCCACTGCGATTCAAGCAGCGACAACCGGTTCCGGCATGCAGATGTTCGTCAATGAACGAGGGCGCCTGTGGTCTGCGGCGAAGTAACCCTGTGTACGTCAGCAATTTCTTGAATCAGCGATTCGACTATCGTTCGATAGGGTTCCCGTTCGCGTACTTATCGGGTTCAATCATAATATTTGATGCTGTTCGTGCTGCAGCTGTACGTTTGTTCCTGGCCGTCCATGTCGCTTCCTGTTTACCCGTCAGCGAAAAACAACCTCCGACTCGGCATCAAAAAAGTGCATTTTATTCTGTAAGAATGCCAGTGTCACCGTATCGTCCTGCTTCACTCGGGCATCAGGAGCCAGTCGAGCTACAAGTTGTGTGGTACCCGAACTTCCATATACGGTCATTTCGTTTCCCATGTGCTCGACAAGGTCAATGCGGAGTGTAATTTCAGAGGTCTGACCTTCCATGTATGGACTGTCGGAAAGAAAAATATCTTCTGGCCTGATTCCCAGGATTACAGGCATTACATCGCGTCCCGACATATAGTTTTGAGCCGCATCGGGTACACGCACCGTTAAATCAGAATCAGCGTGTTTGAACATGATACCTCTGCCCGTACGCAGTTCGCCGGACAGAAAATTCATCGCCGGGCTCCCTATGAACCCGGCTACAAACCGGTTATTCGGTTGTGAATAAAGTTCGTACGGCGTATCGATCTGCTCAATTTTTCCTTCATTCATAACCACGATTCTATCTCCCATGGTCATGGCTTCGATCTGATCGTGAGTCACATAGATTATGGTCGTTCCGAGTCGTCGATGTAAATTCAAAATTTCCGTACGCATCTGGACGCGAAGCTTGGCATCCAGATTCGAAAGTGGTTCATCAAACAGGAATACACGCGGATCTCGGACAATGGCCCTGCCAACGGCAACTCGCTGCCTCTGCCCCCCCGATAGTTCCTTCGGTCTCCTTTCCAGAACATCCATGAGGCCCAGAATCTCTGCTGCATCGTCAACCCTCCGGCGGATTTCTTTTTTCGGCAACTTCCTCAACTCAAGCCCGAATGCCATGTTTTTGTAGACCGTCATATGCGGGTACAGAGCGTAGTCCTGGAATACCATGGCGATATCACGATCCTTGGGTAATACATCGTTCACCTTTTTGTCTCCGATCGATAACGTGCCGGATGTGATCTCTTCAAGACCGGCTATCATTCTCAGCATGCTACTCTTTCCACAACCCGAAGGGCCTACGAGGACCACGAATTCGCCTTCATCGACAAACAGGTCTGCACCGTGGACAGCCACCACATCTTCGTCATATACTTTTCTCAAACCTTCAAGACGTACCATTTGCTCAATTACTGATTGTGGTGTCCAGAGCCTCAATGAGCCGGACGAAGTTTATTTTCGCGCCAAAGATTCGAGAGTCAGCAGCGGCATACGGAACAATCAGATCATCCCCCCACAGGTAATTTCCACACGTAAATAAAACGTTGTTTACACCGAGCTGAAGGTCTCCCACCCTTTCGATTGCACCAGTGGGAATCATCAGGGGCTCGATTCGTCCCTGCACAGGATCAATTAATCTGAAATCAATCAGAGCTGCAGCCAGGGTGTAGAGTCGAGTCCCGTCCAGGCGGAGATAGTGGCCCTGGTGGTATATCATCACAAATCGTCCATCTCCCGTTGGTACAGGGGGGGCGCCCGCGCCGATCCACGATCGCCTCATCTCGGGATAATCCAGACTCTCCATGAAAACACCCGTCGATTCCCAAGGTCCGGCAGGATCGCCCGCACTTGCCGTATGAATGGCCATGGCTCCCGGTCCGCTCATGGGTCTGTGAAAGAGAAGCCAGGAACTGTTTACGGGATCCGGAAATAACGCAGCATTTTTATTGGCCACGGAGTTGATGTCGCCTGCGACAGGACCATGTTGATCCCAGGAAATAAAATCGGAGGTGGTTGCCAGACATATTCGTGTTTGAGTCTGAGCAGCCTGGCCCGGCTTCTTCCCCGACAGGTTTTCCGACGCATTACCGGTGTAGTACAGATAGTAGGTATCTCCGACTTTCGTACACCTCGGATCTTCAACCCCCAGATTGTGCCACGGTGAATCCGGCTTCAGAATCGGGCTGTTGAGCCTGTGAACCAATTTTAAATCCGGCGTCAGAATTGCCAGACCGAGGAACGACGGGGATTGCATGCGTTCGCCGGATGTCCGTTTTTCAAGCGTTTCTCCCTGCGCCCTGTAAATCAATACACAGGCACCACCCGCATCGTTCAACTGGGATTGTTGACCCGTATTCAAGCGCCAGCTTGAGAACAGAGCGGTCAGCTCGTCTCCCGATTCGATGAGAACCGCGGCGGGGTTCAGAACCACTTTGTTTTCCCAGACGTTTTCCATCTCCGGTACCAGAATCGGGACACCGTCGTGCATGCGTTTCGGACAAACGGGTGATATGACTTGCACCGATTTTTCGATGGTGGGGCTCATACGGGATTCATTTCTTTTTTCAGATACAGCAGAACATCTGAGAGCCGCGCTGACACATGCCCGATCACCTTGTCTGCTGCGCCGTAATACACATGTAACATATCGTCAATGACTACTGCGCCCTCCGGGAAAACCACATTGTCTACGTCTCCCAGTCGTTCGTATTCTCTCTCTGGACTCAGGACGGGTTGCGAGGACCTCGCAATGACCCGAGAGGGATTATCGAGGTCCAGCAAAACCAGGCCGGCCCGATAAACGAAGTGTTCGTCTACACCATGATAGATCAGTAACCATCCTTCCGGCGTTTCAATCGGAGTGGGACCTGCCCCGATTTTTCTCACTTCCCACTCATATTCGGGTCGCATGATCACATGGTCGTCGAGTGTTTTCATATGTTTCTTCCATTTCGCGTCTGGAGGGTCGAAAAGTTCTTCCAGATCGTCGAAGCGAATGAGCTGAATATCAGGTGCAATGCGGTGCAGCATCACAATCTGACCATCGATCCGGCGCGGAAAAATGACCGCATCCTTGTCACTGACGTCTGGACCCACAATGCCATGTTTCCTGATGGATTTAAAATCCGTGGTGGAGGCGAGAGCGATTCGTATTCCATTGATGGGTCCCTCGAGAGGACGAGACAGCCCGGTATACGTGATCAGAAAGGTGTCGTCGATCTTTGAAATTCGCGCATCTTCGGCGCCGAACCGATCAAACTCTGAATCCGGCACGATAAACGGTTCGGGCCTCAATTCGAAATTTATTCCGTCCCTGCTGCAAGCATAACCTATCGACGTCACGTAATTCTTGAAGGACGGGACACCGTTTTGTACGTCATCGCAGTTTTCGTTCGTGATTTTATAGCCTTCTGGAATCGCCCGAAACAAGAGGTGAACCATCCCGTCGTGATACCAGGCGCCAGGATTGAATAACGCGCCCGACGTCCACGAAGGTGTCGGTCCCGGTTGTAATATGGGACCCACAGAACGGGTGAAAAGGGGTGACATAGAGTGGGTATCTATTTTGTTAACGACTGGTTTTCAGAACAGCGCGTAAGGAATCCTGGTTGAGGAGTTTGAATTGTTGTTTCGTAAGATCGAGAAAAACAGCTATTTTTTTACTCCCGGTTTTCTCGTTCGTTGTGAAGACTCTGTATAAATATCTGGTGCCGTCTACCGTCGTATGAACCGGCGGTGCCGCCGCAGCAAAAAGCCATCGTTTCGCCTCCGGAACCCGTTCGACTTCCTGAATACTCATGAGTGCTTCGATAGTAGATTCCGCACCTGAATTATGGTTAACGGAAGAACTGCTGTTGATTCCGTCGAACCCTCGCCCCGTGAGAGGATCGTACATGACTGCGCCGGCCACGTTGTTGCCGGTGAACCAGCTGGCTGCCAATCCAGCCATTATGGCGTAATTGACTTCCTGTGTTTGGTGGTAAAGCCTCAACAGACCCACTGTGACTACACGAACGGCATAAGCGATTTGTGGGAAACGTGTGATTTGAGTAGAATCAGAAACGGAAAATGAATACTTCCATCCGTCAATCAGCAGGCGCGGATAAAATGAGACGGCTTCTCGTTCGGCACTTCCCGTGAAACCGGCCTCTGAAAGAGCCTGTGTTTGTGAATTGCCCCATCCGTTCCAATGGTCTTCGGTGGCCGCGTGTGCCAGATAGGGATGTTGAGTCAGAGAACCGAACTGCATCAACGCGATGCCCTCCGCGAATTGACGGATCATTTTCTGAAGGGTCGCTTGCTCCCGGTAACGATTATAGGCGACCAGGCCCATGAGCATTTCACTCGTCGCATTGGACTTCGAGCCGTTTATCAGCCACAGTGGAAATGTCCTTGAGTCCACTTCCTGAAACGATCCATAGTGTTCAAGAAATCCGTCGAGGTGCGGACGAGCCCGTTCCATGGATCCTGCAAGCTGCAGGGAGAATTCGGGATCCGTTTCCCGCAACACTTCCGCGCCCTTTCCCAGAGCCCAGGTGGCACGGGCAGCCCACCAGCCAAACTCGTCCGCCAGACTGTTCCGATGATCCACGTTGATATCGAGATCTGAATTCCATACAAAATTGTAGAACAGACCGTCTTCGCTCTGCATATACATGATGAAGCGAAGGAGCTGCTTTGCCTTTCGGGCCGAGTTGCTGTTTCCCGTCGTTGCGAAATCCTTCAAATAAACGACCGTCGCTCTTGCTGCATCGTCTACGCACGCGATTCCTTCGTCGTCATCGCCTGTCCACTCGTATGACGGCGCATCGGCATAAATGTGTATGATGCGGAGCGTATCACTGTTGTGCACGACTTCTTCTCCAAGGTAATCGAGGTGTTCAAAATTGACCAGAGAAGTCGACGCAGGCGCCGACGGGTTCGTCTGCGGGTTCGTAGGCTTACATGCCGATGCTGCAAACACAATCATGGGCAACAATATGCAGAACCTGCGGCGGCAGACCTGTGTATGTTTTCTCATCCTTTCAACCCGGTCGAAGCCATGCTTGAAATAAATTGCCGCTGAAAAATCAGATAAATCACGACGATTGGAAGAGCCAGAAGGATTCCGGCCGCAAGTTGTGGTCCGAGTCTTGCCTGAGCACCTCCCCCGACGGTAAAAAGAAGGACCATCTGAGGCATGGTCATCAACGCTTCATCACGAATAACCATGATGGGCCAGAGAGCCTGATTCCAGTTGGCCGTGAGGACAATGATGCCGGCCGTGATCAAAGCAGGGATCGAGAGGGGCCAGACTATCTGACGCAGAATCCTCCATTCGCTGCAGCCATCTATGCGCGCCGCTTCCAGCAACGATGTGGGAATGGTCAAAAAACTCTGCCTGAGTATAAGCAAGGCCGTGGCATTCATCATGAACGGGACAATCAAACCGACGAGAGAGTCTGTCCATCCGAATTTTACCACGAGGGTATACAGAGGAATGAGCAACACCATGAAGGGCACCATCATGGTGAAGAGGATCAGATTAAAAACCGTGTCCCGCCCCCGCCACTTCAGTTTTGAGAGAGAATAAGCGGCCAACGATCCGAAAAAAAGCACGGCTCCGGTCACTGCCAGGGAAACGATGATACTGTTCAGAAAGGCGCTGAAAATGGGGATGGTGTCGAAGACCAGCTGGTAGCTCGCAAAAGTCCATTTCGAGGCCATGAGGCTCATGTCTCCGATTTCGTATTCCGGTTTGAACGAAGCGGATAACATCCATACGAACGGGTAGGCAAAAATCAGCGCACCCACGACGAGTGCAGTATATGCGGTAATTTTTTTCATCCCTGTCTCCGCGCGTCTTCGGGGGTTGAGAGTAACGCCGTCATGAATACATATCCTTCGTTACAAATCGCTTCTGCAGAAAAACAATGGTGAAGATGATGCACGCGAACGCGAATCCCAGCGCGGCGGCATACCCCATATGATTGAAGTAAAATGCCTGATTGTAGATGTACAGAACAGCCGACAGGGTACTGTTCAATGGTCCGCCACCGGTCAGCATATATGGTTCGATGAACAGCGAGAACCCGCCGATGGTGGAGAGCACTATAACCGTGACCATCGTTGGATTGAGAAGCGGGATGGTTACCCTGGTCCAGCGTTGCCAGGTAGTCGCCCCTTCGAGCGAAGCCACCTCATATAGGGAAGCCGGAATATTCTGCATACCGGCCAGAAAAAGAATAATGTAAAAGCCGACATTTTTCCACGTCACGATGATGGCGATGGATGGCATGGCCCACTGAGGGGAAACCAGCCACGGGACACGTTCTCCCCCAAGGGCCGTGATGATCCCGTTTATGTATCCGTTTTCGAATGCAAAGAGTTGGGAAAAAAGGATGGCAACCACGACGCCGGAAACCACCACCGGCAGAAAATAGATGGTGCGAAAAAAGTCCTGTCCCTTGAGCTTTTTATTGAGCAGATCCGCGAAAAAAAGCGCCGTAATGATCTGAAGAGGAATATGAATGGAAAGAAAAAACCCGGTGTTGAGAAGCGCCTTGAAAAACAGATCATCATGGATCAGTCGAGTAAGATTCTTGAGCCCCGCAAACTCCATCGGGGTTATGATATCCCACCGGTGAAAAACGAGTACGAATGCGAATACCAGAGGGTAACCTAAAAATATAACGAGATGAAGGAGGTAGGGGGCTATCATCAGGTAGCCACTTACGTTGCGACCCCGACTCAATGACCGGAATGATCTCGCAAAAATATTATTGATCACCTGCCCCATCACTGGTTCCAGTCTTCGATGGCACGAATGCGATCAACTGCTTTGCGCGTGCCTTCCTGCGGGGAGATCACACCGAAAACAGAGGCCGCCTCGAACTGTTGTGCAAGCGCATCCATGATCTCCGGAAACGCACGAAGATGGCCAACACCGCGTGCATTGGGTACCAGACCGGCGAAATCAGCGACCATCGGATTGGCGGCAAAGTAGTCAGCAAAAAAAGCGTCAGTCAGAATATCCGATCGTATGGGAATCTGGGTAGCATATTCCAGGAGTAATAGATCAGCCTCTTTAGACACCAGATACGAAGCGAAGCGCCACGCTTCTTCGGGATGTCTCGTCGTAGAAAAAACAGCTATGTTCTTGAAGTCTCCGTACGTGAAGGCGGGCCCGGAATAATCATCCGGGACAGGAATCGGGGAGAAGGCGTATTCTAAACCAGGCGTTGCATTTTCCCTCAGACGCGCAATATTCCAGGGGCCGACCAGTTTGGTGGCGATCAATCCACGGTCGAAAGGATCTCCCTTCAGTTCGGTCATCGGGTAGTACTCGTTTTTCCACAATTCCCGGAACAGGGAGAATACCTGATCGGAGACGGACTCGTTCAGCACAAACTTTCCGTCGAGATCGAACGTAGTTCCACCGGAAGCCGCCAGGTAAAATGCGTAATAGTCGAACCGCCTTTCATGCCAGATGGGATGGATTTTTCTGTTCCCTATCCAGCGCTCCGGGTGCCCGTCTTCGTCTTCATCGAGATATACCTTCTTGGCTGCGTCCAGGAATTCAGAATAAGTGCGGGGAGGAGCGGTGATTCCCAGTTCCCGAAACAAACCGGCATTGTATTGCAGCAGAATGGGATTGGATTTCCAGGGAATTTGATGATAATGCCCGTCAGGTGATCGAAATCGATCGTACAGGTCTGCAGGGATTCGGCTTGACATGAGTGAATCGAAGTTGGCAAACTGATCCAACGCTACCAGACCATTTGCCCGAACGAGTTCGGTTACGATACCTGGCCAAACGTTCGAGCAGACATCGGGCGTCGTTTTTGCGACAATGGATGCCAAGAGCACTTCTTCGCTGGATTGACCGGCCGGTAACGGCTGGACGATCACCTGAATCCCCGGATTCTCGCGGTTCCATTGTTCGACCAGCAGTTTTGCAACGGCGCGTTCCTGGGGGTTCTGCGACGACCAGTAGGTGAGTCTGATAACCCCTTCCGTGCCCCCCCTCGAATCTTCTTGTCCCTGGCAGGCCGCGAGAGAGAACAAAAGAACAAATACGAAGCAGGTAAGCGGCAACGGGCTACGCCTATGACTGTCTGCAACAAGCACGATGGCTCTGATGATTAAAAGGATAGCGCGAGGCCAATGATATGAATTCCCTTAAGCCTTCCGCCGGCCCGATAGGCATAATCGAGCTTCACAGTGCTTCCGTTGAAAAGCGTCTGATGGATACCAAGTCCAGCCGAGAACCCGCCTTCGCTGTCAGTCAGGAAAAGGGAATGGTAGCCGCCTCTGAAATACACATGACGCTGAAATCCGTATTCCATACCCAGATTAATGCTTTCACGATTCGAACTCGGATGAAGAAAATCGATGCTCACCGTCAGTTGATGCATGCGTGAATCGAGGGGACGGCTGGTCAGTCCGAACTGAAAATTCAACGGCAGATTGAACGAATCGAGTTCAAAGTTGGCCGGTACTCGATTGTTGTTCCCAAGTGCCGTGGGATCCGGGTCGACGAACGTTCGCACATCTCGTCCCGAGAGTTTCATATTCGATCCGAAATTGGTGATGGTGGCGCCAATGGTGAGGCCGCCCAAAAAATCTGTCCTGAACTGTGTACCCAGATCCATCGCGAACCCGGTGGCTGTGGAGTGCCAGATCCGCTGACTGATGTACTTGGCAGTCACTCCGACAGAAAATCGATCCGTGATTTTTCGAGCGAATGTTACGCCGAGAGCCATATCGGCTGCATCGAACCGCTCCCCTGTTCCGGACTGCCGAACTTCCGTTCGCACTTCCATCTCGGGGACGCTCAGCAATGTAAGTGAAAGCCCGATCGTTCCCGCCTCACCCAGATCGAACCCGAATCCAACGTAATCGAAATTGATATCTGCAAGCCATTCGCTGTGCGAAAACAAAACTTCGCTTCCCGAGAGAGAGGCCAGCCCGGCCGCGTTCCAATACAGCGCAGATACATCATCCACAGAGGCTACAAATGCACTTCCCTGCGCCATGGCTCTCGGCCCTACACCAATCTGCAGGAAATCGGCGGCGGTAGTACCGGTTTTCGAAACGTTCTGGGAGAACACGGTCTGTGTCCATGGTCCGAAGCCGATAACGAATACGGCAAGACCGAATCGAACCGATATGTGGAAGTACCGAGTCATTTAATCACCGCGAACCGGCCTATGTGTTCGCCTATCTCAGGCGCATCAACGTGGTAGATAAAGATCCCGTATGAAATGTTCATTCCGTCTTTTGTCACAAGATCCCAGGACAATTGACCGTCCTCGATGACAGAATCATGGTGCAGTGTATTTACAAGTTGACCCGTGATGGTATAAATCCTGATCGTGCATCGGGCGGGAAGATTCATGAAGACGATTCTTCGTTCTCCGCGTCCGGAACGAAACACATTAGAGGGTTCAAATGTACTCGTGGCTACGTACGGGTTCGGTACTACGAAAATGTCGTCAAGGTCGTCAATTGCTTTTTCTTTGGAAACGGAGGGTGGTTCAATGGTAAACGTGACCTTGTCTCCTGTTTGAAATGGTTTGGTGGTGTCAAATGAGAGCGAGCTTTCCGGCGCCGGGGGAATTACAGGGATATCAGGATCAAGCTGCGGATCAGGAGGAATCAGTCGGATAATCCAGTTCGTTCTCCACTTCCCACGGCTGAGCTCGGGCTCCAGTCCCGGTTCGACGCCCGAAACAAGCACAATCAGTTCGCCGTGATCATACTCTCCGTTTCGCAATTCAGGGATGTCTTCGAATATGATGAAGGGGTACTTCTCACCTGTCGTACGATTCTCGATATAAAATTTGGTTTCAATCTCAGTCGTTCCAAAGGAAAGGCGCATCGACGTATCTGCAACCGCTTCCGTAAAGTGTATCGTAAAATCAGCCGGTATCGCAACAAATCTAAAAGACGTAGAAGGCTCGGCTGTCCCGGGAAGCACTATGGGAGAAAATGTGCCGGCCTCTCCTTCCATTCGGATGGATGAGACGACGATTTGCACGGACGTTGCATTGTTTATTTCCGTGAGAAATCCCTCCAAGGGAGGAATTTCCTTGAATCCTGACGGAATGGTACCCTCTTCCAGCAGGGTTCCCGTGGTGGTATTCGTCAGCGAGTAGCCGACTTCGGACTCGTTTTGCCACAACGATTCATTGGTAAATGTCAACTCATATGTCGCGCGACTATTCACCTTGGCCGGCGAAACGATATTCAGACTTACCGTACCGGTGCCCCTGACATCGAGTTGAAAGTCACCGACTTCGGGAGAGATGTAGCCCGCGGATGGAGCTCGCGGTGTGATTATGGCTGTATTGATGTCTGCCACTATATTTCCGGCGATATCATTATTGATGACCGCCGTAGTGAGGCTCGGGGACAAACCCCGGACCTGACCATCCAAATCTGTCAGCACCTGGCCGTCCTCGTCTCGCAATAAAAAACCTCTGTCGTAGGCGACAATCGCATAGAAATAGGTCCGCCCATTGATCACGTCGGTGTCAATAAAGCTGTGGCGCAGGCCACTGTCTGTTCCCAGGTTGAACTGGACGCCGTTTATTGCGACCGGGTGCGGACCCCGCAGGCCATTGTCCAGATCGAACTGCGCGATCGGTTTTTGAAAGATGGTGTTGCCGAAAGAGTCGGTGACCTTCAAGTTTTCCTCAAAGTTGGGTTCGGTCGAGCGATAGATCATATATCCCTCGAAATCAAACTCGCGAAGAAAGGGATCGAATGAACGTTCTGACGAATCGTCCCAGATAAGAGTTACCTGGCCGTCGCCCGGCGTGGCGGTTAATTCGGGTTTGTCAGGAGGGCGGGCGAACCGATAATCCGCATTATATATCTGCTGTACCGTTTCTTTCTTTCGAGCAAGGGAGGAGTTCGAGATTTCGGTCGGATCCGTGAAATCTTTTTCGGCAAAGATGAGAGCCATCGAAAACCGCTCTGTCTGCCCTGCTTTTAAAGGAAAAGGACCGGAAGAGAAAAACATTCCCAGATTCCTTCCACCCCCGAGCACGATATCATCAATCGGTGGCAATGCCTTGGCGTAGAGGTCATAATTGCCCGCATCGTCGGTCAGTTCGTAGTCATGTACGTTAAAAATCGAAAAACCGGTGAGACCGATCTGATCTGACTCGTCCTTGTCGAGCGCGTCAAAATTGGGTTCTCCGGCGGTGGGTATGCCGTCGCCTTCTCCCAGGTCCCTTCCGGGATAGTTACTCGCATTTGGTCCAAGCCCATCTTCGCCGACATCATCCCGGAGTGGCTCATTCTCTTCCCAGATCCCATTATCATTCAGGTCCTGGAAGCCAAGCCAGTCCAGTTCCTCATCTCCTGTCCACCAGCGTTCGTCCTGAAAAGCCGGTCGGAACTCCAGGTCCCGGTAGAATTCCTCGAACAAGTCAAGATTGTAGTTCGCCGTGACATAATCACGAATGGCATCTTGTCCTTCGATGAGTTGCCCGGGTCCGCTTTCGCGGCGTTCGTCGATAATGCCGTCGGAATCGTTGTCTATCCCGTCCGTGAAATTACCCGGAGATTCCAGGAAGGCGTACCCTACCGTTCCGACAGGGCCCCATCTGCCCGGTGAACCGACTCCGTCGAAATCCCAGGCAAAGGCCATATCGAGTTTGACATTGAATGCTCCCTCGTCGTCGCCAGAGTCTGCAGTGCCCCCTACTCCCCAATCGATATACTGGACCATGTACATGTCATCGTAGTCGACACTGCATTCGTTTGTGATCTCATACAACCAGAATATCACATCTTGTGCGAGGGGATGATTCCATTGGAATCCACGGGTAGCAACCTCCAGACCGAGCCCTCCCCTCTCATCGTCTCCAGGACATGGCAGAAAAAAATGAGGGGGTCCCGTCCACTCCTGATCGGGACTGTCATCAAAAACGAAGTAGGTCTCGACATCCGCATTCAGGACTCCTTTTCCAAAAAAACCATTCCATTGACCAGCCCAGTCGATGGGCCGATCCGGCCACGACTCCGGCCATGTTCCCGGATCATCACTTCGCGCAGGAAGATCCTGTCTGCGATTGGAATACCCGGGCACTGGAGCCCAGCCCCAGGGTATCTTGGTAACGGGATCTCTGTCTATGAATTCCCGGTAGTTTGTGCTCAACACTTTGATCGGGTTGCCGTTGATGTCCGGCGCTATTGCCGCCACGATAAAAGCGACGCCGTCAACGTAGGACCGGCCGCTTCCCTTGGGCCATTCACCCGAAGGCTGATCCGGCCATCGAGCAATTTCTCCGTGATTGGCATACAGGGATCGTACGCGATTCCCATTCATGACCCCCCATTGCGTAAGGTTGGGGTCTCCCTTTTTGGGATCCGGAACGCGCTGGGCACGAGCCTCCTGGCTGATCATGAAGATCAGGCAGCCTGCCAGGATAATCGTGGTTCGTTTCATAAGATTCTGGATCAACCTCTAAAAACTGAAGGATAGTCCAAGGGTAATCTGCCTGGGGGGCGAGAAAAAGTCGGGACGGGTAAGGAATTGTTCTTTGGTGTTCAGACCCTGTGCTTCACCGGGAAGGAACTGAAGATTGGGAAACGTTCGACCGGTATCCGTGAAGACATTCACTTCATTACGCGTATCAAACAGATTGAAAATTCGCGCGATGAGTGAAAGCCGCCATCCTCTTTCGATGACGGTTTTTCTTGCGAACAAGTCGAACGTAACCGTTCCTCTTCGTCTCCCCGAATTTTCCACGCTGATTCGTTCGTCAGCCAGCGAGGGAGTATAAGGGAGGCCGGATCCCAGTTTACCGATCAAAGTGGCAACCCATTTACCGGGCGACCCGAGGGTGAATGTCGTATTGAGTTGATGACGGCGGTCCCAATCCAGAGGGACCAGTTGCTTTTCTGACTCAATTCCAGCCTGTTCGTCGAGCAGGACGGAACGGGGGTCACTGGCATTGCCTTCGGCAACCTGGAAGGTATAATCGATCTGAATTCCGTATCCGTCTGAAAGCCGTTTCTCGAACGAGAGGATAAAACCTTTCACCTGTCCGAAATCCCGGTTGATAAAACGACCGTATCTTGAGAGTTGGAAAAATTCGTCGAACCCTGCGCTGATGATTTCAATTCGAGTACCAAGCAGGTTTCGGATGTCTCTGAAATATGTAGTAACGTCAATTTTGATATCACTCGCAAGCGCCTGGCTCAGTCCGATTTCGTACGCAATCGTACGCTGTGGTTCGAGGTCCGGGTAACCGAAAGGTCGATTCAAGCCTTCTTCCGGGTCAAAAATGTAATCCGGGTTCGTGAAAAGAAACTGAAACGGCGGCATCTGGAAAAAATGACCGTACGATACATGCACGACGCCCTGCTCTGAAAGGGGATAGGCCAGACCGATACGCGGCGACAATTGTGATTTTGGCGTGGACGACGTGCGCGGCGAGGTGCGAGGTCTGCCGAAATCTTCCAGGACTTCCGAATTGGCATCAAAATAATCCCATCGGACGCCCGCGTTTACGGTCATGATACCGAATTCCATTTTGTCCTGGATATAAGCACCCATTTCGAAAGGTTCACGCGTGTAGAGGACGTGATCGGGAGTGCCCGCTGGCGGAATAGCCGCCTTGAAATCTGTACCGGAGTTGTTTTTTACCTCAAAGTCATCCAGAAATAATTCGTGATCCTTGTATTCAAAGCCAGCCTTGACCAGGTGATTTTTTGTGATCTGACTGGTCAGATCCAGTTTGGCCACATAGGTGGTCGTTTTACGATCGGTGTGCGTCATGCTGGCTCCTCCCCTGAAAAAGGAAAAATTACCGGCCAGTTGACGCAGCGCGTTGTCATTCGGGTAACGCGCGTCCAGGGGATCCGAATAAAGGAATCTGTCGACGTCGTTCTCGAAGAATGCTCCTTTGAAATCCAGAAAACTCTTCTGCCCGAGCAAATGCGTATAGGTGAGCGTCAGTGATTTTGCTGTGGCCGAATTTCTGAGAAGTCCGCCCGGATTGTACTGGAAGAGATGATCAAAGTCCTGACCTTGCGTGTCTTGAATCAACGCATTGACAGATAACTTACTGGTCCCAAAAATACGGGCCGTAAGTTTCAGCTGTACGGTTGACAGTTCACTCCAATTCATGGACGACCAGCTGCTGTCGCCAAGCGACGGAACAAACACCTCGCGTCCATCGACCTGCACAAGCTGACCGGTGTCCGCGTTCGTCCCCGCCGGATTGACGATATTCCTGCCGAACAGAAATCCTTCATTCCTGAACAGTCTTGCAGACGAGAAGAAATTCACCCGGTTACCCAGAAAAGGAACACGTCCCCCCAGCGTGCCCTCTAAATCGTAGACTCCGCTGGGAGTCACGTCATCCAGATTTCCGAAAAGATCTGTGCCGGGTGAAACATAGTCTCCGAAATAAAAATTTCCGCTCGCCTCCAGACGATCACCGCCCTCTTTCGTGACAATATTTACGACACCTGACTGTGCCTGACCGAATTCAGCGTTGAAAGTCCCGCTTATGATATTCACTTCCTGAATGGCATTATTCTGCACTTCATAAGCAAACGACTGGTTATAGACATCGTTTATTGGAATCCCGTCGACGAGATACGAAACCTCTCCCGATCGTCCGCCGCGGAAATGCCCGTCTACGACGCCGGCCTGAAGTGCTACCACATCGGAAAAATTCAGAACGGGTAACGTCTCGAGCTCACTGGCCGAAATAGAGATCACTGAGGAAGTCAGATCGTGCTGTACGAGGGGTTTTTCGGCAATGATGACAATTTCTTCGCCTTCGATAATCTCTTCCTGCAGATTGAAGTCCACCAGGGTCGTTTGTCCGATACTCACCTGAACATTCTGTACGACAACAGAAGCATATCCGATAAAAGAGGCCCTTACGATATACGTTCCTGGACGAATATTGAGTATGAAATAGTCCCCTTCCACATCACTGGATGAGCCCTGCACCGTTCCCTCGAGCACCACATTGACCCCTGGAAGAGGTTGGCCGTCTGTCGCATCCATGACCCGGCCGGATATTTTTCCAGTCGTTTGAGCATTCACCGTTTGTGGGGCGAATAGAATCAGAAACAGCAGCAGCCGAATGGGCCGAATGGGAATGGCCATGCTCACCCGTGGATTACATCATAACGCGAGAGTGACGGGAAAATTAATATTCGGGAATTGTAATGATTCATGTGGTGCAAAACAACCGTATCCTCGACCCGGTGGCCGAGGATACGATCGTATTTGCCTCTACGTAGATTACTTCAGAAGAATCATCTGACGCGTTGTTACCTTTCCGTCAAACCGCAGGGTATACAGATATACTCCGCTGGATAAGTTGGAAGCGTCGAAGACCGAGACATAGCTGCCTGCACTCATGCGCTGCGTGTTGATCAAGGTTTTCACGCGTTGTCCGAGCATGTTGTAGACATCCAGTCTGACGTCGCCGGCGGTGGCAAGCTTGAAGGAGATCGTCGTCGTCGGATTGAACGGATTCGGGTAATTCTGTTCGAGCTCAAATCCATTCGGGATTTCAATCGACTCATTGGACGTCTCTTCGACCGACACGGGGGTCAGGGCGCTGCCGCCCAGGGATACGATGAACACATCATCCCAGTAGGTGGCTCCGGAGAACTGTTCGTAATAGCGCAGTCGCATTTCGACTCCGACAGCACCGTCCTTCGGATAGGCAATGACGGCGTACTGCGTCCAGCCGCTCGACTCCTGCTGCAGAAGAATCGGGATCAACTGTTCGGCAGGAAGGTCGTTGAACGTTCCGGTGTAGGTTACATCAACCCCTCCGAGTTCGCCCCATCCGGCAGCGCCTCCTTCGAGGTTGTCGTACCACAGGGCCGTGATGCCCAGATTGTTCCGACCGGTACCGATCTCCCCTGGATCCGTATGTCCTTCATGTTTGACCCAGAAGCTGAAGAGTACAGGCTCGCCGGGCGTCACGGGTACGCGCTGCGAGATGGCGGGTGTTTCTTTACAGTTCACTCCGTTGGATTCACTCTTCAGACTGTTGTTTCCGCTGTGGGCCTGCTCGCTC